>CAYTAY010000027.1:0-22906 GCA_964435845.1 uncultured Azoarcus sp.
AAAACGGCGACGACATCGCGGTGCGGCGTCTGGCCTACAGCCGCTGGCAGCACGCCAACAGCGCCAGCCACGTGCACGGCCTCATCATGATGCGCCGATCTGCCGTCGAGGCCGTGCTCAAGGAAACCACCGACATCCACAACTTTGCCGATTGGCTGCTGACACTGCTCGTAGCCAAGCGTGGCGGGGTGCTGTACCTGCCCATCGTTGGGCGTCATTGGCGGCAGCACCCGCATCAAAGCCATCGCACCGGCGACCCGGACGCTGTCCGGCGAATACGTCAAACCATCGGCCAAGCATCGAATCTCTGGAGATAAACCATGTCCTCGACTGACCCGAACCTGGGACTCAATTACGGCTGGACGCTCGGCGAGAGCGGCTGGGATAGCGGCATGGATGCCAACCTCAAGCGCCTCGGCGCGGTGGTTGGCCTGTCCGTGAAAGACCGCGACCTGACCACGCCGCCGGCCAGCCCCGCCAACGGCGACCGTTACCTGATTCCCGCTGGTGCCACAGGCGTCTGGAGCGGCAAAACCGACCAGATCGCCGCGAGGATTGCCGGCGCATGGGAGTACCACATCCCCAAGATCGGCTGGCTGTGCTTCATCGAGGACGAGGCAGTGCTCTCGGCCTACAAGACCACCGGCTGGAGTCCTGGTATCGCCATCTGATCCTTTTCCCCTGAACCCCGAAAACCCGCCCAAGTGGCGGGTTTTGCATTTCTGGAGCCTGCCCTATGACTGACCCACAAAAACCTGTCCCGGTCGACAACATGCTCCTCCTGCGCAAGGAGGACTTCGAAGACCTTCTGGACCGCGCCGCTGAGCGCGGTGCCAGGCGCGCCCTGGCCGATGTTGGCTTGGACGGTGACGACGCCGCCCACGACATCCGCGAACTGCGCGGCCTGCTCGATGCCTTCAACACCGCCAAGCACACCGCATGGCAGACCGTCATCAAGATGGTCACCACCGGATTCCTGCTGGCACTGGTAGCGGGCGCCCTCATCAAGCTCAAGGTGTTCGGAGGTGGCCAATGATCGAGACCCTTCTTGGTGGTCTGCTCGGCGGCGCCTTCCGCCTGGCACCTGAGCTTCTGAAGTGGCTCGACCGCAAGGGCGAACGTGGCCACGAACTGGCGATGCAGGACAAGGCGCTGGAGTTCGAGAAGCTGCGCGGGGCGCAGCGCATGGAGGAAATCGGCGCGGGTGCCGATGCTGCGTGGAACGTGGGCGCGATCGAGACGCTGCGCGAGGCCGTCCGCACACAGGGCGAGAAAACCGGTGTGCGCTGGGCCAATGCGTTGTCGAGCAGCGTGCGCCCAGTCATTACTTATTGGTTCATGGCGCTGTACTGCGCAGCCAAAACGGCCGCCCTCGTTGCCGCTATTGAAGGCGGTGCCGACTGGGGTGTTGCCATCCTCCACGCATGGACCGAAGCCGACCAAGCGCTGTGGGCCGGTGTGCTGAACTTCTGGTTCATCGGGCGCGTGTTCGACCGGGTGAGGCCATGAGCCAGATTCCCCAGGCAGCTATCGCCCTGGCGAAGCGCTTCGAGGGGTTCCATCGAATTCCGAGGTCAGATCCGCTGCGCCGGGCCCATCCCTATATCTGCCCGGCTGGCTACTGGACGATCGGCTACGGCCGTTTGTGCAAGCCAGACCATCCACCGATCAACGAGGAAGAGGGCGAGATGTACCTGCGTCAGGACCTGCGCACAGCACTCACCGCCACGCTTCGCTACTGCCCGGTGCTGGCCGCCGAGCCAGAGGGACGAATCGCGGCCATCGTTGACTTCACCTTCAACCTCGGCGCGGGGCGGTTACAGACATCGACCCTGAGGCGACGGGTCAATCAGCGGGACTGGCATGCTGCGGGCAAGGAGCTGCGGCGATGGATCTATGGCGGCGGCAAGATTCTTCCTGGCCTCGTTGCCCGACGAGAGGCAGAGGTCATGCTCCTCATAGCCGAACCGAAGACTGCAATCTAGCTACGACGAACCGCAGCTGCTGCCCCTACCACGTCATGGGTTGTTCCAGCATCCAGGGCTTCGCGAGTCGAAGAACTTCACCTCCGTGTCAGGCAAGGACCGGCCAGCAGCCTTCAGAACCTGGTGGCAGAACGCTTGCTGATCTCCATCTGGCTGACCAGTGAACACGGAGACCGCCATTCGCTTCGGTGGATTCGCCGAGATGGCATTGAGCACATGCTGGTCCCGTTCGTCAAAGCTCCAGCCATAAACGACCAAACTCTCCCCGATCGCTGGCAGGACTTCCTCGTACACGTTCGTCAGATAGTGACTCCGGCGAATCGCGGCGACTTTCTCCTTGCTGGTTCCTTCGCTAACAAATACTGGCACGTAGTGCCCGGACGACCACTTTCGGGTGATCGCTTCGAGCAAATCGCCCGTCGCGCCAGTGGATGCCGCGATCTTTGTCTCGTCACCAATGTAGTCGCGAGCCACGGAAAGACTGCCGTGCGGGTAGAACACCAGCGTTGCTCCGGCAGCGTGCCCATATGGCCTCCGCAGGTACTCCCAGTCCGTCTGAAATTCACCATGATGGAAGGCATCCTTGAACCAGCTACCGTTTGCTGCATTGAACAGCAGCATGGCCCAGTACAAGGTGAGGTCGTAGTTCAGGCTGACGACAGTCGGGAACGCGCTCGCGAATGTACCGACCCGTTGTAATTCGGCGGCGACATCGGCATGTATCGGATGCACGCTGTGCACAGCTTCGATCAGCGCTGTTCGCACTTCCGCATATGCCGCAGAGATGTCGGTAGACGGAGTCCCCAAGGCAACGTTGACGTGCTCGGCATACCAGCAGGCGAGCAGAACATGTTCGAAGTCGGTCGTGCCGAGCTTGGCGAATATTGGCGCGGTGGTTGCGAGCAACCCTTTTGCGTCAGCAACGCTGTGAAGTGTTGGATAGGCAAACTCCTTGTGGATGGCGATGCTGGCGCCGTTGCCCAGAAGGAGGGACTTCCAACTTTCCGCGCTGATGTCTGCCCAAGTGTCGATTTCGATTCTGTCCATGTTCTTTCACGCGCCCGTATTCATCGCGTGGTCTGGCACGCAGAGTCGCAGCAGTTGCGCTCGGATGTCCGCAGGAGTTGCCGTCAAATCCACAGTGGCAAATCGAATGGCGTGCCCCTGGATCAGCACTGTCTCGTCGACCATCTGGCCGATCGCGGGATGCAACAACAATCCACTCGCGTGATCCGCAAGCGCATCACCGCACCCAACCTGGGAGCGCAGATAGGCGTAGATCTGGTACACGTATCCGCTGCGTAGGGTTTCCTCACGGTACCAACCGCTCGTCACAATCGAGGTGAACTTGGTATCGATGACGATCCTCTGCCCGGATGACGGGTGGTCGAGCACGACATCAGTTCGCATCGTCGGCAGGATCTTGTCGATCCCCGCCGTCTTCTGCTCGATCTGCCAGCCCATCGTCCCGCCGCATAGCACCCGCCAGCCCTGCGGACTCAATACGACTTCGTAGAAGCCGCCCACCGCCCGCTCGAACAAACGGCGTACCCACGTCGCTTCTCTGTCCGGCAGAGAGAGCACATTCGCACCCGACGCCTCCGTAGGTAGCACTAGGTCGAACGCCAGCTTTGCGGCTGCCACCATGAACCGGTCGTCCGCATCGTTACGGCCGAAACGATCGGTGCTCATTTGGGCGCGGGTCGGTGCGTCCCCTGATACACCCATTTCCTTCATGCCACCCGCAAGTGCGCGGCACCGATGGGCAACGTCCTTCCTCTGAACGATCCTGGAGATGGACTCCAAGGCTGCTCGGACGAAACGATTGCGTGGTGTGTCGATGGTAAGTTCGTCGAACCGGCACGCCACCAGGCCTCTATCCATCAACTGATGGCGTTCGGTGGTCAAGACGTCGATCCGGCCACGCACGCGATTGATTACTGCGTCACGAGATCGATAGCCGAGACTCAAGCGGCGACGTTGTCGCACTTCAACCGCATGGGCAAGAATCTCGGCGACGAGGTCTGGCAGATCGTCCGGGCTGTCTTCCAGACCGACTTTGCCGATACCGCGAGTGCGGAACAGGTCCGAGGCATAAAGCATCAGCAACCAAAGGTTGCGCACTGGAATGCGCCCGATGAATCCCTCCGCGCTCGCGGATGCGCTGTCCACCTGTTCTGCGACTGCGCTCATCACCAACCCTGTGTCAGCCGTGCAATCGCCTTTTGTGCTTCGTCGGGCGCGTCGAACCAGTATTCATCCAGCAACGGGCCGATCTCCGTCTCCACGACCTGCTGGAACCACTTCTTCGTGTTTCCCGCCTCTAGTCGATGTGCGGGTGTCACATAGCTGTGACCAATCCGGAATTGCTTGCCAAGGCGCGCATCCGATGCGATCTGGTCGTTCAGATCGGCAACACGACGTTCGATATCCGCGACCAAGCCCGGATCGACAGCACACTCCTTGACCACCCAATCCCGCCAAACCTGACCCAGTCTTGGCTCCAGCCCAACGAAAGCAAAGCGGCGACGCAATGCCAGATCGACCAGTGCAAGTGATCGGTCGGCGATATTCATGGTGCCGACCACATAGAGATTCTCAGGAATATGGACGGGGCGTCGTTTGCCGTCTGCATCCGGATAGCAGAGTTCCAGCGCTTCGTTGGGTGTCCGCTTGCCGGCCTCAAGCAGCGTCAGCAACTCGCCGAAGATCTGCGCCGGGTTTCCACGGTTGATCTCCTCGATTACCACGACAAACTTCGACGAAGGGTCCTTCGATGCAGCCTTGATGGCTTCCATGAAGACGCCGTCTGCCAGCGATAACTTGCCTTCTCCAGTCGGACGCCACCCTCGAACAAAGTCCTCGTAAGACAGGTTGGGGTGGAACTGCACTGCGCGGACCTTGCTGTCGTCCTTCTGCCCCATGAGTGCGAACGCTAGCCGTTTGGCTAGCCAGGTCTTGCCCGTGCCCGGAGGCCCCTGAAGGATGAGGTTCTTTTTTGTGCGCAGACGATCGAGCAAGCGGTCAATTTCGGCTCGCTCCAGGAAACAGCCGTCCTTGAGGATGTCCTCCACCGAGTAGGGAACGATTGGCGCTGCAACCTGAAAGGCTTCGCGAACTTCACCTTCAGTTTCCTGTTCTGGCCCGGCATTGGTACCGATATCGCCAACCAGCCTAGCCTCGTCCACAGGGTCTTTGTACATCCAGGACGCAAGTGACAAGTCCGGGAAACTGTGGACCGGATAGCCGTCTTCGCCGAAGCGCGAACGCAAGTCGTCCAGCAGCTTCAGATAGGCCTGACCATCACATGGGCCTTGCTGACCACTGATGGCGACATTCAGGCCAAGCCGCTTGTTGATGTAGTGGCGCGACTGGCTATCAAGCGTCAAGAATTCCCACGGATGCGCCCAGTAGAGACCTGTCGAAAGGTTCCATGCGACACCCCATACTTGGGTTGCCTCGTCATAAGCACGGATGAAGGCATCCCGAGTGTCCAATTGGTCTTCATCAACCATCTTGCTCGCAGCAACGAATACCTTCCATAGCGCGTCGATGTCGCCCGCACCACGCTTGTCGGCATAGGCGAAAAACCAGGAACGTTGGTTGTTGAGGACGGGGATGCCTTCGAATGAGGGCGGTACAGGTACCGTTACACCAAGAAATTTGGCCAACTCACCGGCGATGATTTTTCGGTTGGCATCCGTCATTGAACGATTGAATATGCCCATGGCTGTGAATGGGCAAATATCCTGCAATGGCCCTGTGCTGCCATCCGGAAACCTGTCTTGCAAAACTTGAAACTTGGGGACGTGCTTGCCGATTTCGTGAATAGCGTCGATTAGCTTCGATCTGTCATTCGCGTAGGCCAGCAGCTTTTCAGCCACTGCCTCATAGAAGTCCGTCCACTCGAAGCGCTGCTTTTCTGACGAAGTCGTGCCGTAACGCTCCCGCCAAAAGGGCTCGTTGCGAAAGCGATTTACATCCTGCGGCTTGTCGTCGAACGCGAATGCTATCAGCGCATCGTTCATCCATTCGCCGGGCAGCACGCGCCAGATCGTTGCTCGGTGAGTGTAGAAGTACCACTCCCGTACCGGCTCAACCTTGGCCCAGTCCACCTTCACCCGCTTCCCGTCGTTCAGGTTTTCGGTGATCGTGCCGACCGCCTTGATGCCCATAACCGAAACCGCTCGGCCTCGGCTATCGAAGGGCAGACCGTGCTTTCGCGTGTAAGACGACTTGATGGCGATCCGCTCTCCGGGACGCATGGAACGCACCACATCGAGGAGCTTGTCGTCGTAGCCGTTCTCCCAAATTCCTTCTGCAAGAAATCTCGGCATCTGATCATCAGTACCGCCATAGCTCGCGCCGACGAACCAGGTTGCTTGCGCGCCAGTGCTGTCTGTCTTTGTATTCATGTCTGTCCTCAGAGGGTGGCGCGCAAAGCGACGAACTGGTTACTCGGGCCTTCCGACCGGAGGTCGAGGCTCGCACTGTTCGACACCACGTAGGCCAGAGGCCGCGTCAAGTTGAACGGGAACAGCACGGGCAGCGACTGCAGGCTGGGCACTGAAATGGGCTTACCGGCGTAGCGCACAGCAGCTTCGATCAGCCAAGCAGTGAGCGCATCGTTGTCGATGCTCGTCTGTGGCAACCGAATGACCCGCTTGCCTTTTTCGACCCGCTCCACGGCGCCCCAACTCGCCTGACTCTGGATGACCATGTTGGTCATACGCCGGGTGCCTTCGCGCTCCCCATAGGTTTCACTCATGCGCCGATGGACCTCGGCGGACGCACAGTCGCCCTGAATGGCGGACAGGCGGCCCACCAGCTCGGCCACCTTGCCAAAGAACGGGTACGTCGCCACGGACATGCCCCAGCACAGCGCTGAGACGGGAATGTCCGGCTGCGTCTTGTGGATGGCCACGCCGCGATCCGCGTAATCGACCAGTTCGGCGCGTGGCTCCAGCCACAACCGATTCAGTACGGTGCGTGTTTTTTTCTTGGCTTCCACGCCAAGTTCGGCTGCATCAAGCAGTGCATTCAGATCATCTAGCCCAGCCACGCCTGCACGAACATTCAGTGCCGCAGCCGCCCAATCAAGCTGAATGAACCGATCAAAGCCTATTTTTGGGGCTGATGAATTCATTCGGTACCAATCACATAACTGACTTTCACAAAGGGCACGATCAACTCTTCGACCGACACCCCGCCGTGGACCACTACCTGCTCGCCCTCGGGCACAAAGGCGGTTCGTCCGCCTGCGAATAGGGGCATGAAGTTCGCGGGCAGTCCAGCGATGTCCAACCTGACTGTGGTGGGATAGGCCGCAGCGGAATCGGCAAGCAATGGCTCGCTCCTATAGACCCGGACGCGTTCGCCGCGAGTCTCCGCAATCACGCCCTGGCTGGGCCTGCCGACGCCGGTGGACTCAACGTTGCCGTGGTCCGCCGTGAGATAGATGTGGTATCCCTTGTCCAGCAGCAGCGAGAACAGCCGGTCGACGAAACCGGTCGTCAGCCAGTTGCCGATCCACATCGCCACGTCCTTCTTGGACCGCTCCTTGTGGAGCCGATCGTCCACCTCATCGATGACCAGGCCCACCACCTTCGGGCGCCGGTCGATCAAATCCGCTTCCAGTGCGTCGAGCTGATGGGTCTGACGCAGCGCGCGTCGATACATCACCTCATTCGAATTGACGCCTTCGTTCTGCCAGAACGTCTTCCACAAGGATTCCTCCTTGTCCGTCCTGTCGATGGAGTCGTCGAACTCTCGCGGTTTCAGCCCGGAGAACAGCGCCTGACGCGACACCGACGTCACGGTCGGCAGCCATGCAAACGCGGTTCCCTCGTCGAACGCGAAACGTTTCGTGGTGGCGATCAGGCGCTCGCGGATTTGCACCCACTGGTCGAAGGCCAGCCCGTCGAATACCAGCAGAGCCACCTTGGTTTCCCCTGCGGACCGCCGATGGCGCAAGAAGCGCGGCACGTGGTGCACCATCACCGGGCCTTTGGTCACTGGCTGCAAGATCAGGTCGGCATAGTGCTTGGCCGCGACCCAGGCTTGCAGACCCTCGTCTGATTGCGCATGCAAGGTCTTGATCCGCTCTCGAATCACCGGCAGGTGTTCGCTGCCTTCCGTACCTGGCAGACCATGCGTGCGGGCCAGGATCTCACCGTAGCGTTTGGCGAACTCGCTCCAGTCCTTGTGCGAAGAGGCCGCTGTTGGGGTCGTCTCGATCAGGCCATCGATGCCTTTGAGCACCAATGCCTGCAGTGCCGCCGGGTCCTGAACAATGCCAGCCTTGATCCAACTCGGCATCCCCGCCGGAACACTGTGAACCGCGAGCGGATGCAAGCTGCCGTCGAGAAACATGGAATCGACCAGCACCTGCACATCGGAGTGGTCGAACGGAATCACGATCTTCGCGACGTAGTCCGGTGGCGGCGGCTCGCCTGTACGCGTGCCATCCAGCCCCAGGGTCGTCAGGTAGCGATACCACGCATCCTGCACCACACGCAGCAGCGCGCTCTTGGACGCCAGCCATGTGGCGACGGGAAGATCCGGGAACAGTCCCTTGCCCTGGAGGATGCTTGCCGCGTGCTGGGCGAACAGGGGTGGCAATGAGCGGTTGGCGAAGTGCATTCGCAGCAGCTCCCGCCAGAAGTCGACCGGGTTGCGAATAGATCGCGGCGTCAGTTGGTAGACGTGCTCGAGAATGAAGTCCTTGGACTCGTTCTCGCCGCGCGCTGACTGCAATTCGGTCTGGTGGGCATGAAACAGCCCGGCCAAATGCTCCGGCTCGACTTGCTGTACCGCGCTGTATGCCAGCCTGGGGAAGAGCTCCGCAAGGCTGAGCCGGACCACACGTCCGTGGTGCACGATGTCCCACGGCAATTCATTCGCGTCGGCGCTGCGCAGATGCAGAACCAGCGAGGGCGCTGGCCCCGCCTCACCGCGATCCCAGGCTGCGCGATAGCGTTCCTCGTATTCCGCCCGAAAGGCAAACGGGTCCTCGTACAGCATCGCCTCGAAGCCGCGACCGCGCAGCTCGGTCAACAGCTTCTCGTCGAGCAACACATCATCAGGGTCGCACGCAACCCAGAGCCGGGTGAGGTCGGCCGTGAAGTGGCTGAGAATGCGTTCTGACCACTGGCTCATCCCACCTGTCCTCCGGGTATCACATCGCCGGAGACTCGCACCATCATCACGGCATTCAAATCCGGCACGCTGGCCTCCATGTCATCGAGGGCGGCCAACCGTGCATCGTGTTCTTGTTGCAGTCGTTTGCGCCGATGTTCGCGGACGGCGGGCAAGCCGATGCGCCCAATCGCCTGACCCCGGGCTTCGAAGGCATACACCGCACGCTCGCGTTCTTCCTTCAGTCGGGCACGGTGCTCGTTCAGCAGCTCGGTGAAGATCCGTTCGCCTTGGGCGCTGGCGGCCACATGGGATGCCTCGAACCACTTCACCGACTCCTCAGCGCCGGTCACGGCATGAACATCCACGGTCTCGGTCAGCAGCAGGTCCCATACGCGTTTCGCGGTCGGTACAAAGGGGCGACCTTCCTCGTTGATGAACACCGGCAGAAAACGCTTCCGGCTCAAGCCTTCTGCCGCCAGGCTGATTTCCCATAGCGACCAGATGCCGCGAACCGACTCCGGTAAGCCGGTCACCCGAATCACCGGCAGCGGCTGGCCAGCAACAAAGCGCGGCAGTTCGCTGATGATGGCGCGGGCACGTGGGTCTTCCATCGTCACCCATTCCAACTCCGGGTTCTCGTCCGCTGTTCGGGCATCGAAGCACGCCTGCGCGGACTCGCTGCCGTCCGCCCACTTCACTCGCCAGGCACTACCCGCTTTGGTGGCTGAACCACCGCGTGCGGCCAACCCACTGGTGATGGCGCGTTCCAGCCAGAACTGCGCTGGGTGGTCACGCCATTTGCGGGCGTCGTCGGCGTCCAGGTCATGTTCTTCGGCGAGCAAGTCGCTGTTCTTTTTCGACTCCACCAACGTCGATCGCAGCTGCGACACCACGGCGTCGCATTCCTGTTCGATCGCATCAGGGTTCTGCAGGCCATGCACGAACAACTCGTCGAAGATCGGATCGGCCTCGACCGAGTCCATCACATCGGCCGCCTTGTCGACGCCAAACTCCTGCGCGATGACCTCGAGCTTTGCCTCCAGCACCTGGCGCACCCGGTGCTCCACGGTGTCTTCCAGGACGAAGTTGATGGCGCGCACCACATGGTGCTGGCCGATACGGTCGACGCGGCCGATGCGCTGCTCGATCCGCATCGGGTTCCACGGCATATCGAAGTTGACGATGACGTGGCAGAACTGCAGGTTCAGACCCTCGCCGCCCGCATCCGTTGAAATCAGAACGCGCACATCTTTAGAGAAGACCTGCTGGGCGCGCGTGCGGGCTTCCAGGTCCATGCTGCCGTTGAGCGTCGCTACCGAGAAACCACGGCTCTCCAAGTAGTCGGCCAGCATCGCTTGCGTCGGCACGAACTCGGTGAAGATCAGTACCTTCAGCGCCGGGTCGCCTTCCTCTTGCTGCAGCTTGTAGATCAGCTCCAGCAGTGCCTCGGCCTTGGCGTCCGTACCGGCGGCCTCGGTTTCTCGCGCCAGCTCCAGCAACATCTCGACTTCGGACTTCTCCAGCTCCCAGCCACTGGACTGCATGGCCAGATCTACCTGCGACTGGCCATCGAGATCCGCCCACTCGTCCTGGCTGGTGTTCTCGAACAGATTCGCCTGGGGCTGTGGCGCATCGAGCAAAGCCTGGCGCTTCTCCAGCGTGGTGCGGATAGCTGCCGTACTGGAGGTCACCAGCCGCTGCATCAGGATCATCAGGAAGCCGATGTGGCGCTGCTTGGCCGCCATTGCCTGGTTGTAGCCGTGGCGCACATAGTCTGTCACCGCCTCGTACAGGCGCTGTTGCGAGCCGTGCCGTGCCTGCCACGCCACCGCCTGCAGCCGGGTGACACGTGGCTTGAACAGCGGCTGGCCATCGGCGTTGATCGACAGCCGCTTCTCGGTGCGGATCACGAATGGACGCACCCGATCACGGCTGACGCTGCCTTCGTCCGGAAACGCCTCCCGGTCCAGCAACTGCATCAGGCGCATGAACTGGTCGGTCTTGCCCTGGTGCGGCGTGGCCGACAACAGCAAGAGATAGGGCGAGGCCTCGGCCAGCGCGGCGCCCAGCTTGTAGCGGGCCACCTGCTCGGTGCTGCCGCCCATGCGGTGGGCCTCGTCGATGATGACCAGATCCCACGACGCCGAAATCAGGTCCTCAAAGCGCTCGCGGTTGTAGGTGTTCAGTTGCTCCAGGCTCCAGCCGCGCCGACTCTCCATCGGCTTCACCGAGTCCAGCGAGCAGATCACCTGGTCGTGCATGCGCCACAGGTTCTCCTCCTCGCCCGCGCCGCTGCTGCGCCACTGGCGAAAGGCCGCCAGCTCGGACGGCTCGATGAACTGGAACTTCTCGCCGAAGTGCAGGCGCATTTCCGCCTGCCACTGGCGCACCAGCCCCTTGGGCGCGACCACCAGAATGCGCTTCACCCGGCCACGCAATTTCAACTCGCGCAGCACCAAGCCAGCTTCGATGGTCTTGCCGAGGCCCACTTCATCGGCCAGCAGGTAGCGAATGCGGTCGCGGCTCACCGCGCGGTTCAGCGCGTAGAGCTGGTGCGGCAGTGGCACGACGCTGGACTGAATCGGCGCCAGCAGCAGGTTGTCCTCCAGCGCATCCAGCAGCTTGGCCGCCGCCGTGGTGTGCAGAATCTGTTCCACGCTCGGGCGCACGCTCTCCAACGGAGCCAGATCCACCGCCCGTGCATGCACCACCGCGTCCTTGGCCGGCAGCCAAACGCGGTAGGCGACTTCGCCCCACACGTCTTGCCTCTCGATCACCCGGCAAGGGGATGCCTGCCGGGTGAACCAGCACCAGTCGCCGATGGTGAAGTTGCGCCCGGGCTGGATCATTCCTTGACCTCTTCGCGCATTGCTCTGCCTTGATCGGTCAGCCGATAGCGCTGTTTGCTGCTGTTAGGCTTATCCGGAATGGTCATGGCAACAAGTTCCAATGTCAGCAGTGGCGCCAATACCGCCTCACGAAACTTGCTGCGATTGCTGCGCCCAACCCATGCCATCAAGGTGGCAATGTCGTGCTCATCGGCCATCTGCGCCAACAGGATGCGTTGTTCAGCACTGAGTCCCAACTTGGTCCCGACTTGGTCCCGACTTGGCCCCGGCTTGGTCCCGACCTCGTCCGTCGGCCGGGTTTCCACTTCCTGTGTAAAGCGCTGCCGAATCGCCTCTCGCGCCTGAAACTGCGTATCGCTGAGTTGATCGAGCAGTTGCTGGCGCACCAGATGGTCGGCCACCGCCCGGGCTTGCTGGGTGGTGCTGATGCCGAGGCTGCGGATCGCCGTCAGGGTCAGGGCTTCACCCTCCGGCAGCGACAGCGCCAAGGCCAGCGCATCGGCCTGTTCGAGCGTCAAGTGTGTACCCAAGGTTTGACGGAAGCGGAGCATCGCATCGGTGACCAACGGCTTGTTGATCAACACCAGTTCAAAATTCTTGCGCGCCTTGTCGTTCTTCAACCGCGGTGGCGTGCGGCCCAGTTCGTGCCAGTTGCGGAAGATGGCACGAATACCGGTGCCGGCCTGGTCCGACAGGCCAATACGGCGGAACGCCTTCACGATGGCCGGGTTGCGCACTTCCTTTTCGGTGGGGTCCAGCAGCTCGGCTTCCGTGGCGAAGGCATCTCCAGGGTTCCAGAACACCGTGCGATCGGCGAACAGCTTGATAGACGCCTTGCGGCCGTGATCGCCGTAATCCTGGTGGACCAGCAGGTTGATGGCCGCTTCACGAAAAGCCACGTAGTCCGGCGGATCATCGTTGCGGCGCAGGGTGGTCGGGTCGAGTGAGAACGGGTGTTCGGCAACGCGCATATACCGCGCCACCAGCCCCTGCCAGGTCTGGAAAATGTTCTCTTCAAACACATAGCGGTCGTGCCAGCGCTGCTCGGCAGACCACTGGTCAAAAGCGGTATCGATGCGTTGATAGTCCAGCACCGGCCGGGGCAGGATCTGACGCACATAGCGGCCGGCACCAAACAGCAGCACTCCGGCGCGGGTAGGCAAAGCCTTGCCATCCCGTTCGACGACAAAATTCCAGTTCAGCAAAAACGCTATCGGATCGGTGATCTCGACATGCTCCGGGTTGCGCCGTGCGAACTGCGCCTGATACCACTTGACCGTTACCTCATCAAAGCACTGATCCACCGGAATATCGGCCAGGGCGACGCCGTCGTAGCGATCCTGCGCCGCGTCGCGCAGAAATCGCTCCAGCTCACTTTGGGTGAACTGTTCGTCGCCCGCGCCACGTCGCAGGTAACTCTGGCGCGGGTCGCCCTTGAGGTAGACCGGCTTCTCCGAGCGGGACGACTCCGGCACATGGAACGCAAACACATGCTTGCCGTCGATCTCAAAGCGATGCGCCTCCACCGCGATCACCCGGTTGTGCTTCTGCCCGCCACGCAGCACCGCCAGAAAATCGTTCTGAACCTTGTCTGGCTCCTCCACGCCGGTCACTTCCAGCTGGCCATTCACCTCGCTGACGCCAAACACCAGCCAGCCGCCCGACGTGTTGGCAAAGGCGGATACCGTTTTATAGGCATCCTCCGGCACGCCACGCTGCGCCCGCTTGCACTCGAAGTCGTTCCATTCGATGCCATTCAGCCTTGCCAGCAACTCGTCCTGGTTCATGCTTTCGCTCCCATCCGGCGCATCAGGCATCAGCCTCGGTACGGGTCAGAGCCAGGTCATAGAGGGTGAGCAGCTTCTCGTCCTCTTGCAGGGTGGCATCGGGCAATTTGTCGGCAATGCTGATGATGGTCTCGTAGTCCTTGTTGGCCCACGCCGCGCGGAAGCCTGCACGCAGCACTTCGAGACGGGACTCCTTGATCTTGCGGCCAGTGAACGATCGATAGGCGTCGAATTCCTTGAGCAGCGCCTTCTCGCGTTTCTTCTCTAGGTCTTGCGCCTTGTTTGGGTCTGGTACGTACCAGCGATCCTTGGCCTTGGCCACCAGTGCTGGACTGTTCTTTTCCAGCCCACGAAGATCCTTGTGGTTGGTCGAGAGATAGCTGTGGATTTGGCTCGGCACCTCGCCGGAGCCGTCATAGCGCAAGAAGTTGTCCTCAAGCAGCTGGTCCAATTCCGGAATGATCTCGCCCTTGCGCTTGGCCGAACCGATCTGCGGGATGTACTCCGGGTGGATCTCCGATCGAGTCGATGGGCGCCTCAGCAGGAAGTTGGTCAACCAGTCGATGGCACTGCGCTCGTCCGACACGAACAGTTCCGCCTGCTTCACCTGCGGAATGCGCGACCGCGCTTTTTCGTACTCGACCAATTGATCGGGCAGAAACACCATGCCATCCATCTCACGAAAGCGGACGGGCAGTTCGGCCAGAAACTCCGGCGTCGAGATCGGCACCATCGTGCCATGACGGATAAACCAGGACGCCATGCGGTCGTAGATACGACGCGCATCGCGTTCGACGATGCTCAGTAGCTCTGGCGGGTAACCCGATGTAACTTTGACGGCCGGCAGTTGCTTCAAGTGGGTTTGAACAAAGTCCCAGACGGTTTCAGCAGTCGCTCCATTTCGAACGAATCTCTCCTCCAAACCGCCGTTAGGTTTGTAGGCGGTGATAACAAGATCCTGCTTAACTGTGTTCGGGGAAACGACTTGCTGGAAGCTACCTTGAACTTTGTTCAGCGCCGTCACCTCGGCTACCACGAAGCCAACTTGTTGCAATGAGACTTGAATTGCGTTCCACACAGACGCGCGACTGTTGGAAAACACCACTGTCATCCATCTTCCGGGCTTGAGAACACGGAAGTATTCAGCAAAGCATTTCTGCATTAAACGCTGATATTCATTTATGTCTTTCTTTTTGACCCGATCAATTATGGCTTCTAATGCAGGAGTGGTAGTTACACCGTGCCAAGACTCAACCAAGAAGTTCAAGTCCGAGTAATAAATATTCTCGCCAAAGGGTGGGTCAGTGAAAATGTAATCCACCGACTCCTTCGGAAGAGACATGGCGTGGGCGCTTCCTGTGCCGACAATTGAATTTCCGCTCTTGGTTTCAAATGCAGAAAAGGCTTTTCCAAGACGGTCCAGTTTTCCCTCAAATTGGGCCCACGGACTAACTTCTGAAATAATTGAAGGCACATAGAACACACCTGGCAGATCAAGCCCAACCTGAGAGCCACCAATACGTCCATGCTGAATCGGCTTATACCGATTGAGGACAGACATTCCTCGGATGCCTTGCTCAATGAAGAACATGAGCATCTGCCGCACCCGATGATCCGGTTGCTGCTTTGCTTTGCGCCATAGGAAGGCCATAGATTGTGCGGCCCTGGCTAAGAACATAAAGTGAACCGCAGCGGTGTTGGTTGTTCGCATACGACCAACACGGGTCATCTGACAATCTGGAAGCCTGTCGGTTGGAAAGTCATCGGGAATAGGCATCGACTGAATTCGCTGCAAGACTTTTAGATCTTGCGCATCTGGCTTCTTCTCGTACTTGGTCTTGCCAATTCGATACTGGATAAATGCCGGAACACGCTTTGGTCGCTTCTCTGCGGTCTGAGTGACTGGGTCGAGAAAGCTCTCAAAAGTCAGGTCCATTTGCTCCTTGGTGCCCTTCGCGCCGCAATGCGGGCACGTCATGACATCATCAACTCGCTGCGTCTCATCATCGAGTGCTACATCGGTAAACACCAGCTCGCCAGCACAGGATGAGCACGACAGAACCTCACTCCAAACCGTGTATTCAATTCTTGCTTTAGTGACGCCGTCGGTATGCAAAGTCTCATACATCCAGCCAAGCTCTTCCTCCGCCTCTGTCAATAGCTGAGCACCTGCTTTGGAGAACGCAGTAACGTCAAATGGAAGGTTGTAATTGGCGGCAATAAACGTTGCTGCCGGTGATAGGTCGTTGACGACCACTCGTCGGGCTCCCCAACGAGGTGCTGTCTTTCCCTGTTTCCTCCATTCAGTCTCTAGCTCATGGCGATATGCGGGAGGTGCTACAGCGCACCACTGAGCGGCCACACCCGTCATGCCAGAACCGCCAAAGCCATCCAGGACGATGTCGCCGGGTTCGGTGTAATGCAGGATTGACGGCACGATCGCGAGATGCGGCACCTTCGTGTGATATGAATGTGCGCGATAAATCTGATCAGTTTTCCCAACTGAGACGTCGATGGTTTGGGGTTCTCGACTGTACTTAACGGCAGGGTCGTAGGGCTTGCCGTAGAGGCGCACAAAGTCTTCGAGGAAGGGATTCGGGCACGCGGTGTAGTACGGCGGGTCAGACATCGCCAGGATGGCTTCGTCCGTACCCTGCGGGAATCCTTCGATCTTGCGGAACGCCGGATCCTTCAGCTTCTGAGCCAGCAGCTTGGTGAAGTGCTCGCGCCGCGCTTGCTCGCTTGGGAATGTCTGGCCAAGGCATTCCACCGGGCCAGTCGAGCCAGTTTTTTGGCCGTGCAGTAAGTCGTTCATCCGTTCGTTCCTCAAATTTCTGTCATTGCCGCTTCGCCATCGCCAACATCCCCAGCGGGGTGAGCCGGTAGCGCTGTTTACTGCTCTGCGGCTTGTCGGGAATGGTCATCTCCAGCAACCCGGCTTCCAGCGCAGGTTGCAGGTAAGCGGCAGCAAAGTGCTTGCGGTCAGTCAGCGTTAATGCGGCCATGATTTCCTGCC
Organism: uncultured Azoarcus sp.; assembly: GCA_964435845.1. Taxonomy (GTDB): domain Bacteria; phylum Pseudomonadota; class Gammaproteobacteria; order Burkholderiales; family Rhodocyclaceae; genus Azoarcus_F. The sequence continues at coordinate 16,778 of CAYTAY010000027.1, forward strand.
GCGAGAGTTCGCCCGACATCTTGCCCAGCATGGTTTGAACTTGGGGGGTGACTTGGGGGGTGACTTGGGGGGTGACTTGGGGGGTGACTTGGGGGGTGACTTCCTCGGCCACGTCACGCCAGACCACCGCGCGGAATTGATTGGTTTCCCGTTCGTCGATCAGATCGATCCTGGGCCACGCACCCAGCGCTCTGGGGATGCCGGTACCCAAGCCGCGATACGGCAGGATGTGGGAGGCGTGTTCGGCCAGCACTTTGTTGCGGCGATTGGAAACGCCCGCGCGGATCTGCTCGGGCGTCAGGCTGTCGGGCAAATGGCCGGGGCTGATGATTTCCACCCGGTCGGCGAAGATGAACAGACGCACAGTGGCGCTGATGAAGAAGTCGCGGTGCACCAGGGCGTTGACGAGCAGCTCGACAAAGGCTTCTTCCGGTACTTCGAGCAGCCCCAAGCTATTGACGCTCTGGTCGCCCTGCACATGGTGCAGGTTGCGTTTGATGAAGGCCATGCCGCGCTGGTATTGCTCTTCGAGGCTGCCTTCGATGTTTTCGCTGTCGAGGTAGCGGCTGTCGGAGAGTTTGGTGCCCGGAAAGCACACCGCTGCGATGAAGCAGACATGCAGGCGGCGCTGTGGCTGCTTGCCGAACAGCAGCAGTCCGGCGAGGTTGGGCACGCCGTGTTGGGCCAGATCGATATTTTCCATCAGACGCAGCACAGGCTGGCCGGTTTGCTCGATGCTCTGGCGATAGCGCCGTTCGAAGTAGCGGGCAAAGGCGCGCTCGTCGATGTCGTCGGCCACTGCGTTGGGAACCGGAGCCTGGTCGGCTTGCAGCAGGCCGGATTGTTGAAACATGCGCTGCATTTCCTCGCGGGCGGTGACATGGCGTTTGTCGGCGCCGTTCTTGACCCAGACACGCCCTTGCAAGTCCATGTAGGGTTTGTTGAGCCCCTCTGGCACCTCGACCACCATGACCAGACCGTCAGCCGTTTGCAGGTTCTGGCTGGTGGGTCCCAGGGGCGGCTTGACGTGCTGGCTGGCAGCATTGGACAGCAGTTGGTTGAGCCGCTGAATGTCGGCTGCGGACAGGCCGACGGCATGTCCGGCGTCGCTGATGCCGATGAGGAGCCTGCCGCCACGGCTGTTGGCCAGCGCGGCCAGCTCCGATGCCAGCGCATCGGCGCTGGTGAAGTCGCGCTTGAACTGGTGCTGGCTGTCTTCGCCGCGCGCCAGAATTTGCAGCAGTTCGGCTTCGTTCATAGGGTCACTCGATCACGAAGCGCAGCTTGGTCGAATCCTTGCCCTTGCATCGCTCGTTCATGAAGGTGTCGAAGCGCTTGCGCAGGTCGTCCGGCGTGGCTGGCGAGCCGCCTTGCAGCAGCGCCTGCTTGATCTCGTCGCCCTTGACCGCGATCTTCTCCAGCCCCGACAGCGCCTCTTGCACGGCGTTGGCAAACTCGGCGGTCATCGGGTCCGGCAGTTTCCGCGATGCCAGGAATGCGTCGATCAGCTTCTTGGACGCGGGCGGCAGCAGACCCAGGCTGTCCTGCGTGAACGGGTCTTCCAGGTTTTCCAGCAGCGTTTGCTGCCAGTTGGCCACCAGTGTGTCCAGATCGTCGTCCAGCTTGCGCAGGCGGTTGGCCGCCGGGATCAGCTCCAGCTGTTCGGCGGACGGGCGGAACTGGCAATGCGGGCAGACGGCGGCGGTGACCAGCGTCGGCTCATCCAGCGATGAACAACTCTTCAGGCCGTTGAGCGACTCCTCGAAGGCGGTGAGCTGGCTGGTGGGCATCAGCGACACGCCGGCCAGGACGCGCAGCGCCAGCAGGCGGTCGTCTTTACGCAGTCTGTTGCGACTCTTGTCCTCGGCCACACCCAACCGCGCCTTGCTGTGGCTGGCGATGTAGGCGTTGATGTAGTCCTTCTTGAGCTGGTTCAGCGTCTGCCGACCATTATTCAAAGTCAGGGCAGCGTGCTCGGCGGTGCGGTCCTGGTTGAGCTTTTCAAACAGCGCCTTGCGAGCGGCCTCGGCCTGTTTCACCCACGGGTGCTCGGCGGGCAACACCATCTCGGCCTGCGAGAGGTAGGACGCCGTGCTGCCCAGCTCCGCCACCAGTTCGAGCAGACGCTCGACAGAGGCCAGGATCTCCAGGTTCTTTTTCTGGCCGTCGAGGTCTTCTTGCGTGACACGCAGGTTCTTGAGCTTGCCGACGGTGTTGTACGGCGCCAGCGACTCGGTGAACTTCTTCAGCGAATCCAGCCGGGCATGCCAGTCTTTGGCTTCTTCGTCGCGCAGCAGGTTCTGGCCCCAGAAGCCGAGCTTGCCTTGCTGCAGGTCGGAACCGGCCTTGAGCACACGCGGCACCAGTGTACTAACCTTCTCCTGCAGCTTGATGACCGGCTCGCCATCTCCGCTATTGCCCTGGCTGGCCTTTTGGGCGAGGCCGGACGGTAGGTCGAACAACTCGAACAGGGCACGCAGCACCGCGAGGTTGATCTCCTTGGGCGCCTCGACGTGCTTGAACTGCTTGAGCTCTTCGATGGAGCGCTCAGCCAGTTGCTCCAGCTTGCCGGAGTCGATCTTGTCGCCGGTGATCGACAGCACGATGTCGCCGGAGTAGACCAAGCCGCCCAGCACGGTGACCAGCAGATCGGGCTCCAGCCTGTATTTGATGGGCGCGAAATACTCCACGTCCGACGTGCCCGAGAGCAGTTCGCTGCGGTTGAGCACCTGGCCGTGGCCCTTGGCCTTGAGGCGGTTCAGCACCTCCTGCGCGTAGCGCGAGTTGGCCGGGTCGACGCGGTCGCCGTCAAGCAACTCCAGGGCATCGAGGATGGCTGCCGCGTCCTTGGTGCGTGTGCCGCCAGCCAGTGCACGCAGCGCGTTGCCAATCAGTTGCTTGCGGTTGGCCTCGGTCACCAGCACCGAGAAGGTGGGGTATTCCGGCGAGAGATCGACAAAGCGCTGGCCGAGCACCAGGCCGGAGATGACGTTCACCACGTCGCGGAAGTTGATGCGCTCGTCGGCGCCAAGCCGCGCACGGTCACGCAGCGACACGCCTTTGGCCCACTCCTGCAGGTTCTTTTTCTTGCCCTGGTAGGTGACCTCGAAGGCGGTCAATTGCTTTTCCTGCAGCCACTTGCTCATGGCGCGCAGGAAGTCTTGCGCCTTGGAAAGATAGATGGCCTTGGCGCCGCCACTGGCGGTGGAGGCCAGATCCAGTGCTGCGGCGTAAGAGGAGAGATGGCGTTTCATCGCCTCATCTGCGGTCAGCCGGAAGAAGACCTCATCCGACAAGTTGTTGTCGTCGAACTTTCGCTTGGTAAACGGCTGGATGAAGTAGACGTAGAAGTCGCGTTCGGGCTGCGCCGTGGGGCGATCGTTCGGGGCGCCGAAGAACAGGTAGCCCATGCGTTCGACGCGGCGCTCCTGCCATTCGAGCTGGTACTGCCAGATCTGGAAGCCGGGGTAGCGCAGATCGTCGCTGCACTCCATCAGTGCCTTGACGGCGCTGTAGTAGGCACGGTCGAGCGCGTCGTCGGACAGGGCTTCGGCGCGCTTCTCGATCTGCGCGTCATAGTCGATGTCCTTCTTGAGGTCGAGGTAGTACTGCTCGGTGTCCGGCGCTTTGGAAATGAACTGGCCGTTGACGGTCTTGAGCACCTCCCGCATGACGGTCTGCACCATCGACAGCAGGTTCTCGGCCGGCTCGCCCGGCATGTCCTCCACGCCCGGCTGGAACAGGCACAGGGCGTCGCGCAGCTCGGCGGCGGTGGGCCCGATGGGAATGTGGATGTCGCCGCCCGTGGTCAGGCGGTGCACGGCCAGCGCATTGATGACGCGCAGCGCCATCGGCTTGTAGGTCGGCCGGGTGAAGGCCTGCTGGACCCGCGACTCCAGCACCTCGGAGACGCGCATCACCTCCTTGATGTTGGGGTCGGCGCGCAAGACCGAGTTGGTCTTGATGGTGTTCCAGAAGCTTTCGTAGCTGATGAACTGTGGCCGGTCGGTGGGCACGTCCTGGTCGAGGATGGCCAGCATGGCGGACTCGATGGTCTTGAGCGCGCCGCGCTTCTCGGTGAAGTGGATCTGCTCGAAGGTCTTCAGATAGTCGGGGTGGACCGGGAACAGCCGGACGTATTCGTCCATGCGCTCGTTCATCGAGTCATAGAACTTGGCGAACGGCGTCAGGTACTCGCGGATCTTGTTCTGCTGGTCGGCCGTTTTCTTGAGCAAGCGCGCGGAGACGACGAAGCTGACGTCCTGGCGGTCGATCAGGATCTGGGTGAAACGCTCGTTGACGCGGCGCATGCTGTCGGCGACGTGCTGGAAGCGCACGCTGTCGAAAATGGCTTCCTGCACGCCGGCCACGAAGCGGAACTTCAGGTGCTTGGTGACTTCGCCGATCTGACGCAGGATGGCCAGATCCTGCACCAGTTCGTGGTCGCGGCGGGACTGCAGGTACTCCAGGAACTCATCGACAACGAGCAGCACGCCCTGGTCCGGGAATTTCTCGCCGAACGCGGCCATCATCTCCTCGAAGGAGTCCTTGTTGTTGAGCTCCTTGTCGGCCGTCGGGAATGTGTAGTCGACGCCGATCTTTTCGAGGAAACGCTCAAGCTGCAGGGTGATGATCTGGCGCAGCGGCATCTGCAGGCCGCCCACCTCGATGCGCAGCACCTTGAAGCGCCCGGCGATCAGGGCAACCGCCTCGGCCACCTTGGGGTGGCGGATCATGGACGCGTAGGCGGCATCTTCAGCCACCAACGACAGCACCGACATCAAGTGCGACTTACCGGTACCGTAGTTGCCGACGATCAGCACGCCCTTGTGATCGACCGACTCGTCGAAACTGAGCTGGGGAACCATGAGCTTGGAGATCCGCTCGGCCATGTCGTCGGAGATGACATAGGTCGCGACGAGCTTCTTGGCTTCATCCGGGCGCCCGGCATCGAGCAGTTGAATGACTGACTCGATCTGCTCGAACTGGATCAGATCTCCGTATTTCATGTTCTTGGCCATATGGTTCTCTCTTCCCCGTAGCTTCAAATTTCGAGTACGACCACGCCGTCGCGGCTGTAGTCACGATGTTCTGGGTGGCTCATGTCCGCGTACACCAAGCGGTCGCCGCGCAGCTCGCCCGGCCAGACGGCCACGACGCGTTTGGAATGAGCCAGCCGCCTGACGAGGTCAAGCGGGTTGATCTGCAGGCTGGGCTCGAACAACAACTCGAGGTTGTCGAGCAACAGCGGATCTTCAGTCCGTTCCCTGTCCGCGATCTCCCGCAGCAGTTCGCCCGCCGAGAAACCGCGCTTGTTGTTTGGCGTGGCCGCCAGTCGGCGCCCCAGCTCCATGCCGACGTTGAGCGGCTCGATGCTGAGCTTGTCGCCCAGCTGGCGCAGCAGCTGGGTCTTGCCGCTGCGGCTGGGTCCGACCAGCAGGATCAACTTGCTGTTGAGGTCGCCGATTTCGCCGATGAGTCGTTCGAGTTTTGCCAGCATGCTCATCCCTCAGTCCGCCTCGGCTTCGAGCCGTTGTTGATCAGGAGAGCGGTAGCCCGGCGCCAGCACGGCATTGCGCACGCCGTAGATGGCCAGGTGATCCTTCAGCCACAGCCGATACTCGTGCCCGCGCAGGCTGTGGTCGGGCGTGCAGTCCACACTCCATTGGCGAAGGATGTAGCCGGCTGTGGCGGCACGCAGCTTCATCCGCAGCACGCCACCCTGCATGCTGTAGTCCATTTCGGTGATCTCTGGCCGGGGCTGGTCTGGATGTGGCACCAGCTCCAGTTCGACGATCCGGGTCCACTGAATGTCTTGATCGCTGGCCTCGTGGGGCGCGACGGGCTGCCCCTTGAGCACGACGGGGCGCCTAATCCGGGTGATGACGAAATCCCGGAACTCCTGCGACTTCCGGTCAAAGGCGCGGACGTGCCAGCGCAGGCCGTTGTCGATCAAGGCAAAGGGCACGATCTCCCGCTCAGTGCGGCCGCTGGAGATGGAGTGGTACTCGATGCCCAGCGGGCATTCCTGGTGGATTGCTCGGGTAACGCTCGCCAGCACATCGAGATCTGGGTGCGTGAGCCGTGACGGGCTCTCGCTGGCCACCCACGCCTTGAGCCGCATCGGCT
>CAYTAY010000028.1:0-22740 GCA_964435845.1 uncultured Azoarcus sp.
CGCCCGCCAGCCCAGCCACATGATCGAGCAACTGCTCGGCTACGCCGACCAGCCAGAGCTGATTCATCGCGACAACATGATTTCGATGTGAGGCCGCGCAACCGGTCGATCGCAGCCAGTTGTCAAGCGTGAGCATTCGAACCACGTAGCAAGTCAATGCCGGCCGCAGCCCTTGAGGCGACTTTGCCCGAGCGCATGCCGCTGTTGCCGAGCGTAGCGCCCGCGATTCCCGCTGTTTGAGCGCGAAGCGCGAGTCCTGGAATCGCAGCGAAGCGAGGCTTACAGCGGCAGCGCGAAAGGGCAGCGGCAGCGCGAAAGGGCAGCGGCAGCGCGAAAGGGCAGCGGAGCCGAAAGGGCAGCGGCCGCCAGCGGCTCGCGGCCCATCCCCAATGCGGCTGGAGCATAACGACAAAACGATACACGCCAACCCGGCCCCCTCGGTCAGAATAGCGTCAAAGTGGCAAAACGCCTGCTGTCCGGACCAATCCATGAATACCCAACGCGACCATATCCTCATCGTCGACGACGACCGCGAAATCCGCAGCCTGCTGGCCGAGTACCTGACCCGCCAGGGCCTGCGCTGCACCACCGCGGCAGACGGGCGCGAGATGAAGTCGGCGTTGGACCAGCACCGGATCGATCTCATCGTGCTCGACGTCATGATGCCCGGTGACGACGGACTCACGCTGTGCCGCAACCTGCGCGCCAGCGGCAGCAAACATCGGGACATCCCGGTACTGATGCTCACCGCGCGCGGCGAGGACATGGACCGCATCGTCGGACTCGAAATGGGCGCCGACGACTACCTCCCGAAACCCTTCGTGCCGCGAGAACTACTCGCTCGCATCCGCTCGATCCTGCGCCGGACGCGCGCCCTACCCCCCAACCTGGAGGCCGAATCCAACTCCGCCCGCCAGGTCAGGGGGTTGCGTTTCGCCCACTGGACTCTCGATACCATCGCCCGCCATCTCGTCGCCGAAGACGGCACCGTCGTCGCCCTGTCCGGCGCGGAACATCGCATGCTGCGGGTATTCCTCGATCACCCCCAGCGGGTGCTGAGCCGCGACCAGCTCATGGAGCTGACCCAAGGACGCGAGGCCGAGGCCTTCGACCGCTCCATCGACCTGCTCGTCAGCCGGATCCGCCAGCGCCTCGCCGATAGCGCGCGCGAGCCGGCGATCATCAAGACCGTGCGCAACGAAGGCTATGTGCTCGCCTGTACGGTCGAGCTGGTGTTCGAAACCGACACCCCCCACCCTCGCGCCTGACTCCTTCGACCACGACATGCGCCTGTTGCCCCGCACCCTGTTCGCCCGCCTGATGCTGATCTGGCTGCTCGGCATCGCAGCTGTACTCGCAGTCAGCGTCGCCCTCTTTCTGGGCGAACGCGACCGCTTCGACCGCAAAGTCCTTTTCGAGGGCATCGCGCGCGAAGCCGCTACGACTATAGACCTGATCGACCAACTCGCACCGGCCGAACGCGAACACTGGATCGACTCCATGGGCCGTCGACGCCTGCGGCTAGCCCTCGCCCCCCCACCAGCGGATGCCAGGCCGCTGCCGCTGCGCTTCCCCCTCGTCGAATCGATGCGCGCGGCGCTGCCCGACCGTGACGTGCGCATCTACGCGCTATCACAACGCGACGATGACCACAGGGCCCACCACATGCGGCTGATCGCAGTCGTCACCCTCAGCGACGGCACGCCGCTGAGCATGCGACTGGCGATTCCACCGGTGCCGGCGACCGAGGCCACACTCGGAGCACCTTCCACACCGGCACGCGCCTTGGCCGCGCTCGTGGCGCTCGTGCTCGGGATCAGCGGCCTGACGTGGATCGGGGTTCGCATCGCAACCCGGCCGCTCACCCGGCTCGCCGACGCCGCCCGGGCCATTGGCGAACAACCTGACAGGCCGGCACTGGACGAACACGGGCCAGCCGAAGTCGCCTACGCGGCAGCGGCACTCAACCAGATGCAGACAAGCATCCATGAACATGTGCGTGACCGCACCCGGATCCTGGCGGCGATCTCCCACGACTTGCTGACCCCGATCACGCGCCTTCGGCTTCGCGCCGAACAGGTCGAGGACGATGCGCTGCGCGAGCGCATACAGGCCGACCTCGACGCGATGCAGTCGCTCGCCCGCGAGGGACTGGACTACGCCCGCAGCTTGGAAGCACCGCCACGTCTGCAGAATGTGGATCTGGGCGCATTGCTTGACAGCCTTTGCGCCGATGCCCAGGACATGGGTTGGGCCGTACAGCGCACCGACGCGCTGACCGCCACCTGCCGGGCCGACCCCATGGGCTTGCGGCGCGCACTCTGGAACCTGGTGGAGAACGGCATCAAGTTCGGCCAGCGTGTAGACATTGCGCTGGACGCACAAGCATCCAAACTCGACTTGCGCATCAGGGACCATGGCCCCGGTCTGCCGCTGGACGAGTTGGAAAAGGTCTTCGAGCCCTTTTACCGCACCGAAGCCTCACGCAATCGCGACACCGGCGGCACCGGCCTGGGCCTGGCGATCGCACGCAATCTGATCAGTGCACAACACGGTGGCATAAGACTCGAAAACGCAATCGATGGCGGTCTGGTTGCCCACGTGTCTCTGCCCACAGTGGCACGGACCTGATCCCTGACACGCACCTCACACCTCGGCCCACCCCCTGCTGCGCGCCACCGCCCGGTGCCAGCGGGCGAGCAGCTCTTCCCGGCGGTCCGCGTCGGGTGCCGGTTCGAAGCGGCGCTCCTCACACCACATCGCGGCCACGGCATCGGTATCCGGCCAAACCCCCGCGCCCAGCCCGGCCATGTAGGCGGCACCCAGGGCGGTGGTCTCGAGCATCGCGGGCCGGACCACCGGCACCCCGAGCAGGTCGGCCTGCAACTGCATCAGCAAGTTGTTGGCGGCCGCCCCGCCATCGACCCTGAGCTCCACCAGAGGGGTCGCCCCATCGCGCTTCATGGCCTCGACCAGATCGACGGTCTGCAACGCGATCGCTTCCAGCGCAGCGCGTGCGATATGGCCCGAGTGGCTACCTCGAGTCAGGCCGATCAGGGTGCCGCGGGCATAGGCGTCCCAATATGGCGCGCCAAGACCGGTAAACGCCGGCACCAGCACGACGCCGCCGGTGTCCGACACCGACGCCGCCAGCGCCTCGATCTCCGCAGCTCGCCTCACCAGCCCGAGTCCGTCGCGCAGCCACTGGATCAGCGCGCCACCCATGAAGATACTGCCCTCGAGCGCATAGGTGATGTCTGCGCCCCTGCGCCAACCGATTGTAGACAACAGACGGTTACGGGACTCGACCGCCTGCGCACCAGTGTTCATCAGCAGGAAGCAGCCGGTGCCGTAAGTATTCTTGGCCATGCCGGGCTCGAAGCAGGCCTGCCCGAAGGTCGCCGCCTGCTGATCCCCGCCGATGCCGGCAATCGGCACTCGCGCCCCGAAGGCCTCGACGCTTGCATGACCACACACGCCGATGCTGTCGACCACCTCGGGCAGCACCGCGGGCGGAATGTCGAAAAGCGCCAGCAGATCGTCGTCCCAGCACTGCCGGTGAATATCGAACAGCATCGTTCGTGCGGCATTGCCGCAATCGGTGACATGCAGCGCTCCCTCGCTCAGGTGCCATAGCAGCCAAGTGTCGATGGTGCCGAAGGCGAGCTCGCCGCGCACCGCCCGCGCCCGCACGCCTGGAATCTCGCGCAAAAGCCACGCGAGCTTGGTCGCCGAGAAATACGCATCGAGTTCCAGCCCGCTCTTGCGTCGGATCATGGCGGCATGCCCCTGTTCCCGAAGGCGATCGCAATCACCGGCGGTGCGGCGATCCTGCCAGACGATGGCCGGGGCCAGCGCCTGGCCGGTGGCCCGGTCCCACAACACCGTTGTTTCGCGCTGATTGGTGAGACCGATCGCGAGCACCTCGGAGGGCCTTATCCGAGCGGCCTCGAGTGCGCCACGCATGCAGCCAAACTGGGTGCGGAGAATCGCGTGCGGATCATGCTCCACCCATCCCGGCTGCGGATAGTGCTGGGCGAACTCCTGCTGCGACACGCCGCGGACCTGCCCTCGGGTGTCGAACACCATCGCGCGCGAGTTCGTCGTCCCCTGGTCCAGTGCGAGCAGATATCCCATCGTCTTGCCTCCGGCGACAATCCTCGCCGACAAGTGTAGCCTGCGCACGGGCGCCGCGCGCACCCGCGCAGGCCCGGCCGGTGCCGGCCACGCGTTGAATCACGCGGCATCCCGGGATATAGTGGGATCGACGACAAACAGTCCTTCCGGACACGCGCGGAGCCTTCAATGATCACCATCGACCACGACAACAATCTGATCTCTGTGGCGGTATTCGGTGAATTCACCATCGCCGACCACAAGGAATTCGAGGAGTTGGTGAACTACAAGGTGCGTTTCGAGGGGCCGGTGGATCTCTTCTTCGACCTGCGCGAAATGGCGGGCTTCACACTGGACGTCGCCTGGGAAGAGATCAAGTTCTCCCGCAAGCACGCGCATGACTTCGGTCGTATCGCGGTTCTGACCGAAGACCAGTGGATTACCTGGAGCGCCTGGTTGACGCAGATCTTCGTCGACGCCGAGGTATTGGTCTTCGACGACGAACTCGAAGCCCGCAGCTGGCTGGGCGCCGAGCAAGAGCCCTCGCAGTGAGCCAGCCGTTTCGCACCCTGATTTCGGTCGCCGAGCTGGCGCAAGGCATCGACAATCCGGGCTGGTGCGTCGTCGACTGCCGCCACGACTTGGTCAACCCGGACTTCGGTCGCGACGCCTACGCCGAGGCTCACATCCCGGGCGCGGTGTTCCTGTCGCTCGACGACGATCTCTCAGGCGCCAAGACCGGGATCAACGGTCGCCACCCTCTCCCCGCCCCGGCCAAGGTGGCCGAAAGACTCGGCGAACTGGGCATCGGTGATCATACACAGGTCATCGCCTACGACGACGCCGGGGGCATGTACGCTGCGCGTCTGTGGTGGATGCTGCGCTGGCTGGGCCACGACGCGGCGGCGGTGCTCGACGGCGGCTACCGCTCTTGGTGCGACGCCGGCCACCCAGTCACCTCCGCGCTGCCGCAACGCTCGCCTGCCAGGTTCGAGTTCAAGGCACGCGCGGCCATGGCGGCCGACGCCACCGAGGTCCTGACCAAATTTCTGAACCGGGCGCTTTACATCATCGACGCCCGCAGCCCGGACCGTTTCCGCGGCGAAAACGAGATCCTGGATCCGGTGGCGGGGCATATTCCCGGAGCCTGGAACCGCTTTTTCTGCGACAACCTTGGCGAAAACGGTCGCTTCCGTCCAGCCAGCGAGCTGCGAGCCGATTTCGCCGCCATCATCGGCAATCTCCCGCCGGACGCCGTGATTCACCAGTGCGGCTCGGGCGTCACTGCCTGCCACAACCTGCTGGCCATGGAGCATGCCGGTCTGGCCGGTTCCCGGCTTTACCCAGGCTCGTGGAGTGAGTGGTGCGCCGACCCTGGGCGACCGATCGCAACGGGCCCCGAGGACTGAATCAAGAGGCCCCACCCGCCCGCCTGCGTTGCTGCGCCAGCGCCCATTCGACATGTTCGCGCACCAACACTGAAGAGTCCTCGCGCCGATTCGACAGCGCCCGCATCACGGTCTCACTGCATGGCGCATTGCCCAGTGCCACTGCCAGGTTGCGCGACCAGCGCTCGAAACCGATGCGGTGGATTGCGCTGCCGGCCGTCCGTTCGCGAAAATCCGCCTCACTCCAGGCAAAGAGCTCGGCCAGGCTCGCGGCATCGAGTCCGTGGCGTACGGCAAAGTCCGGCTCGACTGTCGTCTTGGCGAACCGGTTCCACGGACACACCAGCTGACAGTCGTCACAGCCGTAGATGCGATTGCCTATCGGGGCGCGAAGAGCCTCGGGAATCGCGCCCTTGAGCTCTATCGTCAGATAGGAAATACAGCGCCGGGCATCGACCCGGTAGGGTGCGACAATCGCCCCGGTTGGGCAAGCGTCGAGGCAGGCGCGACAGGAGCCGCAATGGGCGGCCACCGCAGGGGCTTCCACCAACGGCAGATCGGTGAAGATCTCGCCGAGAAAAAAATAGGAACCAGCCGCGCGATCGAGCAGCAAGGTGTGTTTGCCGCGCCACCCGAGGCCGCTGCGCGCAGCCAACTCCACCTCGAGCACCGGAGCGGAGTCCACGAAAACCCGGTAGCCATGGGGCGCCGCCGCGGTGATCGCATCGGCCAGTTTCTGCAGGCGCGCACGCAACAGCTTGTGATAGTCGCGCCCAAGCGCATAACGCGAGATGTAGGCCAGCGCGCCGTCGGCCAGCACGCTGCCGGGTCCACGGGCATCGGGCCAGTAGTTCATTCTCGCGCAAATCACGCTCACCGTGCCGGGCACGAGTTCAGCCGGTCTCGCCCGCTTGAGGCCATGCCGGGCCATATAATCCATCTCGCCGTGGAACCCTTGCTCGAGCCAGCTGATCAGACCCGGCTCGGCGGTCGCGAGATCCACACCACTGACTGACACCGAATTGAAACCGAGCGTTTTCGCCCATTGCCGGATCTGGTCGATATCCGGCACAGCCCCATGGTTGCCGGGCGGCCTCGCCGAGGAGTGCACATGATCGAGCTTGCTCATTCCCGAGATGATAGCGACACACGCCTTGCCGCGCATCTGGCCGACGAAGACGCCACCGCCGCCGCTGGCGCAGCACTTGCGCCTGCACTGCAGCCGGGCCTGGTGATTTACCTCGCCGGTGACCTCGGTGCGGGCAAGACCACCCTGGTTCGTGGCCTGCTTCGGGCGCTCGGTCACACAGGAAAAGTGAAAAGTCCCACATACACCTTGATTGAACCTTACACAGTTTCTAGATTAAACTTGTACCACTTTGATTTTTATCGCTTCGCCGTAGCCGATGAATACCTCGAAGCAGGGCTGGACGAGTACTTTCTCGGTGACGGTGTTTGCTTGGTGGAATGGCCGGATAAAGCGCAACCCTTTGTTGCAAAAGCTGATGTAATCGCGCGACTCGCGGTGGATGGTAGCGGACGCCGCCTCGAGGTCGAGGCGCTGACGGAGGCCGGAAGATCATGCACGAGAACAATGAAGAACCAACTGCAGGACATGAACAGATGAGTCTGCCCGCTGGCGTGAGCCGGCGGCAGATGCTTCAGTTTGCCGGCGCCAGCCTGGCACTGCTGGTCAGCCCGGTGGGTTTCGCATCAGCCAGAAACCTGATTGCGGTGCGTGTGTGGCCGGCGACCGACTACACCCGGATCACCCTCGAGAGCCACGCCGAGATCAGCTTCAAGTACATGACGCTGGAAAACCCACTCCGTCTGGTGGTGGATCTCGAGGGCGTCGAGCTCAACAGCGTGCTCAAGTCGCTCCCCGATCGTGTGCTCGACACCGATCCGGTCATTTCGCTGATTCGCGCCGCCCGCAATCGCCCGGGCGTGGTCCGCATCGTGGTCGAGCTCAAGGGCAGCATCAAGCCGTCCATCTTCACACTCAACCCGATCGCCAACTACGGACATCGGCTGGTGCTCGACCTCTATCCGACGGAGCCGGCAGACCCCATCCTGGCCCTGCTGCGCAGCCGCAACCCGATGGATGCAGCCCGTGGAAACGGCAGAGGCGAGCGGATCGCGACGCAGGGCAACGCTTCGGGTCGGACGCAACAAGTCGATGCGAACCGGCTCGTCACCGTGGTCATCGATGCCGGTCATGGGGGCGAAGACCCGGGCGCCATCGGGCAGCGTGGTACCTACGAGAAAACCGTCACCCTCGCCATTGCACGCCGGCTGAAGAACCGGATCGATGCCGAGCCTGGCATGCAGGCCGTGATGACCCGCAACGGCGATTACTTCGTCGCGCTGCAGCAACGGGTGGCGCTTGCACGCCGCGCCCAGGCCGACCTGTTCGTCTCCATCCATGCCGACGCCTTCGTGCGGCCCGAGGCACACGGCAGTTCGGTCTATGTGCTCTCGGAGAGTGGCGCCACCAGCTCGGCCGCGCGATGGCTGGCGCAGCGCGAGAACAAGGCCGATCTCATCGGTGGCGTCAACCTGGCCAGCCAGGACGGCCACCTCGCGCGGACGCTGCTCGATCTATCGCAGACCGCCACAATCAACGACAGTCTGAAGCTCGGCAAGGCGATGCTGAGCGAACTCGGCAGCGTCAATCGGCTGCACAAGCCGCAGGTCGAGCAGGCAGGCTTCGCGGTGTTGCGCGCACCCGACATCCCCTCGATCCTGGTCGAAACAGCCTTCATCAGCAACCCGGATGAAGAGCGCCGGCTCAACGACGCGGCATACCAGGACAAAATGGCGGACGCGCTGATGCGTGGCATCCGCCGCTACTTCGAGGCCAACCCGCTGGTCCATCGCACCACGGTCGCCCGCGCCGACTGAAGCGCCAGCGATGCGGCCAAGGCGGGATGGTGCGTTTCGCCTGCGGCGACGACAACCGGAACACCCATCGAAACTGCCCGTGAGGCGACTGTTTCATTACGCTTCTGCGACCACAGTGCAGCGCACAAACGCTATAATTGCGCCTTTTTCCGACTGAATCCGGTTCGCTCACACGCAATCCGACGTGCCCGCGGGAACCGGATCGGAAACCAACACGCTCGGGGTGTCTTCGTCGGTCGGCAAGCAGTGCCCGGTCCGGATCGAACCGGTCCACCCCGCAAGGCATCACTGATCAGGCGCACATGCAGGTCACGAGAGGCATACCCGAACACGCGAAACAGCCGTCGGTGCTGACGATCGGCAACTTCGACGGCGTGCACAGGGGCCATCAGGCGTTATTGCGCCAACTGGTCGAGCGCGCACGCAGCGTTGGTGCGCCCTCGACGGTGCTCACCTTCGAGCCGCATCCCCGCGAGTACTTTGCCCCGGCGCAGGCCCCAGCCCGCCTCGCCTCACTGCGCGAAAAGCTCATGCTGCTGGCCGCCAACGGCGTCGAATCAGTGCATATCGTGCGCTTCAACGCCCATTTCGCGTCGCTGAGCGCGGAGCGCTTCGTCGACGACATGCTGGTACGCGGCCTGGATGTGCGTCATGTGATCATCGGCGACGATTTCCGCTTCGGGGCCGGTCGGCGTGGTGATTTCGCCTTCCTGCAACAGGCTGCGCTCGGGCACCGCTTCGGTGTCGAGGCCATGGACACCGTGGAGTTGGGCGACAGCCGGGTCTCCAGTTCGGCGGTGCGCGACGCCCTGGCGGCGGGTGACGTGGCCTTGGCCGCCCACTACCTCGGCCGCCCCTACAGTATTGCGGGCCGTGTCTCCAGCGGCCAACGCCTCGGACGCACACTGGGCTTTCCCACTGCCAACATCATGATGAAGCACCGCAAACCACCGCTCTCCGGCGTATTCGCGGTTTGCATAGAGGGTCTGAGACCGGGCCTCATCGAGGGTGTCGCCAACGTCGGCGTGCGCCCCACAGTCGGCGCCGCGCCCCGCCCGATTCTGGAAACCCATGTATTCGATTGGAACGGCGACTGTTACGGCGCCCATCTGCGGATACACTTCATGCACAAACTGCGCGACGAAATGCGCTTCGAGTCGGTCGAGGCGTTGTCGCGCCGGATCGGCACCGACATCCACCACGCCCGCGAATGGTTCGCGATCAACCCCATCGAAGACTGAGGCCGGAACGCACAATGGCTGATTACCGCAACACGCTCAATCTCACCGACACCCCTTTCCCGATGCGCGGCAACCTTGCCAAGCGCGAACCGGGCTGGATCGCCGAATGGCAGCAAAAGAAACTCTACCGGCGCGTTCGCGAGGTCTCGGCCGGGCGCCCGCGCTTCGTGCTGCACGACGGTCCGCCCTACGCCAACGGCGACATTCACATCGGCCACGCGGTCAACAAGATCCTCAAGGACATCATCGTCCGCTCCCGCAGCCTCGCGGGCTTCGACGCCCCCTATGTACCAGGCTGGGACTGCCACGGCCTGCCGATCGAGCACCAGATCGAGAAACTGCACGGCAAGCACCTGCCCTCGGACCAGGCGCGCGCGCTGTGCCGCGAGTATGCGGGCCAACAGATCGAACGACAGAAGAGAGACTTCATTCGCCTCGGCGTGCTCGGCGACTGGGACACCCCCTACCGCACCATGAACTACTCGAACGAGGCCGACGAGATCCGCGCCCTCGGAGAGATGTATCGCAAGGGTTTTCTGTTCAAGGGCCTCAAGCCGGTCAACTGGTGTTTCGACTGCGGCTCGGCGCTGGCCGAGGCCGAGGTCGAGTACCAGGACAAGAAGTCGCCGATGATCGACGTCGGCTTTCCGGTCAATGAGGCCGACCGGGGCAAGCTCGCCTATGCCTTCGGGCTCGACACCTTGCCCGAAGCCCGCGCGCTGGCGGTGATCTGGACCACGACCCCGTGGACGATTCCCGCCAACCAGGCGCTCAACGTGCACCCGGAGCATGTCTACGAGTTGGTCGAGACCGATCGCGGGCTGCTCATTCTGGCGGCCGAGCTGCGCCAGAGCGCGCTCGAACGCTACAAGCTCGACGGCAAGGTGCTGGGCGCCGCGCGGGGGATCGCGCTCGACCGCATCAACTTCCGTCACCCCTTCTACGACCGGCGCTCGCCGATTCTGCTCGGTGACTATGTTGCCACCGACGCCGGCACCGGCATCGTGCACAGTGCCCCGGCCTACGGTGTGGACGACTTCACCACCTGCAGCCGTTACGGCATGCGCAACGACGAGATCCTCAACCCGGTGCAGGGCGATGGCCGGTTCGCCGAAGACCTGCCGTTCTTCGGCGGCTTGGACGTGTGGAAGGCGGCGCCGACCATCCTCGCCAAGCTGGAAGAAGTCGACTGCCTGCTCGCCTCCGGCTCACTGACCCACAGCTACATGCACTGCTGGCGCCACAAGACGCCGGTGATCTACCGCGCCACCACCCAGTGGTTCGTCGGCATGGACCGACTCGCCGGCCGCGAACAGGTCGAGGCCGGCGCACCGACGCTGCGCGAACTCGCCCTCAAGGCGGTCGAGGACACCCGTTTTTTCCCCGCCTGGGGCAAGGCCCGCCTGCATGCGATGATCGCCAACCGTCCCGACTGGTGCGTCTCCCGCCAGCGCAATTGGGGCGTGCCGATTCCGTTCTTCCTGCACAAGGACACCAGTGAGCCGCATCCGCGCACCCTGGAACTGCTCGAAGAAGTGGCCAGGCGCGTGGAAGCCGGCGGCATCGACGCCTGGTTCGCACTCGACCCGGCTGAACTGCTCGGCGAAGAAGCTGCGCACTACGACAAAATGCGCGACACGCTGGATGTCTGGTTCGACTCCGGGACCACCCACTGGAGCGTTCTGCGAGGCTCACACACCAACGAAGCCAAATGGCCGGCCGACCTCTACCTGGAAGGCTCCGACCAACACCGCGGCTGGTTCCACTCCTCCCTGCTCACCGGCTGTGCGATCGACGGCCGCGCGCCCTACGACGGCTTGCTCACCCACGGCTTCGTGGTTGACGGCCAGGGCAAGAAGATGTCCAAGTCCAAGGGCAACGTGATCGCCCCCCAGGAGATCTCCGACCGCCTGGGCGCCGAGATCCTGCGCCTGTGGGTCGCCGCCACCGACTACTCCGGCGAGCTGACCATCTCCAACGAGATCCTCGACCGCGTCGTCGAGGTCTATCGCCGGCTGCGCAACACCTTGCGCTTCCTGCTCGCCAACACCTCGGACTTCGACATTTCGCGTGACGCGGTGCCGGTGCAACAGTGGCTCGACATCGACCGCTACGCGCTGGCGATGACCCGCCAACTGCAAGCACGCATCACCGCCGACTACGACCGCTACGAGTTCCACAAGGCAGTGCAGGCGCTGCAGAACTTTGCCGCAGAAGACCTCGGCGCCTTCTACCTCGACATCCTCAAGGACCGCCTCTACACCACCCAACCGGACTCGCTCGCACGCCGCTCGGCCCAGACCGCACTGTGGCACATCACCCGCAGCGTGGTGACGATGATGGCGCCGATCCTCAGCTTCACCGCCGAGGAAATCTGGAAGCTCATCGGCGACGCCGAGGACGACAGCGTGATGCTGCACACCTTCCACGCCCTGCCGGAGGCCGGCGGCGAGGAGGAGCGCATCGCGCGCTGGAGCCTGATCCGCGAAACCCGTGCCGAAGTTCAAAAAGTGCTCGAAGGACTGCGCAGCGAAGGCCGCATCGGCGCATCACTGCAGGCCGAGCTCAGGCTGCGGGCCGGTGGTGCGCGCCATGCCGCGCTCGCCGGACTCGGCGACGATCTGCGCTTCGTCATGATCACCTCGGCGGCCGAACTCGTCGAAGTCTCCAGCGAGACCGACGAAGGGGTGGATGCCGCGCCATCCGGCCACACCAAGTGCGAGCGTTGCTGGCATTATCGCGAGGATGTCGGCACCAACCCGGAGCACCCAGCCCTATGCGCCCGCTGTGACGACAACCTGCATGGCGACGGGGAAACCCGACTGTACGCCTGAGCCGGCATGAGAAAAAGACTCGCCGGCTGGTTGTCGATTTCGGTGCTCGTGGTCGTGCTCGACCAGCTGACCAAGCTCGCGGTGCTGTCGCTCATGGACTTCGGCCAAGCCATTGCGGTCACCGGCTTCTTCCAACTGGTACTGGTGTTCAATCCGGGCGCGGCCTTCAGCTTTCTGGCCGACCAGGGTGGCTGGCAGCGCTGGTTCTTCGTCGCACTCGCGGTCGTCATCTGCGGCTGGCTGCTGGTCATGCTGCGCCAGCATCAGGATGAACTGGCGCTGCCGTTGGCATTCGCACTCATCATCGGCGGCGCGGTGGGTAATGTCATCGACCGCGTGCTCTATGGTGCCGTGGTCGATTTTCTGTATTTTCACATCGGACGCTTCGGCTGGCCGGTCTTCAACGTGGCCGACTCGGCCATCACCATCGGCGTGGTGCTGATGCTGCTGTCGCAGTTCTGGCCGCGCCGCACTCGCCCTGACGCGGAGACTTCATCTTGAGAACGACCATCCAACCCGACAGCCTGGTCACCCTGCATTACCGCATCACCCTGGACAATGGCCAGCCCCTGATCAGCACCTTCGAGGGTACGCCTGCCACCCTGCAACTGGGCAACGGCGAGTTGCTGCCCAGCCTCGAGAAGCTGCTCACCGGCCTGGAGATCGGCTGCGAACAGGTCTTTGATCTGCAGGCCGAGCAGGCTTTCGGTGCCTGGCGCCAGGAACTGGTCGAGCGTGTGCAGCGTCGACACATGCCAGACGAGCACATCGAGGCAATGTCGATCATGGAGTTCACCGCGCCGGACGGTTCGCGTTACTCGGGCCTGGTACGCGAGATCGACGACGAAAGCGCGCTGATCGACTTCAACCACCCGCTCGCCGGCAAAAGCATCCGTTTCGAGGTGCGTGTAGTCGGCATCATGTAAGCCCCCAACCGAGTCTCCGACATGAGCGACAAGAAAATCCTGCTGGCCACTCCGCGCGGCTTCTGTGCCGGCGTCGAGCGCGCGATCGAGATCGTCGAGCGCGCGCTCGAACGCTATGGCGCACCAATCTACGTGCGTCACGAAGTGGTGCATAACAAATTCGTCGTCGACGGCCTGCGCGCCAAGGGCGCGATCTTCGTCGACGAACTCGACGAAGTGCCGGCCGGTAACACCGTGATCTTCAGCGCCCACGGGGTGTCTCAGGCGGTGCGCCACGAGGCGGAATCCCGCGGCCTGAAGGTTTTCGATGCCACCTGCCCGCTGGTGACCAAGGTGCACATCGAGGTCACCCGCATGCGTGAGCAGGGTCACGAGATCATCATGATCGGCCACAAGGGTCACCCCGAGGTGGAAGGCACGATGGGCCAGGTCGAGGGCGGCATCCATCTCGTCGAAACCGCCGACGACGTCGTCAGCCTGCAGGTCGCCAACCCGGACAAGCTCGCCTTCGTCACACAGACCACGCTGTCGATGGACGACGCTTCAGCCATCATCGCGGCGCTCAAGCGGCGCTTCCCAAGCATCATCGGCCCACGCAAGGACGATATCTGCTACGCGACCCAGAACCGGCAGGACGCGGTCAAGTTCATGACACCTCAGGTGGACGCGGTGCTGGTGGTCGGCTCGGTCACCAGTTCGAACTCCAACCGGCTGCGCGAGGTCGCCGAGCTGCGCGGCGTTCCCGCGTGGCTGATCGACAACGCCGACGCCATCGACCCGGTCTGGCTCGAAGGCAAGCGGCGCATCGGCGTCACCGCCGGCGCATCCGCCCCCGAGGTGCTCGTCGAGGATGTGGTCTCACGCTTGCGCGAACTCGGCGCGAAAAACGTGCGCACCCTCGAAGGCGTGCCCGAGAAAGTCGTCTTTCCGCTGCCGAAGGAGTTGCAGACGTGACACTGAGGCACGGGCTACGAAGTCGAAAAAGGGCGCCATCGGCGCCTTTTTTCAGTTGGATCAATACCCTGCGATCAAGGATGCGGCTCCATGATGCGCCGGTAGAACTCATGGAAATGCTGCATGCCATCCTCGAACGGCGATTGGTAGGGCCCGACCTCGTTACGCCCTTCCTGATAGAGCGCCCAGCGACCACGGTCCATGCGCTCGGCGATATCGTCGTCCTCGATCGCGGTTTCCATGTAGGCCGCCTGTTCGGCCTCGATGAATTCACGCTCGAACTCGACGATTTCCTCAGGATAGAAGAACTCGACCACGTTGGTAGTCTTGTTGGTGGCCTTCGGAATGAGTGTGCTGACCACCAGAACATGCGGATACCACTCGACCATGATGTTCGGGTAGTAGGTCAGCCAGATCGCACCATGGGCGGGCTTATGCTCTCCATAGTGGCCGAGCACCGCCTGATGCCATCTGGCGTATGTTTCGCTGCCCGGCTTGGCCAGCGAGGTGATGCCTACCCGCTGAACCGAATACCAGTCGCCGAACTGCCAGGTCAGGTCATCGCAGGTCACGAAATTGCCCAAGCCCGGATGGAAGGGCGCCACGTGGTAATCCTCGAGGTAGACCTCGATGAAGGTCTTCCAGTTGTAGTTGCACTCGTGGATTTCCACCCGGTCGAGCTTGTAGCCGCTGAAGTCGAGTTCCCTCGCCACCTCCATGCCGGCCAGATCCTCGACGGCCGAGCGCGGACCCTTGAACAGCAGGCCGTGCCAGCTCTCCAGCGCGTCGCGCTTGAGGTTGAGGCAGGGCTTGGAGGGAAAATGCGGCGCACCGAGCAGTGACCCCTCGCGATCGTAGGTCCAGCGATGCACCGGGCAGACCACGTGATCCGTCTTGCCGGTACCCTGCAGCATGATCGCCTGGCGGTGCCGGCAGACATTGGACATCTGGTGTATGCCCTGCTCGGTACGCATCAGCAGTTTGGAATGGTCGAGCCACTCGAGCGAACGATAACTGCCGGGCTCAGGCACCATCAGCTCATGGCCGACGTACCCCGGACCCGCATCGAAGAGAAGGCGCTTCTCCAGCTCGAACACCTTTTCATCGAAATACATGGACACCGGAAGCTGCGAGACCCCCGACGCCAGTTGCGCCTTGGAAGCAATGTCGGACATGTCCGAACCCCCTTCTTGACCATCAAGAAATCCGGAAGAAAAGTCCTTGTATTCTACGAAAAACGCGGTTTGACCACCAGCGGGTCAATCGGTTATGTTCAACGTTTTGCCGCCGCGGTTAAGACTATGACAAAACCCTCCGGTTCGCCGAAATCCTTCGAATCGGCGATTGCCGAACTCGAACGCATCGTCGAGGAGATGGAAGGGTCGACAATCTCCCTTGAGGACGGCCTTGCGCGCTATCAGCGCGGCGTCACCCTTTTGAAGTACTGCCGCAACACCCTCTCCGAAGCGGAACAGCGCATTCTCAAGCTCGAAGGCGACCGGCTGGTCGAGTCCGGCGACCAAGAGGCTTGACCTTGAGCGACTTTGCACAGTGGATGGCAGACATCCAGGCTCGCACCGAACACGCACTCGCTCAATTCCTGCCTCCTGCATCCGCACCCCCTGACCTGCTGCACGAAGCCATGCGCTATGCGGTGCTGGGCGGCGGCAAACGGGTACGCGCCCTGCTCGTGCATGGCGCCGGCGAGATCGCCGGCGCATCAGCCGCCGAACTCGACCGCGCGGCCGCCGCCGTGGAACTCATCCATGCCTACTCGCTGGTGCACGACGACATGCCCTGCATGGACGACGACGCGCTGCGCCGCGGCAAGCCAACGGTGCACGTCGAGTACGACGAGGCAACCGCGCTTTTGACCGGCGACGCCTTGCAGGCCTTGGCCTTCGAAGTCCTGTGCGACGCGGAAAACGCCACTGCGGATGCCCTGCCGGCAGAACGGAGAATCGCGATGGCCCACCTGCTCGCCCAGGCCTCGGGGTCACGCGGGATGGCAGGCGGACAGGCTATGGATCTCGCCGCGGTGGGTCGCACGATCACCCTCGAGGCGCTCGAGTTCATGCACATCCGCAAAACCGGCGCTTTGATTCGTGCGTCGGTCTTGTTGGGTGCGCAGTGTGGCCGCTGCAGTGCCGAGTCCTTCGAACGACTCGACCGCTATGGCAAGCTGGTAGGGCTGCTGTTCCAGGTGGTCGACGACATTCTCGACGCCAACTCGGACACCGCGACCCTCGGCAAAACCGCAGGCAAGGACGCGGACAACAACAAACCGACCTACGTCAGCCTTCTCGGCCTCGCCGAAGCGCGTAAGCTCGCGGACAGCCTGCTCGAAGAAACCGAGGCTGCGCTCGCCCCCCTGGGCCACGCAGCAGCGCGTTTGCGGGAGCTCGCGGGCTTCATCGTCCATCGCAGGTTCTGACCCTCTCGCCCACCTCCAAGCCATGTCCGCCTACAAACTGCTCAAGCGCATCAACGACCCGTCCCGTCTGCGCCGTCTCACCCGTTCGGAACTGCCCGCGCTGGCGGACGAGTTGCGCGCCTTTCTCATCGAGTCGGTATCGAAAACAGGGGGCCATCTGTCCTCCAACCTCGGCACCGTGGAACTGTCGATCGCGTTGCACTATGTCTTCAACACCCCCGAAGACCGCATCGTATGGGACGTCGGCCACCAGACCTACGGTCACAAGATCCTCACCGGTCGTCGCGAGGCCATGGACGGGCTTCGGCACCACGGCGGCATCTCCGGCTTTCCGCGCCGCTGCGAGAGTCCTTACGACACTTTCGGCACGGCCCATTCCTCCACGTCGATCTCGGCCGCGCTCGGTATGGCGGTCGCCGCACGCGACAAGGGCGAACGGCGTCGGGCCGTGGCGGTCATCGGCGATGGCGCAATGTCGGCGGGGATGGCTTTCGAGGCGATGAACAACGCGGGAGTGACCCGCGACGCCGACCTGCTGGTCATCCTGAACGACAACGAGATGTCAATCTCGCCGCCGGTCGGCGCGCTCACCGGCATCCTTGCCCGGATGCTGAGCGGCCACACCTTCAATGCTGCCCGGCGCGCCGGCGAAAAGGTACTGGGCATCGCACCGCCTGTGCTCGATTTCGCGCGCAAGGTCGAGGAGCGCGTCAAGGGCATGATCACCCCGGGCACCCTGTTCGAGGAGTTCGGCTTCCATTACTACGGCCCGGTTGACGGTCATGACCTCAACGCGCTGATCCCAATGCTGCAGAACCTGCGCAACCTGCGCGGCCCGCAACTCCTGCATGTGGTCACTCGCAAGGGCCACGGCTACAAGCTCGCCGAGGCCGACCCCGTCCTTTATCACGGCGTATCGCGCTTTGACCACAACGCCGGCATCGCCACCGGCAAGAGCGGCGGCAAGCTCAGCTACACGCAGATATTCGGCGACTGGTTGTGCGACATGGCCGCAGCCGACGACCGTCTCGTCGCGATCACCCCGGCCATGCGCGAAGGCTCCGGCATGGTGCGCTTCGCCCGCGAGTACCCGAGCCGTTATCACGATGTCGGCATCGCCGAACAGCACGCCCTGACTTTCGCAGCCGGTCTGGCCTGCGAAGGGCGCAAGCCGGTGGTGGCGATCTACTCCACCTTCCTGCAGCGTGCCTACGACCAACTCATCCACGACGTCGCACTCCAGAACCTGCCAGTGATGCTGGCCATCGACCGCGCCGGACTGGTGGGTGCGGATGGCGCCACCCATCATGGCGCGTTCGACCTGTCCTACCTGCTGTGCCTGCCCAACCTCGTGGTGATGACGCCCTCCGACGAGAACGAGTGCCGGCAGATGCTCTACACCGCCTATCGGCACGAGGGCCCCGCGGCGGTGCGCTACCCGCGCGGCAATGGACCCGGCGTCGTGCCCCGCGCGCAGATGGAGACGCTGCCGATCGGCAAAGCCCAAGTCCGGCGCCAAGGCCAGGACATCGCACTGCTCGCCTTCGGCAGCATGCTCACGCCCGCCCTCGAGGCCGGCGAAAAACTGGGCGCCACGGTAATCAACATGCGCTTCGCCAAACCACTGGACGCGGCGTGCATTACTGAGATGGGCGCCAAGCACCATCTGCTGGTCACCCTCGAAGAGAATGCGGTGATCGGCGGCGTCGGCGCGGAAGTTTCGCGCATCGTCGACACCCTGCCGAATCGACCACGCATCTTGCGTCTGGGCCTGCCCGATCGTTTCATCGACCATGGCGATCAAGCCCAACTCCTCGCTGAAGCGGGCCTGGATCGCGACGGCATTCTTGCCGCCATTGAGCGGCTCAATCAACACAATAGTTGAGCAAATTTGTCGGGTTTGATAGCATCCACTGCATATCGTGACCGAACCGGAAACAGCACATGAAACCCCTCGAGGCGCAAGCCATCCCAGACGTCCAGAATTTCGAGGACGCACGCCAGCTCGCGATCAACAAGGTGGGCATCAAGTCCATCCGTCATCCGGTGCGCGTCAGCGACCGCAGTGGCGGCGTGCAGCACACCGTGGCGATGTTCAACATGTACGTGGGCCTGCCGCACAACTTCAAGGGCACCCACATGTCGCGCTTCATCGAGATCCTCAACGGCCACGAGCGCGAGATCTCGGTCGAGAACTTTGAACCGATGCTGCGCGAAATGGTGGAGCGCCTCGAGGCCGAGACCGGCCATATCGAGATGACTTTCCCTTACTTCATCAACAAGGCAGCACCGATCTCCGGCGTGCAGAGTCTGATGGATTACGAGGTCACGTTCACCGGCGAAATCTGCGACGGCGGCAAGTACGAATTCGACGTCAAGGTGCTGGTGCCGGTCACCAGCCTGTGCCCCTGCTCCAAGAAGATCTCCGACTACGGCGCCCACAACCAGCGTTCGCATGTCACCGTCACCGCCACCCTGGACGGCCACGTGTGGATCGAGGAGATCGTGCAACTGGTCGAAGGCCAGGCCTCGTGCGAGCTCTACGGTCTGCTCAAGCGCCCCGACGAGAAGTACGTCACCGAACGCGCCTACGACAACCCCAAGTTCGTCGAAGACATGGTGCGCGACGTCGCCGGCCTGCTCAATCTCGAACCGCGAGTGGTCGCGTTCTCGGTCGAATCCGAGAATTTCGAATCCATCCACAACCACTCGGCCTACGCCATCATCGAGCGGGACAAGCGCAAGGCGGCTTGAACCTGCGGTGCGTTTCGCTACGCTCAACCGCCCCTATCGCAAACCTGTCACTTGCACCGCGCCACAGGGTGCGTTGAGCCGTGGGCGAAACGCACCGGACGCCCGCTCAAGGCGAGGCGGCGAAAGCGCCGTCCAACCGCGGCACCGCGGCAAGCAGGCTCCGGGTGTAGTCCTCGCGCGGCGAGCGCAACACCGTGTCGGTCGGCCCGCTCTCGACCAGACGCCCCTGGTACATCACTGCCATGCGGTCGGCGAGAAACTCGACCACACCCATATTGTGAGTGATGAAAAGCATCCCGAGGCCGTCCTCATCCACCAGCCGGCGCAGCAGCTTGAGGATGCCGGCCTGCACCGAGACGTCCAGCGCCGAGGTGATCTCGTCGCACAGGATGAAGCGCGGCTCAAGCACCAGCGCACGCGCGATCGCCAGCCGTTGGCGCTGCCCGCCGGAGAACTCGTGCGGATAACGCCACAGGCTGTCGGTCGGCATCTCCACCCGCTCGAGCAATTCCGCCGCACGCCGGGTGCGCTCCTCGTCGTCACGGCCGATGCCGTGCACCCGCATCGGCTCGAGTAGCGTGGTCAGAATGGGCAGACGTGGGTTGAGACTAGAGCCCGGATCCTGGAACACGACCTGCATGCGACGGCGTAGCGCGCGCAAGCCCTGACGCGACATGTAGGTGATGTCGCGCCCCTCGAGCTCGATGCGCCCATCGGTCGAATCGATCAGACGCAGCAAGGCCTTGCCCAGCGTGGTCTTGCCGCAACCAGACTCACCCACCAGGGCCACGACCTCGCCGGCGCCGATATCGAGCGAAACGTCATCGACCGCCCGAAACTGGTCCACGACCTGGCGTAGAAACCCGCGACGCACCGGAAAATACACCTTCAGCCCGTCTATACGCACCAACGGCTCTGGCCTGACCGGCGCCCTCGCTTCGCGGGGGAGTCGCTCCGGCAACGCGGCGATGAGACGACGGGTGTAGTCGTGACGCGGTGCGCGCAGCACCTCATCAGCCGCCCCCTGCTCCACCAGCTTGCCCTGTCGCATCACGCCGACGCTGTCAGCGATCTGTGCGACCACGCCAAAGTCGTGGGTGATGAACAGCATACCCATGCCTCGCGAGTCCTGCAGTTCGCGCATCAGGCGCAAAATCTCGGCTTGCACAGTGACGTCGAGCGCCGTCGTCGGCTCGTCGGCAATCAGCAGCGCCGGCTCGCAGATCAGCGCCATCGCGATCATCACCCGCTGGCGCTGCCCCCCGGAAAGGCGGTGCGGAAACTCCTTCACGCGGCCGCTCGGATCCGGCATGCGCACCTCGTCGAGCGCGGCGACGATGCGTTCGGTCCGCTCGCCCGCCGGCATCTCCGGATGATGCAGCAGCAAAGCCTCGTCGAGCTGGTCGCCGATGGTCATCACCGGGTTCAGCGAGGTCATCGGCTCCTGGAAGATCATGCCGATGCGCCCACCGCGTACCTCACGCAAGGCCGCGTCACCGGCACCCAGCAATTCCATGCCCTCACCTGCGCCCTCGGCATGCAGTCGGACGCTGCCACCGGGGTGCCGATGCCGCCCACGCGGCAACAAACCCATCGCCGACAGTGCGGACACCGACTTGCCGCTGCCGGACTCACCGACCAGACAAAAGGTTTCGCCGCGATCGACCGCCAGCGAGACGCCATCGACCGCGCGCATCCAGTTGCGCCCGTCGGCCGACAACTCGGTGATCAGGTCGCGGATCTCGAGCAGCTTCACTGTGCGCCTCCGCTGCGCTGGGTGTGCGGGTCGACCGCGTCGCGCAAGGCCTCACCGATGAGATTGTAGGCAAACACCGTGAGAAAGATCGCCCCGCCCGGGAATACCGCCAGCCACCAGTTGAAGGTAGAGGACTGCACTGCCTGGTTGAGCATCTGCCCCCAGGAAGGGTCATCCACCAGGCCAAGACCGAGGAAGGAGAGCGTCGCCTCGGCCAGAATCGCGGAGGCCACCCCGAAGCTCGCGGCCACCAGCAGCGGCGCCAGCCCGTTGGGCAGCATGTGCCGGAAGAGAATGGACCACAGCGGCAACCCGCAGGCCACCGCCGCCTGCACGAAATCCTGCTCGCGCAGCTTGAGGAACTCCGCGCGCACGTAGCGTGCGTAACCCGACCACGAGGTGATGCCGATGATGACCATCATCATGTAGATAGACCGCCCGAAGAAGGCAACGAAGGTCAGCAACAGGAAGAGCGTCGGGATAGCCTCGAAGATCTCCACCAGGCGCATGCCGATCATGTCCACCACGCCGGAGAAGTAGCCCATCAACCCGCCGATGATGGTGCCGATCAGCAGCGCGATGCCGGTGGCGATGAAACCGATGCCGAGCGCGATGCGCGAAGCGTGAATCATGCGCGCGGCCACATCGGCGCCGTTCTCCTCGGTGCCGAACCAGTGGCGTCGCTCGTGGCCGGCGGCAAACGGCGCCTCGATGCCGGTGTCGCCATGATCGCGCAGGTAGTCCTTCGCCGAAAACGGAATCGGCGCACGCACGACACGCTCGATGCGCCCGTCGGCCTCTAACTCACGGTATTGCTCGTAGATGGTAAGCGCCGGGGGCGAGACCACGCTGTAGGCGACCATCGCCGTAACCGCTACGCCGGCCAGCCACGCCGTCAGCTTGATCCAGGCCGTGAACCCGGACAGCCCCAGACCGAGCGCCAACGTAAAGCCGACCAGCCAGACCCAGTCGAGCGGCTCGAGGTTTGCCAGCACCGGGCTGCTCCCCTGACCATCGACCACCATGTAAATCGGATGGCTGCTGGCGATGAAGGGGGCAAAGGTCGCGACCAACACCAGCAGCCCGATCCAGGCCAGTCCGATGCGCGCACTAGTGCGACGCAGCAGCGCGCTGGCTACCTGGCGGGACCACGGGCGCGAACGAGCGTGTTGAGTCGTCATCGCGGCACCCGAGAAACACGACGGGCCGCCCCGAGTGTTTCTCTGCCCCTTGAGGGGAGAAACGAGCGCAGCGAGTTTTTCGGGGTGGGTCTCCGAGAAACACGACGGGCCGTCCCGAGTGTTTCTCTGCCCCTTGAGGGGAGAAACGAGCGCAGCGAGTTTTTCGGGGTGGGTCTCCGAGAAACACGACGGGCCGTCCCGAGTGTTTCTCTGCCCCTTGAGGGGAGAAACGAGCGCAGCGAGTTTTTCGGG
>CAYTAY010000029.1:0-2009 GCA_964435845.1 uncultured Azoarcus sp.
CTTGCTGCGCATGACAATCCCATCCATTAAAGCGCTTCCGACAGCCCTCACCCGGTCAGCGAACCCTGATCCACTGCATCGGATCGACCGGCTGCCCCTTGTGCCGGATTTCGAAGTATAAACCCGATCCCTGCCCACCCCCGCTGGAGCCGACGCTTGCAATCGGCGTTCCCGCGGCGATTTGCTCGCCTACCACGCGAAGCAAGGCATCGTTGTTGCCGTAGATCGTCAGGTAATCGTCATCGTGTTCGATGATGAGCAGATTGCCATAACCCCTCAGCCAGTCGGAGAAAACCACTTCGCCCGGGGCGACCGCCACGACCTCCTCGCCCTCCCGCGCGCGAATGAAAATCCCCCGCCACCGGGTACCACCTTCCGCTCTTGGAGCACCGAACCGCCCGATGAGTTCGCCGCGTACCGGAAAACCGATGTTGCCGCGCAGTTGCGAGAAACGGACACCGGTCGGTGTCGGCCCGGCGGTGTCGCGTGCCACCCCCCGCACCGGCTCGGCAGACTGAGCTGGCCTCGTGGCCGTTGTTGCAGGTCTGGCCGGAGCAGGCGCGGGCGCTGCGGCCGCCTCTCTTGCGGCCCTCATTTGCCTGCGCGCCGCTTCGCGCGCCGCCGCGGCGGCGGCGAGCACCGCCACCACCTCCCCGAGTTGCGCCTCCGATTGCCGCAGCCCATCCGCTTCACGCTGTTGTTCGCGCAACTGCGCCGCCACGCGCTCCACTGCCTGGGCGCGCGCAACCCGGGAACGATCCATCTCGGCCTGGCGCGCACGCTGCTCCGATTCGAGCGTACTCAGGCGCTGGCGCTCGGCCAGAATCTCGGCGAGCAGGGTCTTATGGCGCTCGAGATCCTCGCGAAGGCGTTCGATGAGCTCCAGCCGTGCCCTGCCAAGATACTCCAGGTAGCGCAGGTCGCGCGCAAGCTGGTTCGGGTCGCGTGCGGCAAGCACTGGCGCAACCTCGTTACCGCCGTGGAGGTATTGCCGCCGCAGCCAAAACGCGAGCTCGTCCTGCCGTTCGGCAATGCGTGCGGCGATGGCCTCGGCCTCGTGCTCCCTCGCCTCGAGGGTCTTGCCCGTGGTTGCGAGCAGCTCGACGGTTTCGCGCAGCTGCCGGCTTGCAGCGGACACAGCCCTCTCGGCGCGGGCCAGTTCGGCTGCGGCACCCGAGCGCTCGGCCTCGACCCGCGCAATGACCTGCTCCACCGCCTCGATTCGCCGCTGGACCTGCTCCAGTTCGGCCCGACGCAGATCGAGTTCGTCGGCAAGCGCGCCCACCGACAACACAGTGGCTGCCAGCCAAACGGATCGACGCACCCAGTTGGCGGAACTCATCACGAGCCCGCGCCTTCAGGAAGTACGCTCAGGCTTGGCAGCCTGTCGGGCTTGAGCGATCGTCGCGAGCCCGACAGGCTGCTAGGCACCGCCTTGCCCGGCCACCGCGGCCTCCGCAGCACGAATCGTGTCCTCGTCGGCAAGATAGTAGCTACGGATCGGGCGCAAATCCGCATCGAGTTCATAGACCAGCGGTTGGGCAGTCGGGATGTTGAGGCCGACGATGTCGGCATCGGAAACGCCGTCCAGATACTTGATCAGCGCACGCAGGCTGTTGCCGTGCGCCGCGATGAGGACCCGCTTGCCCTCGACGACGCTGGGAGCGATGATGGTTTCCCAATAGGGCACGAAGCGTGCGACCGTGTCCTTCAGACATTCGGTGCGCGGAAAACGACCTCTCGGGAGCGCAGCGTAACGGGGGGCGTCAGTGACGAGACGCTCGTCGTCCTCTTCCAGCGGCGGCGGCGGCGTGTCATAGGAGCGGCGCCAGACGAGCACCTGTTCGTCGCCGAACTTGGCCGCGGTCTCGGCCTTGTTCAAGCCCTGCAGCGCGCCATAATGGCGCTCGTTGAGGCGCCAGGAATGTTCTACCGGCAGCCACAGCGCATCGAGTTCCTCGAGCACGATGTTCAGCGTCTTGTTGGCACGCTTGAGCACCGAAGTGAAG
>CAYTAY010000029.1:2044-21722 GCA_964435845.1 uncultured Azoarcus sp.
TTCCAGGTGGACTCGCCATGGCGCAGCAGAACGATCTTGTACATGAAACCTCGGGAAGATGAGTGATTAAGCCAAAAAGAAAACGGATTATCCTAGAAACGGCAGTTGGGCGTGCAATCGGGCACGTAGCGGGCTCACCCATCGGGTGAGCGTATTCGAAGATACGAATCCCAGCGCTCGTAAAGTAGTCAAGGTCATTGAGAGTGGTCAACTGCGGTTTCCGGGATCATGGGCCGGAAAGGTTTGCGCGACCCGATAAATTCGCGCCTCGATCAACCGCTTATTTTATACTATGGGCCTCGCGGTATTATTCGAGGTCCCGTGATGTCCGGTTCAGACGGATCTCATCCTGCCGGCCCCAAGGCCGACCACCATTCCGGAAGCTCAAGCATCGTGAATCAGAACGCCATCGTCGATCTCATCGACAAGCACGAGCATATCGAAACCGCGGCTCGCGCGCTCAAGGCGATAGCCCACCCGCTTCGGCTGAAGATTCTCTGCGTTCTCGGGGACCAGGAAGTGTGCGTCCAGGACATCGTCGATGCGGTCGGCACATCGCAGAGCAACATTTCCCAGCACCTCGCCATCCTGCGGGACAAGGACGTGCTGCAAACCCGCAAGGACGCCAACCGGGTGTACTACCGGGTCGGCGACAAGCGCACGCTGCAATTGATCGTGCTGATGCGTGAAGTCTTCTGCGACATCCCGCCCGAAGACGAAACCCGCTGACCCCAACAATCACTCAACAATACGGAGCAGTATTTCGTGGATTTTTTGCTGGACAACTGGTATTGGACCGCGCTCGCGGTGGTGACAGGCACCTGGCTGCTGGTCGACATGGTGCGCTCGGCCGGAGACGAGACCCAACTCTCGCCGGTCGAGGCGACATTGCTGATCAACCGCGAGGACGCGGTGGTCGTCGACGTGCGCGACATCGGCGATTATCAACAGGGACACATCCCGAACGCACGGCACATCCCGCTTTCGGAACTGCCCAGCCGCGACAACGAGCTCAGGAAGCTCAAGGACAGGCCGCTGATCTTCTGCTGCGCGAGCGGCATGCGC
This sequence comes from uncultured Azoarcus sp., assembly GCA_964435845.1. Classification (GTDB taxonomy): domain Bacteria; phylum Pseudomonadota; class Gammaproteobacteria; order Burkholderiales; family Rhodocyclaceae; genus Azoarcus_F. The sequence goes on from CAYTAY010000029.1 coordinate 3,110, forward strand.
TCCGGCTCGGCGGTCTCCAAGCTGAAGAAGCAGGGTTTCGAGAAGGTCTTCAATCTGCGCGGCGGCATGCTCGAATGGGACAAGGCCGGCCAGCCGATCAGCCGCAAGAAGAAGGAAAAGAGCAAGTGAGTACGCCGCATGTCCGTATGTACGCCACCGCGGTCTGCCCCTACTGCGTACGCGCCGAGCAGTTGTTGCTGAGCAAGGGGGTGAGCGGCATCGAGAAGATATGCATCGATCTCGAGCCCGGGCAGCGCGATGCGATGATGAGCCTGACCGGCCGCACAACGGTTCCCCAGATCTTCATCGGCGATTACCATGTCGGAGGTTGTGACGATCTCTACGCGCTGGACCGCGAGGGCCAGCTCGACTCTTTGCTTGCCGGCACAGCCTGACACCAGCCCGATCCATTTTCCATCCGCACCAGCCATCAAGGTACGCAATGACCGAACAAGCCCAACCCGTCTTCTCCATCGAAAAACTCTACGTCAAGGATTTGTCCTTGGAGGTTCCGAATGCTCCAAAGGTTTTCCTCGAGCGTGAAAACCCCCAGGTCAACGTGCAGTTGCGCACCGACGGCAACAACGTCGAAGAAGGCATCTACGAAGTCACCCTGACCGTCACCGCAACCGCCAAGTTGCCCAACGACAAGACCCTGTTCATGGTCGAAGTCGCACAGTCCGGCATCTTCCAGATCCGCAACGTGCCGCAGCAGGAAATCGAGCCGGTGATGATGATCGGCTGCCCGAACATCCTCTTCCCCTATGCGCGTGAAGCCGTGTCCGACGCGGTGACCCGTGCCGGATTCCAGCCGGTCATCCTCGCGCCGGTGAATTTCGAGGCGCTCTATCATGCCCAGAAACAGCAGCAGGCTCAGCAACAACAGGCCGCCGCAGGTAATGGCGGCGCCGAAGTCAAGATCCAGTAAGCAACCGATGATGCGCCTTGCCCATCTCGCTGCCGCCGCGCTGGCTTCGGCGCTGCTCGCCGCACCCGCCCTGGCGATCGAGTACCGTTCGGTCAGCCGGCACGCGATCCTGTTCGACGCACCATCCGCCGGCGCCCGCCCGCTATTCATCCTCGCCCCCGGCACGCCGGTGGAAGTGGTCGTGGAGTCGGGCGCATGGGTGCGGGTGCGCGACACATCCGGCGCGATGAACTGGCTGGAGAGTGTTGCGCTGAGTCCGCAGCGCACCGTCATGGTCACCGCGGAACGTGCTCCGGTGCGCAGCGCACCGGAGCACGGGGCCGCCATCGCATTCGAAGTCAGGCGTGACGTCGTGCTCGACCTGCTCGCCCCGGCACAGGCTGGCTGGGCGCATGTGCGCCATCGAGACGGGCAGACGGGCTACATCCGCATCACCGAGGTCTGGGGCTTGTGATCCTTCAGGCCAGGCGGAGCCCGCGCTAGTGCAGATCGCGGTTTTTGGCGCAGGTGCGTGGGGCACCGCGCTCGCGGTGGCGTTCGCGCGCGCTCACGACGTGACGCTTTGGGCGCGCGACCCCGCGGCCGCACAGTCGATGGAGGCCGAGCGCAGCAATCGGCGCTACCTGCCGGGCATCGCCTTCCCTGACCGCCTTCGTGCCAGTGCCAACTTCGCCGAAACCGCCGGTAGCGCTGGCCTTCATCTGGTAGTCACGCCGCTTGCCGGTCTGCGCGCAACCCTTCGCGCGCTGCGCGACATCGCGCCTGGCACGCCGTTGATCTGGGCCTGCAAGGGCCTCGAAGCCGAGACGGGTCGCCTGCCGCACGAGATCGTGCGCGCTGAGTTCGGCTCCGAGGCCGCCTGCGGTGTGCTCACCGGACCAAGCTTCGCGGCCGAAGTCGGCGCCGGCATGCCGACCGCTGTCACGCTCGCCTCGGCTGATCGGGCTTTCGCCGAGCACTGGTTGCAGGTGCTGCACCAACCCCGCTTCAGGATCTACACCAACACCGATCTGGTCGGCGCCGAAGTGGGTGGCGGCCTGAAAAACGTGATCGCAATCGCGTCCGGCGTCTCGGATGGCATGGGCTTCGGGCTCAACGCCCGCGCGGCCCTGATAACCCGCGGCCTGGCTGAGATCACCCGCCTCGGCGTCGCGCTCGGCGCCCGTCCGGAAACCCTCATGGGCCTGACCGGCATGGGCGACCTGATCCTGACCTGCACCGGCGATCTGTCACGCAATCGACGCGTAGGTCTTGCTCTTGCCGAGGGCAAGTCCCTGCAAACGATTCTCGCCGAGCTCGGTCATGTCGCGGAGGGCGTCCCCACCGCGCGTGCCGCCCTGCGTCTGGCCTCGACCAAGGGCGTGGAGATGCCGATCACCGAGGCGATCGACGCCCTGCTTCACAGCGACGGCATTGGCCCTCGCGACGCGGTGGAACTGCTGCTGTCACGCGAACCCCGCCACGAATAGCGACCAACTGGCTTTCCTTTATCAGCTTCCACCCGCGAAGCCGTTCTGCCGCCATGCCTCGAACACCACGATCGCGACCGCATTCGACAAGTTGATGCTGCGGTTGGAGGGCAGCATTGGTAGCCGCAGCACCTGCTCCGCCGGCAACGCGTCCAGCATCGCTTGTGGCAGCCCCCTGGTCTCGGGGCCGAATACAAAGGTATCCCCAGGCTGGAAACCAGTCTGGTCATAGCGAACCATGCCACGGGCGCTGAAGGCGAATATCCGTGTCTCGCTCAGCGCCGCGACACAGGTCTGCCAGTCATCGTGCACCGATACTCGCGCGAGGTCGTGGTAGTCGAGCCCGGCCCGCGCCAGGTTGCGATCCGACAGGTCGAAGCCCAGCGGCCGAACCAGATGCAGGCGAATGCCGGTATTGGCGGCGAGACGGATCGAATTGCCGGTGTTGGGCGGAATCTCGGGCTGAAACAGAACGACGTTGAACATGTGCGTTTCTCGGCAAGCTCATGCGGGTGACGGGGTACGGGCGACGATGAGGCTGTCCACCTGCATCGCGCCTGCGGCCTTCAGGACCTGCGCCAGTGCCTCCAGGCTGGCACCAGTCGTCATCACGTCATCGATGATCAGCACCCGCTGGCCGTCCAGCCTGATATCGCAGTCGAAGGCGCCGCGCATGTTCGCCTTTCTCTCGCGCCAGGGCAAGTCCGCCTGGGCAGGGGTATCGAGCACACGACGCACCGACCACAAATCGAGTCGCAGGCCGTGCGACCGGGCAAACGGGCGCGCAATCTCCACCGCCTGGTTGAATCCACGCTCGCGCAGCCGCCGGGCGTGCAGCGGCATCGGCACCACGAGATCGTATTCGGGAGACGGCAGCGTCTCGCACAGCGCGTGCCCGAAGTACGCCGCCAGCGACAGGTCGCCACGGTATTTGAGCGCCTGTACCATACGGTCCACCGGGAAAACGTAGAGATACGCTGCGATAGTGTTGTCGAAGGCCGGCGACTCCCGCTGGCAGCGACCGCAGACCACGTCGTCGACCGAGGGCAGCGCGCAGACCGGACAATGTGCGACCGGCCTCTCCGGCAACTGGTCGGCACAGGCGGCACACAGGCGTGCGCCATCTGCAAGCCCTCCGCATAGAAAACAAGCCCGTGGCAGCAGGGCCCTGCCCCAGACCGAAGCGATGCGCACGGCGCGGTTTGACAGTGAATGACTCATGGCGGAACATGCTCACGCTCGGCTGAGACCGAATCATGCCATACAAATACACCCGACTCTCGACAGCCCCACCCCATGAGCCCCGATTTCGCGCTCGATCCGCAGCTGGTGCGCCGCCGCTTCAGCCGCGCCGCCCTCCGCAACGCGCCTACCGACCCGCTGACCCGAGAGGTTGCGCGACGCATGGACGAACGCCTGGACTACGTCCGCATCAACCCCCGCCGCATTCTCGACCTCGGTTGCGGCACCGGTGCCGACCAGGAGGCCCTTGGCAAACGCTATCCGAAGGCGCAGCGCATTCTTGCCGACTACGCGCTGCCGGCGCTGGTTCGCGCGCAGCCGCCGCGCAGCGGGTTGCGAAGCCTTTTTTCGCGTCGGGCTCAACAGGCGGCAGTGTGCGCCGACGCACAGGCTTTGCCGCTGGCGACAGGCTGTGTGTCGCTGGTGTGGTCCAACCTGATGCTCAACTGGCTGACCGACCCCATGCCGGCACTCGCCGAGGCTCACCGCGTGCTCGAAACCGGCGGCCTGTTGATGTTTTCGACGCTTGGCCCGGACACCCTGCGGCAACTGCGCACGGCTTTCGGCGACGACGCCGGGCGCCGGGTGCACCGCTTCATAGACATGCACGACCTCGGCGACGCGCTGGTTCGCGCCGGGTTCGCAGACCCGGTGATGGATATGGACATGTTGACGATCACCTACCCCGATGCCGATGCTCTGCTCAATGATCTGCGCCTCACCGGCACCAACAATGCTTCGCGCTCGCGGCCGCGGGGCCTGAGCGGTCGCGCGGAATGGGCAGCCGTGCATGCCCGTCTCGACGCGCTCCGCCAACCCGGCGGCATTGCGATCAGCTTTGAGATCGTTCAGGGGCATGCCTGGCGGGCGGAGCCGAAGAAGTCCGCCGACGGGCGTGACATCATCCGCTTCAGCCCGCGAGACACGACGCGATGAAGCGCGAGTGGGGCATGACCTGGCTGTTCGATCTCGACAACACGCTGCACAACGCAAGTGCGCACATTTTCCCGCACGTCAACCGCAGCATGACCGCGTATGTCGCGCAGCACCTGGGCGTAGACCACCAACAGGCCAACGCGCTCAGGATGCAATACTGGCAACGCTACGGCGCGACTCTGCTGGGTCTGGTAAGGCATCACGGCACCGACCGGGACCACTTCCTGCGCGAAACGCACCGCTTCGAAAAACTGCACAAGATGATGGTCTTCGACCGCGCCGTGCGCGGGATGCTGCGTGGCCTGCCCGGGCGCAAGATCGTCTTCTCGAATGGACCCGGCGAATACGTTCGCGCGGTCGTCAGCGCCATGGGCGTGCGCCGCTACTTCTCGGAGATCTACGGCATCGAATCCATGCGCTACCACCCCAAACCGGGCATCCGCGCCTACCGTCATCTACTGCACGACCAACGGCTGCACCCGGGGCGCTGCATTCTGGTCGAAGATAGCACCGAAAACCTGCGCACCGCCAAACGCCTGGGCATGAAGACGGTGCTGATCGGCCGCAATCTCGGCCAACCATCCTACGTGGATCTCAAACTGGACTCGATACTCGACCTGCGCCGCGCCATCGGCAAGGTGTGGCGCTGACCGGTCAGGCTTTGCCCTTCAGCCAGCGCGCGGCATCCAGCGCAAAATAGGTCAGGATGCCATCGGCACCGGCGCGCTTGAACGCGAGCAACGCCTCCATGATGCAGGCCCGCTCTGCGAGCCAACCGTTGACAATCGCGGCGCGCAGCATCGCGTACTCGCCGCTCACCTGATAGACGTAGGTCGGCACCCCAAGCTCGCTCTTCACCCGGCGCACGATGTCGAGGTACGGCATACCGGGCTTGACCATGAACATGTCCGCGCCTTCGGCGATGTCGAGTGCTACCTCGCGGATCGCTTCGTCGCTGTTGGCCGGATCCATCTGGTAGGTGTATTTGTCTCCCCCCGCGAGATTCGCGGCAGAGCCAACGGCATCACGGAAAGGTCCGTAGAAGCTGGACGCGTACTTGGCCGAGTAGGCGAGGATACGGGTGTGGATGAAGCCACCGTCGTCGAGTTCGGCGCGGATGCGGGCGACCCGGCCATCCATCATGTCGGAGGGCGCCACTACGTCGGCACCCGCCTCGGCATGGCAACGCGCCTGCCTGGCAAGCGCCTCGAGGGTCTCGTCGTTGAGCACATAGCCGCGCGGATCATCCGGATCGATGAGTCCGTCCTGGCCATGACTGGTGTAGGGGTCGAGTGCGACGTCGGTGATCACGCCAAGCTCGGGGAAGCGGCGCTTCAATTCGCTCACCACCCGCGGCACCAGGCCTCCGGGATTCCAGGCCTCCTCGGCCCCCGGCGTCTTGCCCGCAGCATCGATGACCGGGAAAAGCGCCAGCGCGGGCACACCCAGTTCGAGCGCCTGCTCGGCCACCGGCAGCAGTCGATCGAGCGTAACCCGCTCCACGCCGGGCATCGATGTCACGACTTCGGTGCGCGACTGTCCTTCGAGTACGAACACCGGGTAGATCAGATCGTCTGCGGACAGTGTCGATTCGCGCATCAACCTGCGCGAGAAGTCGTCGCGGCGCATCCTGCGCATGCGGGTGGAAGAAAAGGCACCAGTCGGTCTCATCAGCACTCCTGAGTTCGTTCGTGTTTCAGTGTTATCGGGGCATTCAAACACGTCGGGAACCAAATCGTCCTTGATCACTCTCAACGGCTGGATGGGTGACCATCCCCCGCTTTCCCTCCCTGAGCGGGAGCCTTCATGTAAAGGCGTTCGACCCCGGGTCTTTCTTCCCCTTTGGCTCGGGGTCTTTCTTTTCAGACCCGCTCACTGGCTGGGCGTGCTCCAGCCCCAGCCAGTGAGCCACCACCTGCTCGACTTCGTCCGCACCCGTCTTCTTGAGACTGGAGAAGAGTTGGGCGCTCACCTGCCCCTCCAACGCCGACAACTCTCGCCGCACCGATGCGAGCGAAGCCGAGGCCTGGTTGCGCGAGAGTTTGTCGCTCTTGGTCAGCAGAATGTGGATCGGTCTGCCGGTGGGCGCAAACCAGTCGATCATCTGGCGGTCAAGCGGCGTCAACGGATGGCGACTATCCATGATGAGCACCAGGCCGATGAGGTTCTCCCGGGTGCGCAGGTAGCGTTCGAGCAGTCCCTGCCACTGCTTGCGTATCGCCTCGGGGACCTTGGCGTAACCGTAGCCCGGCAGATCGACCAGTGCGGCGCCACAGTTCAGACGAAAGAAGTTGATCAACTGAGTGCGCCCGGGCGTCTTCGACACGAAGGCCAGTCGGGTGTGCCCGGCGAGCGTGTTGATCGCGCTGGACTTGCCGGCGTTGGAACGGCCGGCAAAGGCGATCTCCGCGGCGGAGGCGGGCGGCAGATCACGATTGTTGGCAATCGAGATCTCGAATTGTGCATTGCGGAAGATAGGCATTCGAAAAGGCGTGCGATGGGCATGGACGGGGGAGAAAAAGCCCGATCGCGTCGTGCAAAAAGAGCTTCTTGTTATAGAATATCAAGTTTAAGACAACCGCTCACGGCTTTTCCGAGGACACTATGATCAAGCGTTCCCTGTTGCTTTCGCTGCTGCTTGTCGGCAGCTTCCAGGCCCACGCCTCCGCCGAAGCCACTGCCAAACAGCTCGCCGAAACCGTCTGCGCGGCGTGTCACGGCATCGATGGCAACAGCGCACTGCCGGAAAATCCGAAGCTCGCCGGCCAGATCCCAGAGTACCTCTTCAAGCAGATGCGCGATTACAGCTCGATCGACGGTGCGCCGCCGGCACGGGTCAACGCGGTCATGAACGGCATGATCGTCATGGTGCCCGATGTCGAAACCAAGCGCGCGCTGGCCGAGTACTACGCCGTCCAGGAACTCAAGCCCGAGTCGGCCACCAACCTCGACACCATCGAGCTTGGCCAGCAGATCTGGCGCGCAGGCATCGCGTCCAAGGGCGTACCTGCCTGTGCCGCCTGCCATGGCCCGACCGGCGCCGGCGTACCCGCCGAATACCCGCGGATCTCCGGCCAGTTCTCCCAATACACCCTGGAACAGCTGCAGGCTTTCCGTGAAGGTCTGCGCCAGAACGACCCCAACGAAATGATGCGCGACATCGCACTGAAGATGACCGACGCCGAAATGCGCGCGGTGGCCGACTACGCTGCGGGCCTTCGCTGATAGCGGCGAAATACACGGTGCTGAAAAGGGGTGGGCGACCACCCCTTTGCATTTCCGAGCGAAAGCGTCATGGAAAAGGCTGAACATCGAGGCGGCTTCTCCACCGGAGCGCCGAGTCTACCCGCGCGCCGACGAGCACGCCATGCATACGGCTATAATCGCGCAGAGGATTATCGTCACGCACAGGATTGCACATGAACCCGTCACCCGCGCCCTCGAAAGCCAGCTCAATGCTCACGGTCGCAGAGGCCCGCGAACTGATCTTCGGCCAGATCGAACCGGTTCAGGGCTGGGAGCAGGTCGCGGTGCGCGACGCGCTCGACCGAATTCTGGCCGAGGACGTCATGGCTCCTTTCAATGTACCAGCGCATGACAACTCGGCGATGGACGGTTATGCGGTCCGCGCCGACGATCTCTCGGCAAACGGCGAAAGCCGGCTGAAGGTCGTCGGTACCGCTTTCGCCGGCAAGCCGTTTTCCGGCATGACCGGCCCCGGCCAGGCGATACGCATCATGACCGGCGCGACGATCCCGCGCGGGGCCGACACCATCGTACCGCAGGAGGAGACTCGCCAGGAGGACGAAGCGGTGATCATCGCCGCAGGTCAGCGCAAGGGGCAGCACCTGCGCCGCGCGGGCGAGGATCTCGCCCTGGGCGGTGTGGCCATTGCTGCCGGTCGACGTTGTGGCCCCGCTGAACTCGGGCTCATCGCATCGCTGGGCATCGCGGAAGTCTCGGTCAGGCGGCGCCTGCGGGTCGCTTTCTTCTCGACCGGCGACGAGATCGCCTCGATCGGTCGCCCGCTCGGTCCGGGGCAGGTCTATGACAGCAATCGCTACACGCTCTTCGGCGTACTCCGCCGCCTTGACTGCGAGCTCATCGACATGGGCGTGATCCGGGACGAGCCGGCAAGCCTCGAACGCGCCTTCCGCGCCGCCGCGGCAACCGCCGACGTCGTCCTGACCAGTGGCGGCGTCTCGGTCGGCGAAGCCGACTTCATACGCGAGCTGGTCAACCGTCTCGGCCAGGTCGAGTTCTGGAAGCTCGCCATCAAACCCGGTCGGCCGATGGCCTTCGGACGGATCGGCAAGGCCTGGATGTTCGGCCTGCCCGGCAATCCGGTGGCGGTACTGGTGACCTTTTGCCAGTTCGTCCGTGACGCACTGCTCCATCTGGGCGGACTCACCCCATTACCAGAACCAATTCTCATCCCCGCAATCTGCACCGACGCCATCCGCAAGCGACCGGGACGACGTGAATTCCTGCGCGGCCGGCTCGAACTCGGCGAAAATAACCGACGGGTTTCCCTCACCGGCGCCCAGGGGGCGGGTATTCTCAAGTCGATGTCGGATGCCAACTGCTTCGTGGTGCTGGCGGAGGAGTCCGGCGACGTCGAGCCCGGCCAGCAGGTGCTGGTCCAACCTTTCGACGGCCTGATCTAAACCCCCGCACCCACTTTCATCTGCCGGAAACTGTCCCATGACTCAGGACGAACTCAAGAAAGCCGCAGCACTCGTCGCCCTCCAATACGTGCCCGAGGGCGCCGTCATCGGTGTCGGCACCGGTTCGACCGTGAATCACTTCATCGACGGCCTCGACACGATTCGCGGCCGCATCGCCGGGGCGGTGTCCAGTTCCGAGGCCAGCAGCGTCCGGCTCCAGGCGCTCGGCATTCCACTGCTCGACCTCAATGAGGTTAGCGATCTGCCGGTGTATGTCGACGGCGCCGACGAAATCGACAGCGGTTTCGCGATGATCAAGGGTGGCGGTGGCGCGCTCACGCGCGAGAAGATCGTCGCTGCAGTCGCGACACGCTTCGTCTGCATTTGTGATGCGAGCAAGCGCGTCGAGTGCCTGGGTGTCTTCCCGCTGCCAGTGGAAGTGTTGCCCATGGCCCGAGCCCATGTCGAACGCGCGCTGACCCGGCTTGGCGGTCGGCCGGTGCTACGCGAGGGCTTCGTAACCGACAACGGCAACCTCATCCTGGATGTGCACGGCCTGCGCATTGCCGACCCCCAACGGCTGGAGACGGAGATCAACCAGATCGTCGGGGTCGTCGCCAACGGGTTGTTCGCACACCGTGGCGCGGACATCCTGTTGCTCGCCACGCCGGGCGGTGTCGAGAGAATGGTGGCAAAACGCTAGGGAAACACTGATCGAATCCGTTCGCCCTAGAGCCCTTCGGCTGCGCTCAGGAGAGCCTTGTCGAAGGGCATTCCTCCGAAAATCAAGGGTTTCGACAGGCTCAGCCCGAACGGTGGGAATAAATCAGTGTTTCCCTAGCATCGCGCTGCACCGACTGAAACGTAAACGTCACATTGCGCTGCTAGGCTGCATACCTTAGTGATCCCCTCCGCCAATGAACATGAAGATGACCAAGCACACCTATTCGCCCTTCGACACCGAACTCGACGCTTTGCAGAAACGTCTCCTCATGCTCGGCGAAGTCGTCTGCCAGCAGGTAGAGCGGGCGATGCAGGCACTGGCGACCAATGATATGGAACTGGTCGAAGAGGTCCTCCGCATTGAGAAGGCGATCAACCGCGAAGAGGTCGTAATAGACGATACCTCAACGCAGATGATCGTGCGTCATGCGCCGGCGGCCGTGGATCTGCGCCTGCTGCTCAGCGTACGGCAGATCGTCTCCGACCTGGAGCGCGTCGGCGACGAAGCCAAGAAGATCGCCAAGGCGGCGCGTCCGATCATCGAGAGCGAGTCGAAGTTCGTACCGAAAGTGGAACTGCATCATGTCTGCGCGCAGGCGGTGAGCATGCTGCGCAGCGCACTCGATGCCTTTGTTCGTCGCGACCCCAGCGGATCCACGACGATCATGCGGCAGGACGAGGAGGTGGACGCCATCTTCAAGGGTATCGTGCGCCAGCTCGCAACCTTTATGATGGAAGACCCGCGGCTGATCACGCACTCACTCAATGTGCTGTTCATCGCGAAGTCGATCGAGCGTGTCGGTGACCACGCCACCAATATCGCGGAGCAGGTAGTCTATCTGGTGAAAGGGCGCGACGTGCGCCACGAGAGCATCGACGAAGTCGAGCAGCAGATCGCCGCAAAACGCTGACGACACCCGGGCAACGATCACTCGAAGCCCCCCCCAAGACAAACCCGGCAAAAGCCGGGTTTGTCTTGGGGGGGGGAAAGCTTTTCTTCACTCGGCGGGCGGAACGTAACCGCTCACCTGATCGGCCCCGTCACCGAAAAAGTGCTTCTCCATCTGTTCGGCAAGATACTTGCGCGCCCGCGCGTCCATGAGATTGAGGCGGTTTTCGTTGATCAGCATGGTCTGGTACTTGACCCACTGCTGCCAAGCCTCCTTGGAGACGTTTTCGAAGATGCGCTTGCCCAGCGCGCCAGGCACCGGCGGGAAGTCGAGCGCCTCGGCCTCACGACCGAGTTTGACGCAATTGACCATGCGAGCCATAAATTCAATCCTCTCTGCGTAGGGTGTCGGTTTCTTTTTGCGAAGGACGTATTCTATCGGATTCGCCCTGAGACAACTCTCCGATCACCCAGCGGTTACGCCCCCCCTCCTTGGCACGATACATCGCCGCGTCAGCAACGGCGACCAGACTCTCGCCATCGCGGGCATGGCGCGGAAAGACGCCGATCCCGAGGCTTGCGGTCAGGCTCGCCGGCTGACCGTCGAACTCGAAGGACAGGGCCGCTACACCCTCGACAATACGGCGGGCGAGTTCCCGCAACCCGGCATCCTCAGCATCCGGCACCAGCACCGCGAACTCATCGCCACCCAGCCGGAAAAAGGTTTCGTTGCGCCGGATGATGCCGCCGACCCTGCGGGCTATCGTCACCAGCACGTCGTCGCCGGCCTGATGACCGAATGCGTCATTGATCGGCTTGAAACCGTCCAGATCGAAGATCAGAAGACCAACCTCGAATTCACGACGACTGGCGTCGGCCAACACCCGCTCGAGTTCTTCATGAAAGCGCCGTCGATTGAAGAGATCGGTAAGCGGATCCCGTTCGGCCAGCTCGACCAGACGATGCGCAATCTCGCGTTGCGCGGTGACATCCTCGTAAATCCACACCCGGCCCAAGCCGCGCCCGTCCACACCCTTGCCGACGACCGCCGACATTTCGGTGACCACACGACCATCCTTGAGATGCACCTCGACGGCAGCGCCATCGTGCTTGCCCGACAGGACATCTGCGGCATGGCGGAAGTAGGCTTCGGGCGACTGCAGCAGGGGCGCGATCCGGCTCTGCAGCACTACGTCTCGGACGCCGATCAGATTTTCGTCAGGCCGGAAGCCCCAGATCTCGAGCGCCGGCCGGTTGACATAGAGCACGCGGTGATCCCGATCCATGAAGAGGATGCCGAGGCGGATCGCGTCCAGCAAAGCGGTGAGGCGCATCCGCTCGTCATTGCTTCGCGCGAGGTAATGCTCGCTGAGCGCCCGCGAACGGCGAAGCTCCGTAACGGTTTCGAGCAGCCGATACTCCGCCTCCTTGCGATCCTGAACGTCCTGCGCTGACATGCGCAGGCCTACAGGCTCGCCGTCGCGCTCCATGCGCCGCCACTGGCAGGCCACCCAGCGAACCACGCCGTCGCGGTGCTCCAAGCGCATCTCGAAGGACTCGACCTCCTCGCCGGATCGTTCCTCAGCCCTGCGGATCGCTCCCTTGCAGAACCCCAGGTCGAGTTCGTGAACCAGCAACGCAATAGGATCTTTGGCCGTGGCGCAATCTTCGGGAGAATACCCGGTGAAAGCTTTGACCGAAGGACTGATCCACATCAGCCGACCGTCCTTGTGAAACAAAGCTTCGAGATCGTGCATCCCATCGGCGATGCGCCGCAGCAGGTCGGCACGCTCGACCGCGGCATTCATTCGCTCAAGCATTTCCGCAGAAGCCGGTTCCGGGTGGCGCATATCGAGCATAGGCAACTCCTGCTCCAGCAGATCCAGGCGCCCCGAGATCATCGACCGCGAAGCCTCTCGCAGGCATCCCCGCGCTTTCATGTGCCGGTACGTCAGGAGGCCCGCAACGCCACCGACCAGAAGGGCGACGCCGACTGCCGCGGTCATGCCACCCACCGACCGCGCGAACAGCACCAGGGCGACGGAGATCACCGCCACCAGTACAGCCGTGATCAGCACCATGCTGATTCGACCATGCTGCCCCGCCGGCCCTGGAAACCGACCAATAAGCCGCCGCCCCTCTCGTCCGAAGGGTGAATCAATAGGCGGATCGGCCAAGGTGCTCATAGCGACTTGGTGAACACCTTGGAACGGCGTTGATAGTTGTAAAGTTCGCGTTTTTCCCGAGGCAGCGCCTCGGTGCCGATCTCGACGAAACCACGCTCCCTGAACCAGTGCGCGGTGCGCGTCGTGAGCACGAAGAGACGCTCCAGCCGCTGCATGCGCGCCCGCTGCTCGATACGCCGGAGCAACTGATCGCCCAGGCCAGAGCGGCGATACTCCGGCGTCACTGCGAGGCAGGCGAGTTCGGCAGCGCGTTCATCGCTGAACGGGTAGAGCGCGGCACAGCCGACCAGCACGCCATCATGCTCGACGAGGGTGAAGCGGTCGATCTCCTGCTCGAGCAGTTCCCGCCCACGTCGCACCAGGGAGCCGTCCAGTTCCATCGGCGAGATCAGGGCCACCAGTGCGCCGACATCCTCGAAGGTGGCTTCACGCAACCGGAACAACGGGTCGCGCGAGATGATGGTGCCCACCCCGGCATGGGTGAAGAACTCCAGCAGCAACCCGCCATCCTTGTCGTAGTCGATCAGGTGCGCACGCGACACGCCACGTCTGACCGCCCGGATCGAGTACGGCAGGAAAAGATGCAGATCCTCGGTCAGGCCCTTGCCGTCTTCGAACATGCGCTCGGCCTCGTCTGCGGTGACCGAGCCGAGCAGTTCGCCCGCTTCGTCGAGCAAACCCGGTGCATCACACAGGTAGATCAGCTTCTCCGCCTTGAGCGCGACTGCAACCGCCTCGGCGACCTCTTCCATGCTGAGGTTGAAGATCTCTCCGGCAGGCGATACGCCCAGCGGCGACACCAGCACCACGTTGTTCTGTTCGAGATCCGCACGGATCTCGTCGGCAATGATCTTGCGCACCGCGCCGGTGTATTGATAGTCGACCCCATCGACCACGCCGACCGGCCTCGCGGTAATGAAGTTACCGCCCGTCACCCGCATGTAGCTGCCGGCCATCGGCGTGTTGGGCAGGCCCTGCGACAGTCTTGCCTCCAGTTCCAGGCGAGTCACCGCCATGGCAGCCTTGACGCATTCCAGCGCAGGCGCGTCGGTTACGCGCAGACCATGGTGGTAGATCGGCTCCAGCTTGCGCAAAGCCATTTCTGCCTCGATCTGGGGGCGGGCACCATGCACCAGCACCAGCCTGATTCCCAGGGCAACGAGCAAGTTGCAATCGTAGGCCAGACGCTCGGCACGCTCTCCGCTCGCGACCTCCCCGCCAAAACCGATGACGAAGGTCTTGCCTCTGAAGGCATGGACGTAAGGCGCCGCGCCCCTGACCCAGGCGACGAATTGCTCGGTGGATTCCTTCTCGACGTTGTGCATGTTGTGAATGGGTCGCGAAACTGGGCTCTAGGACAGGCTGACGGTAATATTCACATTCTAGCCCACTCGCTATCGGGCTGAAGGCACGCGCTTACCGACGGCTACGTAGCACCGAATCTCAACGTCCGAGGCTGGCCTCTAGACGCTCGCAGATCGTGCGCAGGATCTTGATGCGCGCATGCCGCTTGTTGTCAGCCTCGACCATGGTCCAGGGCGAGATCTCGGTGCTCGTGCGGTCCACCATGTCGCATACCGCGAGTTCGTAATCCTCCCACTTGTCGCGATTACGCCAGTCCTCCTCGGTGATCTTGAAACGCTTGTGCGGTAACACCTCGCGCGCCCGGAAGCGTGCCATCTGCTCGTCCTTGCTGATTGCCAGCCAAAACTTGACGACAACAGCACCCGCTGTAGTCAACGCGTCCTCGAAATCGTTGATCTCCGAGTAGGCGCGCATCCAGTCGGCTTCGTGGCAAAGACCCTCGACCCGCTCGACGAGCACCCGTCCGTACCAGGACCGGTCGAAGATCGCCGCCCGCCCCCGTCCTGGAACCTGTCGCCAGAAACGCCAAAGATAGGGATACGCCAGCTCTTCGGCGGTCGGCGCGCCGATCGGGATGACCCGGTAGTGACGAATGTCCATGGCGGCAGTCACACGGCGGATCGCGCCATCTTTTCCGGCGGCGTCGTTCCCCTCGAACACCAGGATGAGCGAACGGTCGCGAAACGCCTTGTCGCGCGTAAGCGTGGCCAAACGCCCCTGCATGACCTCAAGCAGCTCCTGGTAAGCATGTTTGCCGAGGGGCTGGTCGAGCTCCAGGGTGTTGAGAAAATTCCGGTCGTCCAGCACTTCGGTCAGCGCCGGCGCGCTCTGCCTTGGCTGAAAATGGCGCTCATCGGCCTCGAGACGGCGACGGATCGCGCCGAGCAGGGTTCGCCCCACGAACAGCGCCCGGTAGCGTTCGTCCGAGCCATCGACGACGATCCAGGGCGCCTCGCCAGTGCTCGTCCTGCGCAACACCTGCTCGGCCGCTTCACGATAACGGTCATAGAGCTTGTAGTAGCGCCAGTCCCGCTCGGTGACGCGCCAGCGTGTCTTGGGGTCGCTCTCCAGTGCCTTGAAGCGCTGTTTTTGCGCCTTTTTGCCGAGATGAAACCAGAGTTTGACCAGCAACACACCCTCGTTGACCAGCATGCGCTCGAGACGATTTAACTGGCCGAGCATCTGATCGAAACCAGAGCCGTCGAGTCGCTTTTGCACTCGCCCTTCGATCGGGTCCGTGTACCAGTTGCCGAACAGCACCCCGATCTTGCCTTTGGGCGGCAGCGCCCGCCAGAAACGCCAAACGCAGGGACGTTCCGCCTCCTCGGTGGAGGGCAAATCGAAGGCCCAAGCTTCGATATGGCGCTGGTCCATCCATTCGTTGAGCAGGTTGACCGTCTCGCCCTTGCCTGCGCCGTCGACCCCGTTGATCAGCACCACGACCGAAAAGCGGCCCTTCTCGAGCATCTCGAACTGGGCATCCAGCAAACCCGCGCGAAGATCCGGCAGGGCAGCGTCATACTCTGCCTTGGTGACACTGTGACCTACTTCGGCTGATTCGAACACGTTCCACCCTCCAACCACTTGATCGGCATGCATTGAACCGGACCGGCCGCGTCAGAATGACCGCTAGAAATCGCCCCAAAGTATCTGCATCGCCGCAACTGCGGCAAGTCCGGCCGTCTCGGTCCGCAAGACCCGAGGCCCGAGCGTGACGCCCACGCAACCAGCGGCATGGCAGGCTGCCGATTCCTCTGCGCTCCACCCCCCTTCCGGTCCGACCAGAAAATGCATCGGGCCAGACGGCGCCTCCAGGCTCGTCAGGCTGACCCCGCCAAGCGGCTCGAGTACGAGGCGACGCTCGGCTTCCTGGCTGCAGACGAGATAGGCCTCGAGGTCGAGAATCGGGCGGACATCCGGCACCCGGTTGCGGCCACTTTGTTCGCAGGCCGATACGGCCACCTGCTGCCAGTGCAGCAAACGCTTGTCCGCCCGCTCCCCGCTCAGACGCAGCACCGAACGCGCTGCACGCACCGGCTGGATGGCCCTGACTCCGAGTTCGACTGCCTTCTGCACCACCCAGTCCATCTTGTCGGCCGCTGCCAGCGCCTGGACCAGCACGACCTCCAGCGAAGACTCCCGCGACACCTGCGCGACAGTCTCGAGCCGCGCCAACCAGCTGCGCTCCCGGCGCATCAGCGTCGCGCGCACCTCCACGCCGCTGCCGTCGAACAAAACCAGGGGCGCGCCATCGTCCATCCGCAGCACGCGCACGGCATGATGCGCGATCCGTTCGGGCAGGATAAGCTCGCCTGAACAGGGAATCGCCTCGTCACAGAAAAAACGCGGAGCACTCATGCCACCCGGACCTCTTGCATTCCTGAATCAGCATGATTCTCTCCTCCACGACGCAGTCCCGCAATGCCGCAGGGTTCCGGGCTATCATATCCCTGCCACAAATAGCGGAGCTCCGACATGGTTGCAACCACTACTCCCATCTGCAATTTCGGCTGGCCGGCGCCGGACTTCGACCTGCCTGGCACCGACGGCGGACGTCACTCGCTTGCGTCGGCACGCGGCCCCAACGGGCTGCTGGTGATGTTCATCTGCAATCACTGCCCCTACGTCAAGGCGATCATCGATCGCATCCTCCGCGACACGCGCGAACTTGCCTCCCTGGGCATCGGCAGCATCGCGATCATGGCCAACGACCCCGCGGTATACCCCGAAGACGGTTGGGACGAGATGGTCGCGATCGCGAAACGGCTCGATTTTCCGTTCCCCTACGTGATGGACGAGACGCAGCAGGTCGCGCGCGCCTTCGGTGCAGTATGTACCCCCGATTTCTTCGGTTTCAATGCCGACCTGCAGCTTCAATACCGGGGGCGCCTGGATGCATCGGGACGCAGCCCTGCCGCCCCGGACGCGAGACGTGATCTTTTCGAGGCCATGCGTCAGGTCGCCGAGACCGGGCGCGGCCCGGAGGAGCAGCTCACCGGCATCGGTTGTTCAATCAAGTGGCGGGAAGCTTGACGTGCCCACCGCTGCCCATCGCCTCGCCCGCGCCCGCGCCCTCGAATCGCTGGTGCGCGACGTCGCCCGCGACACCATCCTCCCGCGCTACCTGAAAACTGCGCGTAACCGCAAAGCCGACGGATCGCTGTTCACGGAAGCCGACATCGAGTCACAGCAACGATTCTGCGAGGCGTTGCCCAAACTGCTGCCAGGTCCGGTGCTCGGCGAGGAGATGACCCACGAAGAGCAGGCGCACACATGGCAGGAGGGCGCCAAGGGCTTGTGGTGCATCGACCCCATCGACGGCACCACGAACTTCGCCAGCGGCATTCCGTTCTTCGCTGTTTCCATCGCCTACCTGGTCGATCAAGAACCGCGCTTCGGCGTGGTCTATAACCCGGTCACCGACGAATCCTTTTACGCAGCCAAGGGCGCCGGGGCCTTTCTCAATGGTGTCGAGCTGCCACTGCGCGAACCAGCCAGACATCTGGCGGATGCTGTCGCGGGCATAGACTTCAAGCGGATTTCCAATCGGATCGCCGACGAACTCGCGGTTCGCCCCCCCTATTACTCCCAGCGCAATTTCGGATCGAGCGCACTGGAATGGTGTTTCGTTGCCGCCGGTCGCCTGGACATCTACCTGCATGGCGGACAAATGCTGTGGGACTATTCTGCAGGACACCTGATCCTGTCCGAAGCCGGCGGCGAGTCGGCAGCACTCGACGGCAGTTCCCTGTTGGCGGACCCTGCCGTCAAGCGCGGGGTGATCGCAGCCACGAACCCGACCCTGCTGGGAGACTGGCGGAGCTGGGTCAGCGCCCGCTCCTGAAGCGACCAGACCAACGACAACAAACTGCGAATCCCTCACCATGCAAACCGAAGATCCAAACAATACCGCTGGCAGCACCGATGACCGACGGCAATGCCACGCAGTGCGCTCGGTGTTCGAGGATGCCATTGAGCGCATACGACCGTTTTTCGACCCCGACAACAGCTGGGGGCACGGCACAATGGACCACCTTGCCTATCGCGCGCTGCACGAGGACTTCCCCGAGCTTTCCCCAATGGAGGTTCATGTGCTCGTGACCGCGGCTAAACGCTACTTCAGCGGCGAACGCTCGCACATCAGCTCCGCTCGCTGAGATCGCCATGTCCTCGAAACACCCCATCATCGCAGTGACCGGTTCGTCCGG
>CAYTAY010000030.1:0-21418 GCA_964435845.1 uncultured Azoarcus sp.
AGAACGAGGTCGAGCAGTCGCGCTACAACTTCGAACTGGCAAACGTGGATTTTCTCTTCGATTACTTCCGCAACTGCGAGGCAGAGGCCAAGCGTCTGACCGAGGCCGGCGTCGCGCTGCCCGCCTATGAGATGGTGCTCAAGGCGGGTCATGCCTTCAACCTGCTCGATGCGCGCGGCGCGATCTCGGTGACCGAGCGGGCCGCCTACATCGGCCGCATCCGGGCGCTCTCGCGGGCGGTGGCGCAGGCCTATTACGAATCGCGCGAGGCGTTGGGCTTTCCCCTGCTCCGTGGTCAGCAAAGCGGGGAGGTGGTGCAATGAACAAGGCGACGCTACTGGTCGAACTGCTGACCGAGGAACTTCCGCCCAAGGCTCTGCCGCGTCTGGGCCGTGTGTTTGCAGACACCATCGTTGCCGGGCTTCGCGAGCGCGGACTCGCCGAAGCGAACGGGCCGATGCGGAGCTTCGCCGCGCCGCGTCGCCTCGCGGTCACGGTGGATGCGGTGCTGGAGCAGGCCGCCTCGCGCGAAGTGAGCGAAAAAATCATGCCGGTGCAGGTGGCGCTCGACGCCTCTGGCCAGCCCACCCCGGCGCTGCTCAAGAAGCTCTCTGCCCGAGGCATCGGCGCCGAAATGGTCGCCCGTTTCGAACGCCGCATGGACGGCAAGGGCGAGGCGCTCTTCTACACGCGCGCCGAGGATGGCGCGCGTCTGGACGAGGTGCTGACCGAGATCGTCAATGCCGCCGTCAAGGCGCTGCCCATTCCCAGGCTCATGCGCTGGGGGAGCAGCGATGTGCTCTTCGTGCGACCGGTGCACAAGCTGGTCATGTTGCACGGGCCGCGCGTGGTGCCGGGGAGTGTGCTTGGCCTGGACGCCGGGCGGGTGACGATGGGGCACCGCTTCATGAGTCGCGGCGAGATCGAGCTGGCGACCGCCGAGGCCTATGAGCCGACGCTGCTTGCCGAGGGCAAGGTGGTGCCGAATTTCGATGAACGTCGAGCCGACATCGAGCGGCAGTTGACCACCGAAGCCGCGCGCCTGGGCGCCGGCCTGGGCGATTACGCTGATCTGCTCGACGAAGTCGCCGCGCTGGTCGAGCACCCGACTGTGTATGTCGGCGAGTTCGAGGCCGAATACCTTGCGGTGCCTCAGGAGTGCCTGATCCTGACCATGCGCGCCAACCAGAAGTACTTTCCGCTGTTCGACGAGACAGGCACGCTGCTGAACCGCTTCCTGATCGTGTCGAACATGCGTGTCGCCGACCCGAGCCGCATTGTCACCGGCAACCAGCGTGTCGTGCGTCCACGGCTTGCGGATGCGCGCTTCTTCTACGAACAGGACCGCAGAAACAGCCTAGACAGCCGGTTGCCGCGCCTGGCCAACGTGGTCTATCACAACCGGCTTGGCAGCCAGCTCGAGCGGGTTGCCCGCCTCGAACGCCTCGCGGGCACGATTGCCGGTCGGCTCAATGCCGATCAGCCGGGCGCGACCCGTGCCGCACGCCTGGCCAAGGCGGATCTGGTGACCGAGATGGTGGGGGAATTCCCGGAGCTGCAAGGTGTCATGGGACGCTATTACGCACAGCACGATGGTGAGCCGCAAGTTGTCGCGGAGGCGATCGCGGCTCATTACCTGCCGCGTTTCGCCGGCGACCGGCTGCCGCAGGGCAACGTTGCGTGTGCGGTGGCGCTGGCCGACAAGCTCGAGGCGCTGGTGGGCTTCTTCGGTATCGGGCAGTTGCCCACCGGGGACAAAGACCCCTTCGGTCTGCGCCGTGCCGCCCTTGGTGTGCTGCGCATTCTGATGGAGAGCCCGCTGCCATTGGATCTGCGCCAGCTCGTGGCCGATGCAGCAGCCGGCTTCGACGCGGCTGCGCTCGACGCTGAGGGTTTCCAGGAGCGTCTGCTGGATTTCATGTTCGAGCGTCTGCGTAATCTTTTGCGTGACGGCGGCCATGCGGCCGACGTGATCGACGCGGTGCTCGCGCTGCGCCCGGTGCGGATCGACCTGGTGCCGGCGAGGCTGGACGCGGTTCGCAGTTTCTCGACCATGCCCGAGGCCGAAGCCCTGGCGGCCGCCAACAAGCGTATCGGCAACATTCTCAAGAAGTCCGGGGTAGAGTCCGGCGAGCCGGATGTCGCCTTGTTGCAGGAAGCTGTCGAAAAGCGGCTCTTCCACGAGGTGGTGGCTATCGCACCGCTGCTGCGGTCGCACATCGCCAACGAGAACTACACCGAAGCCCTGAGAGAGCTCGCGGGCTTGCGCGAGGCAGTCGATAGTTTCTTCGATAACGTGATGGTCATGGCCGACGAGCCGCTGACACGCCAGAACCGGCTTGCCCTGTTGGGGATGCTGGCGGGCTTGATGAACGGCGTCGCCGATATCTCGCGCCTGTCTTCATGAGGGATGATCCAGTGCGCGGTTCGGTGTTCTTTGCCGGGAGGAGCTCGAAGTGAAACTCATCATTCTCGACCGAGACGGAGTGATCAATCACGACTCGGATCAGTTCATCAAGTCGCCGGACGAGTGGAAGCCGATCGAGGGTTCGCTCGAGGCCATCGCCCACCTCAACCAGTGGGGGTGGCGGGTGGTCGTCGCCTCCAATCAGTCGGGTGTCGGCCGTGGCCTTTTCGGTATGGATACCCTCAACGCCATCAATGACAAAATGGTGAAGAGTCTCGCGCAGGTGGGCGGTCGGCTGGATGCCATTTTCTTTTGCCCGCATCCGGCAGACTCGACCTGCGACTGCCGCAAGCCCAAGCCCGGCATGTTCATTCAGATCGCGGAGCGCTTCAACGTCAATCTGACCGGTGTGCCGGTGGTTGGCGACAGCCTGCGTGATCTGCAGGCCGGTATCGCGGTTGGCTGCGAGCCTTATCTCGTGCTCACCGGGAAAGGGCTGAAAACGAAAGACGATCCGGATCTGCCCTCCGATACACGGATTTATCCGGACCTGGCCACGCTCGTTGCCGACCTGATTCGCTGAATACCGACGATATGAACTGGATTCGCTCTTCTTTATTCGCGCTCTTGATGTTGATCGTAACGCCGCCTTATGTCACTTTCGGTTGGCTCACCTTCTTTCTGCCGCCCGATACGCGCCATCGCATCATCTCCTCATGGGCGCATGTCGTCTTGTGGTTCGTGTGGCACCTGCTGGGCATTCGCTTCAGGGTATTGGGCAAGGAGAATATCCCGTCCCGGCCGGTCGTGGTGCTATCCAAGCATCAATCGGCCTGGGAAACCATGGGTTTGCAGAAAATCTTCCCAAAGCTCAGCTTCGTGCTCAAGAAGGAGTTGTTGAAGGTGCCGTTTCTAGGCTGGGGCTTGGCACAACTTGAGATGATCGCCATCGACCGTTCCGCCGGTAAGGATGCACTCGAGCAAGTGGTTGAGCAAGGGCGGGATCGCCTGCAGGATGGCTACTCGATCGTGGTTTTTCCAGAAGGAACCCGAGTGCCGGTTGGGCAGACGCATCGTTACAAGCTCGGCGGTGCCTGGCTTGCGACGCAGACCTCAACGCCGGTGATACCGGTCGCGCACAATGCCGGTGAGTTCTGGCGGCGCAATGCCTTTCTCAAAAAGCCGGGCGAGATCACTGTCAGTGTCGGGCCGGTGATCGAGACTGAGGGGCGCACGCCCCACGAAGTCAATCAGCTTGCCGAGACGTGGATCGAGGGGGAGATGCATCGTCTGTTCCCCCACCATTTCGAGGACAAATGAGAGCGCGTCCCGGATGAAACTCATCCGGTGAGCAGGGCATGCTGCGGGGGCAACCCGTTTTGGATGCCCAGTTGAGTTGTTCCGCAATGAAAAACCCCGCTTTCGCGGGGTTTTTCTTGTTGCCATATGTCGCTGGAAGCGATCAGGCGGCTTTCTTGCTCGTGACCTTGGATGCAGCATCAACGGCCTTGACGGTGGCGTTGGTGGCAGCGGTCACGTTGGCTTCCGCCATCTCGGCGACCTGCTTGGCAGCCTTGTTCATGCTGTCATACGCGCTGTTGGCAGCGGCGATGGCGGACTTGACTGCGGCGACGGCCACATCGGAGCCGGCAGGCGCGGACTTGGCGGCCTTGTCGAGTGCTTCGGCGACGTTCTTGTTCAGTTCGGCGACCTGGGCTTCGAACAGCTTGGACACTTCATCCTGGCTCTGGGTGGCGATCTCGTAGACGCTGCGGTTGTAGGCGACGGCTTTCTCGACCATCGGCTGGGCCAGCGTGGCCTGCAGGCTCACGAATTCCTGCGCGTCCTTGGCTGCGAGCAGCGCCTTGGTGTAGGCGATTGCTTCCTCGAGCATGGTGCGCGTGGTGTTCAGGTTCAGGGCAGCCAGACGCTCGAGGCTCGCGAAAGCGGCGTTGGCGACAGTCAGGACGGCTTCTGCGTTGGCTTTGCTGGAAGCTGCGAATTGCTCGGGGGTAGCAAACATGCGGATTTCCTCGGTTTGGTGGTGATTGAACAATCAGCAAACGCTTTGATGCGCTGCAGCATGCTTCGGATTATAGATGTCGGACACCGAGTGTCAAGGATTAATTGACATGGCGCATAAAGCAAAAAAGCAACTTGTTTTTGTAAGGATTTATGGGAGATTCTCGTGCATGGCTGTGTGCCGCTGGGAGCGGTTGTTGCGATGCAAAAGAATGTGCCTGGCACGCACTTGCTACGCTCGAGCGGACCCCGCTTGTGGTGAGCAAGGGGCTCGCCGGGGGCACGGCGTGTTTGCCGAGTGATGCGACAAAGCGTCCGGGCTGCTGTGCGCGCGGGCCGGACGAAGAAGGCCGCGTGAAGGACGACGCGGCGCCCAAGCGAGGGCACAGCCCCGGATCGATGACTTCAGAGGTGCTTGAACTCGGCCTTGCGCTTGGCGACGAAGGCGGCCATGCCTTCTTTCTGATCCTGTAGGGCGAAGGCCGAATGGAAAACCCGTCGTTCGAACAGCAGGCCTTCGTTGAGGCTGCTCTCGAAGGCGCGATTGACCGACTCCTTGATCATCATGACCACCGGCAAGGAAAAGCCGGAGATCGTGGTGGCAACCGACATTGCCTCGTCCAGCAGCTTGTCTGCGGGCACGACGCGCGCGACCAGTCCGGAGCGCTCGGCTTCGTCGGCGTTCATCATGCGTGCGGTCAGGCACATGTCCATGGCCTTTGCCTTGCCGATGGCCCGCGGCAGCCTCTGGGTGCCACCGGCGCCCGGCAGCACGCCGAGCTTGATCTCGGGTTGGCCGAATTTGGCGGTGTCGGCGGCGATGATCATGTCGCACATCATCGCCAGCTCGCAGCCGCCACCCAGCGCGTAGCCTGCCACCGCTGCGATCACCGGCTTGCGGCAAGTCTTCACGCGTTCCCAGTTGCGTGTGATGTAATCGCCTTTGTAGGCATCCATGTAGGAGAACTCGGCCATCGCACCGATATCGGCGCCGGCGGCAAAGGCTTTCTCTGAGCCGGTGATGACGATGACGCCGATGTTCTCGTCGGCCTCGAAGGCGTCCACAGCCTGGCCGACCTCGTCCACCAGCGCGTCGTTGAGCGCATTGAGGGCCTGCGGGCGATGAAGCGTGATCAGACCGACGCGGTCGCGGGTCTCGACGATGATGTTTTCGAAACTCATGCTGTCTCCGTTGCTGGATGGTTGTGGTTTGGGGTGTCAGCCCCCGGATCAGTTGCCGCCGCGCGGCTGGATGACCGCGCGCACGCGACCCTCGCTGCCGGCCGAGCGCTGGCTTCGTGCAGCGTATTGTTCGGTGAGCGCATCGTATTCGATGTAGTCGCCGCGCACCTCGTCGCCACCGGAGCGGACCAGAGCGCGCTCGAAGAGCTTGGCCTGTTCGCTGCGGGTGTCGTATTCGATACGCACCGCTTCGCCTTCTACGTACTCGTCCACGCCTTCGCGTTTCTGGCGAAAGCGGGCGAGACCATCCGGGCCTCCCGTCGCGATACCGGTCTCGAAGCCGTCGGCACCCTGCATCACCACCAGGCGTTCGCCGCGGAGCGACAGCGAACCCTGGGTCAGAATCACGTTGCCCTCGAAGGTGTGGGTCTTGCTGCGGTCGTCAACCGTGACCCGGTCGGCTTCGATATTGACCGGCTGGTCGCGGTCCGCGCGTTCGGCCAGGGCCGCCGTCGGCAGGGCGAGGAACGTGCCCAGCAGGCAGCAAACAAAGAGTCGGTTCAGCGTCATTGTGTTGCTCCGGATGAGCGAGGTGGCATGCTGACCCGCGCATCGCCGATGAGTTCGAAGGCTCCGAAGAGGTTGTCGGCCCGCATGGCGTTGCCGTGAGCCACGGTCCGGCCCTGGGTCAGCACCACCGGGTCGTCGGTGGCGGCACGCTGATCATCAGGCCACAGCGTGAGACTGTCGGACAGCAGCGAGATGTCGGGGTTGCCGGCGATACCGTCACGATAGATTTCGGCGTTGCCTTGCAGATGGAGCACCGCTCCGCCCTGGTGCGATTTCCCCCGGTCGGCAAAGGCTCTGAGCAGACCCTCCTCGGTTTCGTAACGCAGGCGTGGGAATTCGAACTCGGTCACGTCGCCGAGCGGATAGTGACGGACGGTATCGGCCACCAGCGTGTAGCGTAACTGGCCATCGTCGTCGAAATGGCTCACGCGGATGTTCTGGCCTATGAAATCCGGGTGTTCGCGCACCTCGGCTGAAGAGCGTGGATCGTCACTGCGGGTGGTCCGCTCGAGCCAGACTGTGGCTGCGGCCAGTGCGGCGAGCGCAATGATCGGGTAGAGACGGTCAATGGAGGCCAGCATCGAGAGGCGTCAATCCAGGTAATCGGCGAGCATGCTGTCGAGCTCGCCTCGCGCATCGAGGATGAGGTCGCAGACCTCGCGCGCCGCACCGCGCCCGCCGGCCCGGGTGGTGATGAGCTGTACATGGCGTTTGACGAAATCGTGACCGTCGCTAGTCGTGGCAGAGAAGCCGCATGCGCGCAAAACCGGCAGGTCGACTACGTCGTCGCCCATGTAGCCGGCTGCGTTCCAGTCCAGTCCGCGTTGAGCGAGCAGTTCGCCTAGGCAGGCGCGTTTGTCATCGATCGCCATGTGCAGTTCGCGGATTCCGAGATTCGCGGCTCGCATTTCGAGCGCGCGCGAGCGGCGCCCGCTGATGATGGCCACCTCGACGCCGGCCGACTGCAACATCTTGAGTCCATGACCATCCAGGCTGGAGAATGCCTTGATCTCATCGCCGCCGGGGGTGAAATAGAGGCGGCCGTCGGTGAGGACGCCGTCGACGTCGAATCCCATCAACTTGACGCGCGATGCGCTCTCGCGTGCGTTCATCAGATCACCTTGGCCTGCATCAGATCATGTGTGTTGAGCGCGCCGACCAGGGCGCCGCCTCTCTCGACCACCAGCAACTGGCTGATGCGCAGCCGTTCCATCATCTCGGCGGCCTCGACCGCGAGCGCATCCGGCTCGATTGACTGGGGGGTTGCGGTCATGACATCGGCCAGAACTGCCTTGCCGACATCGGTGCCGCGTTCCAGAGCGCGGCGCAGGTCGCCGTCGGTGAAAATGCCGATCACCCGGTCGTGGTCGTCGACCACCGCGGTCATGCCGAGCCCGCCGCGCGACATCTCGAGCAGGGCAGTGGTGACCCGTGCGCTTCGGTGTGTGCGGGGCACGCTCGCTGCAGGGCGCATGACGTCGCGCACATGGGTCAGCAGCCGCCGGCCCAGCGCGCCGCCGGGGTGTGCGCGCGCGAAATCATCGCTGCTGAAGCCGCGTGCGTCGAGCAGGGCGACTGCGAGCGCATCGCCGAGTGCGAGTGCCGCGGTCGTGCTCGCGGTCGGCGCGAGATTGAGCGGGCAGGCTTCTTCCTGCACTGCCGCGTCAAGATGGATGTCCGCTTCGCGCGCCAGGGGAGAGTCCGGGTTGCCGGTCATTGCGATAAGGCTCGCCCCCTGGCGCTTGACCAGCGGTACGATGGTCAGCACTTCGTCGCTCGTGCCCGAATTGGAAAGCGCAATCACCACGTCCTCCGGCGTGATCATGCCGAGGTCGCCATGGGCTGCCTCGGCGGCATGCACGAAATAGGCGGGTGTTCCGGTGCTGGAAAGGGTGGCTGCCATCTTGCGGCCGATATGCCCGGATTTGCCGATGCCGGTGACCACGACGCGACCGCGGCGCGTCAGGATCAGCGCGACAGCCTCGGCAAAAGCGGGGCCAACGCGATCGGCAAGCGCGGCAATCGCTGCCGCTTCGATGTGCAGCACACGCCGCGCCATCGCAATGGCCTTGTGGCTCGTGGAGACGGGTTCCGCGTTCGCTGTCATCGTTGTTGGCAATCACGGCAGCGATGCGCCGGGATTCGGGGTGGAGGGAGGCTGTTCGGAAAAGCCCCGAGTATAGCAGCAGGCGCGCAGCCCGCTGGGATGTGCTCGTTCGCCGGCTGTTCGCGCCAAAGCGATTACTTTGCCGCAACAGGGGCGATTGCGCGGTGTGGCATGTGTCACGAAGTAGCTTGCGCAGTGCGCGCCGGCACTTGTGCATCGCCCTTGCACATGGCATCGTCGAAGTCGTGCGCGCTTTTCACTTGGGCACTGGCCAGGTCGCCTCTCTGTTAAACTTGTGCGCTTTGCGGTTGCCCCTGCTGGAGCGAAGACGATTGTCCCCCGAGAATACCGATCCCCTTGTCAGGCTTGAAGGCGTCCGTTTTGCCTACGGCACCAACGAGATCCTCAAGGGGGTCGACCTGACGGTGCGTCGCGGGCAGGTCGTCGCCGTCATGGGTGGCAGTGGATGCGGCAAGACCACCCTGTTGAGGCTCATCGGTGGCCAGATCATGGGCAGCGGCGGTCGTGTCGAACTGGCCGGCCTGAATCTTGCGGATATCAGCCGGGCCGAGCTCTACGGCATGCGTCGTCGCATGGGCATGTTGTTTCAGTTCGGCGCCTTGTTCACCGATATGAGCGTGTTCGACAACGTGGCATTCCCATTGCGTGAGCACACCGACCTCGGGCCGGAACTGGTGCGGGATCTGGTGCTGATGAAGCTCAATGCGGTTGGTCTGCGTGGGGCCGAGCGGCTGATGCCGGCGGAGCTCTCCGGTGGCATGGCGCGCCGTGTGGCCCTGGCCCGGGCGGTGGCGCTGGACCCGATGCTGATCCTGTACGACGAGCCCTTTGCCGGGCTCGATCCGATTTCGCTGGGGATCATCGGTCAGCTGGTCCGGCGCCTCAACGACGCACTGGGCGCGACCTCGATCATGGTCACCCACGATGTTCACGAGTCGCTCGAGATTGTGGACTACATCTATTTCGTTTCCGATGGTCGAATCGTCGCCCAGGGTACGCCGGATGAAATTCGCGGGTCGAACGATCCTTTCGTGCATCAGTTCGTCAATGCCGAGGCCGACGGCCCGGTGCCTTTCCATTATCCGGCGGGTTCGATGGACGAGCATTTTTTCGGCAAGGAGTTGCGTAAGTGACCGAGCTCTTGCGTAGCATCGGTTCGATGACCATCAACGGTGTCTGGCGTCTGGGGCTGGCGGCGCGCTTCTTCGCGCTGCTGTTGCGGTATTCGGGCCAGTCGTTTCTGCGTTTTCACCTGACCATCCGCGAGATCTATTACGGTGGCTTCCTGTCGCTGCTGATCATTGCGGTTTCAGGCCTGTTCGTGGGGATGGTGCTTGGCCTGCAGGGCTACGAAACCTTGCAGCGTTTCGGCTCCGGTGACGCGCTTGGGGTGCTCGTCGCGCTGTCTCTGGTGCGCGAACTCGGTCCGGTCGTGGCCGGCCTGTTGTTCGCGAGCCGCGCCGGGTCGGCGATCACCGCCGAGATCGGTTTGATGAAGGCGACCGAGCAGCTCAAGGCCATGGACATGATGGCCGTTAATCCTATTGCACGCGTCGTGGCGCCGCGTTTCTGGGCCGGCGTCCTGTCGATGCCGCTGCTGGCGGCGATCTTCTCCGCCATGGGCGTGCTCGGCGGCTGGTTCATCGGCGTCGTGATGATCGGTGTCGACGAGGGCGCTTTCTGGTCGCAGATGCAGTCGGCGGTCGATTTTCGTTACGACATCATGAACGGCGTGATCAAGAGCGTTGTCTTCGGTGTTGCGGTCTCGCTGATCGCGGTGTTCGAGGGCTACGATTGTTCGCCGACGGCCGAAGGCGTCTCGCGCGCCATTACGCGGACTGTCGTGGGCTCGGCGCTGGCGATCCTCGCGCTCGATTTCGTTCTTACTTCTTTCATGTTTCGGGGTCAGTCATGAGTCGCACCACGCTCGACCTGTGGGTAGGGGTTTTCGTCGTCATCGGGATCGGCGCCTTGTTCTTTCTAGCGCTGCGCGTGGGCAATTTTGCCGGCGTCGATCTGTCGGAGACCTACACGGTCAAGGCACGCTTCGACAACATCGGAGGCCTGAAGGTGCGGGCGCCGGTCAAGAGCGCTGGCGTGGTCGTCGGGCGGGTCGATTCCATCGTTTTCGACACCCACAGCTACCGTGCCGAAGTGGACTTCACGATCGCGACCCGATACGAGTTTCCGCGTGACACAATCGCCTCCATCCTCACCTCTGGCCTGCTCGGGGAGCAGTACATCGGCCTGGATGCCGGCGGCGACTTCGAAGTGCTGGGCGACGGCGACCTGATTCAGATTACGCAGTCGGCCGTGGTGCTGGAAAAACTTATCGGCCAGTTCCTGTTCGACCGCGCCGGTGCGGCGAGCGACTGATTGCGCAGACAATAACAAGGAAGATCATCATGCATGCCCTGACCCGCATCGCCACGCTCTTTCTGGCGCTCGCCATGCTCGCCCTGTCCGGGTGCGCCAGTACACCGCGAAACCCGGATGACCCGCTCGAGCGCTACAACCGCGCGATGTTCGCATTCAATGACGGCCTCGATCGGGCAATCGTGCGGCCCACCGCCCAAGTGTATGAGACGGTCACGCCGCGCCTGGTCCGCACCGGCGTGGGTAACTTCTTCGGCAATATCGCCGACGTATGGATCGGCCTCAACAACATGTTGCAGGGCAAGGTCGGCGACGGTATGTCCGACTGGATGCGCTTCATGGTGAATTCCACCTTCGGCATCTTCGGCCTGTTTGATGTGGCCAGCGAAATGGGCCTGCAGAAGAGCGACGAAGACTTTGGCCAGACCCTCGCGGTCTGGGGGGTGGGCGAAGGGCCTTACGTCGTGCTGCCCCTGCTCGGGCCGCGGACGCTGCGCGATGCGGCCGCGCTTCCGGTGGATATGCAGGGCGATCCCGCCTCTACCTTGTCGCACGGCCAGACCCGGGCCGCGGTGACAGCGCTGCGCATTGTGCATGTTCGCGCCAAGTTGCTGCCGCTCGACAGTACGTTCGAAGAGGCCATCGACAAATACGCCTTCATGCGCGATTTCTATCTTCAGCGCCGCCGTTTTCTGGTCCACGACGGCAACCCGCCGGTCGAGTACGAGGATTTCAACGGCGGGTACAAGGGTCTCAACAGCCAGACCAGCCTGCTGCCGGTTCGTACGATGTCCGACGCGGTCGCTGAAATGGCCATCGACAGTCTCGAACTCGTGACGCTGGTCGAGGCAGATTTTGCTCAACCCGGCTTTGTGATCAGGTGACTGCGATGAGGTTTCTGATTTCCCTGGTCTCCGCGCTGCTCGTCCTTTCCGCGCCGGCCGTCAGTCTCGCCGATGAGCTTGCGCCCGATCAGCTCGTGCGAAAGCTGTCCGAAGAGGTCATCGAGATTCTTCGCAACGACGAGGCATTGCGCAATGGCGACACCAGGCGTGCCGTGCGACTCATCGAGGAGGCGGTGATGCCGCACTTCAATCTGCGCCGCATGACCATGCTCGCGGTTGGTCGTGACTGGCGTGAAGCCACGCCCGATCAGCAGCAGCGTCTGATCGACGCCTTTTATGGCATGCTCGTGCGAACCTACTCGAACGCCTTGACCCAGTATCGCGACCAGACCATCGATTTCCGGCCTTTGCGGATCAGTCCCGGCGAAACCACGGCGCGAGTGCAGACCTCAATCCGACAGTCGGGCGCCCAGCCGGTCAGTGTTGACTACATGCTGGAGCAAACAGCAGACGGCTGGAAAGTGTTCGATATCGTCGTGGCCGGCGTCAGCCTGGTGACCAGCTACCGTGGAACCTTCACGCAGGAGGTTCGGGCCGGAGGCATTGACGGGTTGATCCGCTCGCTCGAGGCGCGCGGGGGCGACAGCAGCCTCTCCGGTCAGTCCTGACGGTCATGGAATCAGTCCGCACCAGACTATGAAAGCCGCCATGACCGTTTCCCTCACCTCCAACCCCTCTCCTGCTAGCAGGACAGGGGAGCTTAGTAAGTCGCCGCGGCGACTTTCACGTTAATGGCCACAAACGGTTTGAAAACAATCTCGCCGCAAGGCGCGCTGACGATGGCGACGGTCAGCGCCTGGCAGGAGTCCGGCCGAGCCGCCCTGCTCGAGGGTGATCTCGTCTTTGATCTGGCGGCAGTGACCGAAACCGATTCTGCTGCACTCGCCTGTATCTTCGATCTGCTGCGTGTGGCGCGCGCGCACCGGCGCAGCCTGCGTTTGACCGGTTTGTCGGGGGACTTGCGCAACCTGGCAAGTGTCTATGGGGTGGCTGAGCTGTTACCCGAAGCCGACTGACCGGACGCCGAATGACGCCAGCGATCCGCATCGATTCGGTGACCAAACGCTATGGCTCGTTTCAGGCGCTAGCCGGCGTCAGCCTCGAAGTGGCGCAGGGCGAGTTCTTCGGTCTGCTCGGTCCGAACGGCGCCGGCAAGACCACGCTGATCTCGTCGCTTGCCGGCCTGACCCGCCCGACCTCCGGTACGCTCGAGGTCATGGGCCACGACGTGGTCACCGACTACCGCCGTGCGCGCATGAAGTTCGGGGTCGTGCCGCAGGAGCTGGTTTTCGACCCTTTCTTTTCGGTGCGCGAACTGCTGCGCATCCAGTCGGGTTATTTCGGCATTTCGCGCAACGACGACTGGATCGACGAGGTGCTCGGCAGCCTGGATCTGCTGCCCAAGGCCAACGCCAACATGCGCACGCTCTCGGGCGGCATGAAGCGGCGGGTGCTGGTGGCGCAGGCGCTGGTGCATCGGCCGCCGGTCATCGTGCTCGACGAGCCGACCGCCGGCGTCGACGTCGAACTGCGCCAGGGCCTGTGGCAGTTCATCCGCAAGCTCAACCGCGATGGCCATACCATCGTGCTGACCACGCACTATCTCGAAGAGGCCGAAGCCCTGTGTAACCGTATCGCGATGCTCAAGGCGGGCAGGGTCGTGGCGCTCGACAGCACCCGCGCCTTGCTCCAGCAGTTCGCATCGCACAGCCTGCGTGTGCGGACGGCGAATCGGGACGCGGCGGTCGCGATCGGCGGCGTGGTGGAGGACGCCGAATGGGTGGCCTTCGGCTTCGACGCCTACGCCGATGTCGAGCCCTTGCTCGCGCGACTGCGGGAGGCCGGCGCCGCAGTGGAGGAGATCCAGATCGGCGAACCGGATCTGGAGCGGGTCTTCGTGGAGGTGATGAATCGTGCCTGAACGCGAGTCACGGCGCGCGGCCCGGTGGACCGGCTTTCGCACCCTGCTTTACAAGGAGGCGCTGCGTTTCTGGAAAGTCGCCTTTCAGACGGTCGGCGCGCCGGTGCTCAATGCCGTGCTGTTCCTGTTGATCTTCTCGCATGTGCTGGATCGTCATGTGACCGTCTATGGCGATGTCAGCTACACCACCTTCCTGGTGCCCGGGCTGATCATGATGTCGCTGCTGCAAAATGCGTTCGCCAACAGCTCCTCGTCGCTGATCCAGAGCAAGATCACCGGCAACATCATATTCGTGCTGTTGCCGCCCATTTCTTACCACGAGTTTTTCACCGCCTATGTCGCCGCTTCGGTGTTGCGTGGGCTGATGGTCGCCGTGGGTGTCTGGCTCGTCGCGGTGCCCTTCGTCGAGCTGCCGATGGCGTATCCGCTATGGGTGCTGATGTTTGCCTTGCTTGGCGGAGCCATTATGGGGTCCTTCGGTGTCATCGCCGGTATCTGGGCGGACAAGTTCGACCAGTTGTCTGCTTTCCAGAACTTTCTCATCATGCCGCTGACCATGTTGTCAGGCGTCTTCTATTCCATTCACTCCCTGCCCAAACTCTGGCAGCAAATCTCGCACGCAAACCCGTTTTTCTACATGATCGACGGCTTCCGCTACGGTTTTTTCGGCCAGTCCGATGTGTCCCCGTGGCTCAGTCTTTCGGTCGTCGGGGCGTGCTTCGTCCTGCTCTGCGGCTTGACCCTGTCGATGCTGGCCAGGGGTTACAAGCTGCGTAACTGAGGTACCACCATGTTTCAAGCATCCGAAATCAAGCGACTCATTTCGACCGGCCTGGAATGCGACTTCATCGAGGTCCAGGGTGATGATGGCGTGCATTTCCAGGCCATCGTCGTCAGCCCGGCGTTCGAGGGTATGAGTACCCTGAACCAGCATCGCGCGGTCAAGGCCACGCTGGGCACCCTGATGGGCAACGAGATCCATGCGCTGGGCCTCAAGACCTACACCCCGGCGAGCTGGGCGCTTGCGCGCACGGAACTTGGTCTCTGAGACGAAGACAATGGACAGTCTGTTGATAGAAGGCGGCACCCGGCTGCGGGGAGAGGTTGCCATGTCCGGCGCCAAGAATGCGGCCTTGCCGATTCTTTGTGCCGCTTTGCTGAGTGCAGAGCCGGTCACTTTCACCAACGTGCCGCGATTGCGCGACATCCGGACCCTGCTGGACCTGCTCGTCCAGATGGGAGTCAAGGTCGAGCGGGACGCGGATCGCATCACCCTCGATGCCTCCAGTGTCGATAATCCGGTTGCGCCCTACGAGATGGTCAAGACCATGCGCGCGTCTATCCTGGTGCTCGGCCCGCTGGTTGCGCGCTGTGGCGAGGCGCGGGTTTCCCTGCCGGGAGGCTGCGCCATCGGCGCACGCCCGGTGGACCAGCACATCAAGGGCTTGCAGGCGATGGGGGCCGAGGTGTCGGTCGAGCACGGTTATGTGCACGCGGTCGCAAAGCGCCTCAAGGGTGCGCACTTGTTCACCGACATGGTCACTGTGACTGGCACTGAAAATCTGATGATGGCTGCCTGTCTGGCCGATGGGGAAACCACCATCGAAAACGCGGCGCGCGAGCCTGAAATCGTCGATCTTGCCAACTGCCTGATCGCCATGGGCGCCCACATTTCGGGCGCCGGCACGGACATCATTCGCGTTCGCGGTGTCGACAGATTGCACGGCGCGACCCACCGCATCATGCCGGACCGGATCGAAACCGGCACCTATCTGTGTGCGATCGCTGCCACCGGCGGCGACGCCCGGCTGACCGGCACCTCGTCCGGTCATCTCGATGTGGTGATCGACAAGCTCATCGATGCCGGTTGCACGATCGATTGCGAGCGCGATGCCATTCGTCTGAAGGCGCCGGTGCGGCCGCTCGCAGTCAGCATCCGCACCGCACCCTACCCGGCTTTCCCGACAGACATGCAGGCACAGTTCATGGCCTTGAACGCGATCGCGGACGGAGCCGCGGTGATCCGCGAAACCATCTTCGAAAACCGCTTCATGCACGCGGTCGAGCTGCAACGCCTGGGCGCCGACATCAGCATCGACGGCAATACCGCGGTGGTCAGGGGGGTTGCGTCGCTACAGGGCGCGAACGTGATGGCCACCGACCTGCGCGCTTCGGCGAGCCTGGTCATCGCCGGCCTGGTCGCAGAGGGTGAAACAGTGGTCGAGCGCGTCTACCATCTCGACCGTGGCTACGAGCGTCTCGAGCAGAAGCTTGGCGCGCTCGGCGCGCGGGTGCGTCGGGTGAGTGCATCCTGAAAAGGGTCCGGCCGGTTGCTGCCACCGGGCTTCGCCGACACGGTCCGTGGCGCCTCAGGGGTCGACGTTGCCTTCACGCTCGGGCTGATTGATGACCTCCAGCACTTCCAGATGGACCTCGTGACCCTCGACCGTCGGCCAATCGATTTTCTGGCCGACCGACAAGCCGAGCAGGGCGCTACCCGCCGGCGTCAGGATCGATACGCAACCTTC
This sequence comes from uncultured Azoarcus sp., assembly GCA_964435845.1. Classification (GTDB taxonomy): domain Bacteria; phylum Pseudomonadota; class Gammaproteobacteria; order Burkholderiales; family Rhodocyclaceae; genus Azoarcus_F. Next base: position 16,040 of record CAYTAY010000030.1, read on the forward strand.
GCCCGAACTGCCCGGGTAGACCAGGGTCAGCTCGCGCTCACGCCCGCTAGGGAATTCGCGAACCCGCGCACGACTGTTCATTGTGATCACGTCCGGCGGCATGTCGCCCGCTTCGCGTACCTCGGCACGGTCGAGCTCGGTGCGCAATCCGTCGAGGTCCTTCCTGTTGCGCATGTTCGGGTTGTGAAGCAAGCCCTCGAGGTGTTCGAGATCGAGCGCGGAAACGATGATTTCGGGTTTCATTGATGGGTCCGGTAAGTGCGTTGAGCCGGGAAGTGACCAAGTCGAAGACGGGTAAGGCTGGTTCGTGGCGTCGAGCGATGCAGTGGCGACAAGGTAAAATTTGTCTGCGCGAAGCATTGCAGATAGCTTTTGCCTCGGCTGTCTCAAGCGTTGTCTGAGAGAAAACGAGACAAGTAAAAAAGCCGAGTCCGCATCTGCGACTCAGCCATTGCGGCAAGACTACCACGCTCGCGCACGGGTTACAATCACAGGCCCGAACATATCAAGGCTGTCTTCGTGTCCCGCATTACGCTGGCCCTGTCCAAAGGGCGAATCTTCGAGGAAACCCTGCCTCTGCTCGCGGCTGCCGGCATCGTTCCCACCGATGACCCGGAATCTTCGCGCAAGCTCATCATTGAAACCAACCGGCCGGAGGTGAGGCTCGTCATCGTCCGGGCGACCGATACGCCAACCTACGTGCAATACGGCGCGGCCGATCTCGGTATCGCAGGCAAGGATGTGCTGCTCGAGCACGACGGCGAGGGGCTCTACCAGCCGCTCGATCTCAATATCGCTCGCTGCCGCCTGTGCGTGGCGGTGCGCAAGGGTTTCGACTATGAGGCGGTCGCCCGCCCGGGCGGACGGATTCGTGTCGCCACCAAGTACATCAACAGCGCGAAGGCGCATTTTGCCGAAAAGGGCATGCACGTCGATCTGATCAAGCTCTATGGGTCGATGGAACTTGCACCTTTGGTTGGATTGGCAGACGCGATCGTCGACCTGGTGTCCACCGGTGGCACCCTGCGCGCCAACAATCTCGAGGAGGTGGAGGAGATCATGCCGATCAGCTCGCGCCTCGTCGTCAATCAGGCGGCGCTCAAGCTCAAGCGCGACCTGATCCAGCCCGTATTGGACGCTTTTTCCGGAGCCATCAAGCCATGAACGATCCCGTCCAGGTCCGCGCCGAAGTGCGCCGCCTTGATGCGCGCGAACCCGAGTTCCTGTCCACCCTCGACGCTTTGCTGGCTTTCGAGGCGACTGCCGACGCACGCATCGACCAGGCGGTCACCGAGATACTCGCTGCGGTGCGTAATACTGGCGATCCGGCGGTCATCGAATACACCCGACGCTTCGATCACCTCGAGGTCAAGGGCATGGTAGATCTCGAGCTGAAGGCGAGCGAGCTGAAGGCGGCGCTAGACAGCCTCTCGGTCGAGCAGCGCGAAGCCTTGCGCATCGCGGCCGACCGTGTGCGTCAGTACCACGAGCGACAGCTTGTCGAGTCCTGGGAATACACCGAGGCCGACGGCACCCGCCTGGGCCAGAAAGTGACCCCGCTCGATCGCGTCGGACTTTACGTGCCCGGCGGAAGTGCAAGCTACCCGAGCTCGGTGCTGATGAACGCGATCCCGGCCAAGGTCGCGGGCGTGGGCGAACTCATCATGGTCGTGCCGACGCCGCGCGGCGAACGCAACCCGCTGGTGCTCGCCGCAGCCGCTATCACCGGCGTCGACCGGGTGTTCACCATCGGTGGCGCGCAGGCGGTGGCTGCGCTCGCCTACGGTACCCAGACCATTCCCCAGGTCGATAAGATCGTCGGCCCCGGCAACGCCTTCGTGGCCGAGGCCAAGCGCCGTGTTTTCGGCACGGTCGGCATCGACATGGTGGCAGGGCCTTCTGAGGTGCTCATTATCGCCGACGGCAGCGGCAATCCGGACTGGGTGGCGATGGACTTGTTCGCCCAGGCCGAGCACGATGAGCTCGCTCAGTCCATCTTGCTGTGCACCGACGCTGATTTCATCGACGCGGTAGCGGCGAGCATCGATCGCCTGCTGCCGACCATGCCGCGCCGCGAGACCATCGCCGCCTCGCTCACCAACCGGGGCGCCTTGATCCATGTCGACAGCATCGAGCAGGCCTGCGCGATCGCCAACCGCATCGCCCCGGAACACCTCGAGCTCTCGCTCGAAAATGCCGCGCGGTGGATCGACCACATCCGCCACGCCGGTGCGATCTTCGTCGGCCACTGGTCGGTCGAGGCCTTGGGTGATTACTGTGCCGGACCCAACCACGTGCTGCCCACGATGCGCAGCGCGCGTTTCTCGTCGCCGCTCGGGGTCTATGATTTCCAGAAACGCACCAGCATCATCGAGATGTCCGAGGCCGGCGCCCGTTCGCTCGGCAAAATCGCTTCGGTGCTTGCGCACGGCGAAGGGTTGCAGGCTCATGCGCGATCGGCTGAGATGCGGATCGGCGCGGGGACGCGTTAGGTGTCTTGCTGGTCAGCGCTGCGGTTCGGCGAGGCGAGAACCTCCCCTTCGGCTCCAGCTGCCACTCGCGCTGCCGCTGTAAGGCCCGCTTCGCCAACAGCGGCATGCGCCCGGGCAGAGTCGCCTCCGGGGAGGCTCGCCTCGTCGAGGCGCTCGTAGCTGCTTCAGGCGTGCACGATCTGACGAAGCGCTTCAACGAGCGGTTATAGGGTGCGTTGAGCGGGATGCGAAACGCACCGGATCACCGTGCGAGAATCGCCTGCAAGGCATCAATCAATGTCTGGCACTGGTCTTCGGTCCCTACCGTGATACGTAGGAATGGATGAATCCTCGCCTTGGCAAAGTGACGCACCAGAATGGCGCGCTCGCGCAGGGACTGGGCGAGGGCAGCGCCTTCGTGGTCCGGGTGGCGGGCGAAGACGAAGTTCGCCGCTGACGGCAGCACCTCGAAACCCAGTGCCGCGAGATCCCGGGTCATCGCCTCGCGGATCGCGATGACCTGTTCGCAACTGCCGCGGAAGAACGCCTCGTCCTTCACCGACGCGATCGCCCCGGCCAGTGCCAGACGGTCCAGTGGATAGGAGTTGAAGCTGTCCTTGACCCGGTGCAAGGCCTCGATCAGTTCCGGGTGTCCGATCGCATAGCCTACCCTCAAACCGGCCAGCGAACGCGATTTCGAGAAGGTGTGCACCACCAGCAGGTTCGGGTAGCGGTCGACCAGCGTGACCGCGCTCTCGCCGCCGAAATCCACATATGCCTCGTCCACCACCACCACGCATTGCGGGTTGGCTGCGACGATGCGCTCGACGTCGGTCAGCGTCATGCAGATGCCGGTCGGGGCGTTCGGGTTGGCAAAGATGATACCGCCGGCCGCCCTATCGCCGCTCGGCAAGTAGTCGCGCGGGTCGATCGCGAAAGCCTCGTTCAGCGGCTTCGTCTCGAAAGCGATCCCGTAGAGCCCGCAATAGACCGGGTAGAAGCTGTAGGTGATGTCCGGAAACCACAGCGGCGACTCGTGGCGCAGCAGCCCCATGAAGACATGCGCCAGCACCTCGTCCGAACCGTTGCCGACGAAGACCTGTTCGTGAGAAAGCCCGAAGCGCGCAGCCAGCGCGTGTCTGAGCGCATGAGCGGTCGGGTCCGGGTAGAGCCTGAGGGACTCACCGGTCTCCTCGCGGATCGCCTCGAGCACGCGCGGCGAGGGGCCGAATGGGTGTTCGTTGGTGTTGAGTTTGACCAGGTTTGCGATACGGGGCTGCTCCCCGGGCACATAAGGTGTCAGCCCGTTGACGATCGGGCTCCAGAAGCGGCTCATGAGGGTCGGATTCTCGAGGGTTTGAAGACTGCTCGCGACAAGTGCTTGCGGAGCTTCGACAACATGATCGCGCTTGTAGTAGCGCGCAGCAGCGATGGTATCATGGTCGCCCCAGTCATCAATTACCGCCAAGCGGTTACGATAAAGCAAATGCGGCAGTCAGAAGTCAGCCGGGACACCCTCGAGACCCGGATCACCGTGAGCATCAACCTCGACGGTAGCGGCAAGTCCGCGCTCGCCACCGGTGTGCCGTTCTTCGACCACATGCTCGAGCAGATCGCGCGCCACGGCTCGTTCGACATCGACATCCGTGCCGACGGCGACACCCACATTGACGACCATCACACGGTCGAAGACGTCGGAATCACCCTCGGCCAGGCCTTCGCGAAGGCCCTGGGCGACAAGCAAGGCATCCGCCGCTATGGCCACGCCTATGTGCCGCTGGACGAGGCCTTGTCCCGGGTCGTCGTCGATTTTTCCGGGCGCCCGGGCCTGCACTATCTCGTTGGCTATACGCGAGCCCGCATCGGCAATTTCGATGTCGATCTCGCACGCGAGTTCTTCCAGGGCTTCGTCAATCATGCCGGGCTGACCCTGCACATCGACAATCTGCGTGGCGACAACGCTCACCACCAGTGCGAGACGATCTTCAAGGCCTTCGGTCGCGCGCTGCGCATGGCCGCGGAACGCGATGAGCGCGCCGCGGGCACGATCCCGTCCACCAAGGGATTGCTCTGATTCCGGCTGATCACTGACTCGCGAAACAGGTGAGCCTCAATGGCTGATGTCGCTATCGTCGATTATGGGATGGGCAACTTGCGCTCGGTGTGCAAGGCCATCGAACATGTGGCACAAGGCATCGACGTCGTCGTGACCGCCGATCCCGCAGTGGTGCGGGCGAGCACCCGGGTGGTGTTTCCCGGACAGGGTGCCATGCCCGACTGCATGCGCGAACTGGATGCCCGGGGCCTGCGTCCTGCGGTGCTCCAAGCCGCCGCGAGCAAGCCTTTCCTGGGTATCTGCATCGGCCAGCAGATGCTGTTCGCGCACAGCGAAGAGGGCGATGTGCCCGGCTTCGGAGTGTTTCCGGGCAACGTGGTCCGTTTTCCGCCGCCGGAGTCGATGCCAAGCGCCGATGGCGGTCACCTCAAGGTGCCGCACATGGGCTGGAACCAAGTCGTTCAGCGCAGCGCGCATCCGCTGTGGGCGGGTATTCCGGACGGTGAGCGCTTCTACTTCGTCCACTGTTACCATGTCGTGCCGGCCGATGCCGCGCTGATTGCCGCCGAAACCGAATATGGCCAAAGGTTTACCAGCGCAGTCGCGCGGGATAATATTTTCGCCGTCCAGTTCCACCCGGAGAAAAGCGCTGCCGCAGGGCTGCGTTTGCTGTCCAATTTCGTTGCCTGGGCTCCCTGAAGGCTGGCCTCGTCTTCTCTTCCTTTCTCACGCTATAAGCACACCTTTCGATCATGCTGCTCATTCCCGCCATCGACCTCAAAGACGGTCAATGTGTTCGCCTCAAGCAGGGCGAAATGGACGACGCCACGGTCTTCTCCGATGACCCGGCGG
>CAYTAY010000031.1:0-20987 GCA_964435845.1 uncultured Azoarcus sp.
GGGTGGGGAAAATTCGATTACCACAGGTGGGGATTATTGGATTACCGCTGACAGCAGCCGTGATTCTTGCAAGCACAGACACCTCCACGCAGACCTACACCCTCAGCGGTGCGAAAGCGCTAACAACGCGTGAGATCGCTGCTGCCATCAGCGCTGCCGTTGGCGATCCCCTTGCCGTGGTGGACGTATCGCAGGAAGCCCTGGTGCAGGGACTGATGGCAAGCGGTCTCCCGGAGGCGGCCGCACGCGAAATCGCATCGTTCGATGCCAATGCAGCGGCGGGTGGCTTTTCCGGTGCAACATGCGATTACAAGGCCATCACTGGTCGAGAACCGCAAAGCCTCGACGAATGGTGTCGTGCGAACAGGAGTGCATTGATCGGTACGCGGTGAGAGAGATGCACATCACGGCGCTATTCGCGAATCTATGCGTTGGGCTGGCTCATCACCGTGTTTTTCAGTCGGAACCGCAACCCAGGCTCGGCGCGTTCAACTGTCAGACGCCACCCGTGCGCCAAAGCAATTTCCTGGCAAATGGACAAGCCAAGGCCTGCCCCGTGGTCGCGTCGATGCGCCGCGCGCCAGAATCGCTCGAACAACAACGGGAGTTGGGCAGGATCGAGGCCTGGCCCCCAATCCCGCACGGACAGCGCGTCACTTTGAACTTCCACATCTACCGTTGTCGACGCGGGCGCATGCTGAATGGCGTTCTCCAGCAGATTCTTCAGCAGCGTGAACAAAGCTCCGCGGTCAGCCTTCCATTCAATGTTCTCGGTCGCTGATACCGTCAAGCGCACACCGGCGGCCTCGGCCATGCGCTGCAAATAGGAGGCGGCCTCGTCGGCGACTTCTTGCACCTTGACTGTCGTGAAGTCGTAGTTGTGAGCCTCGCTGGCTTCAGCCAAGAGCAGAAGCTGTTGCACCTGGCGCGTCATGTATTCGACATCACTCAGCAATGCACCCCGATCGCCATCGTCACCTTCCATCAGTTCGATCTGGGCGCGAATCAGCGTGAGGGGCGTCTTCAACTCGTGCGCTGCATTGCCAAGAAACTCTTTCTGTACGCGGTAGCCCTGATCGAGACGCTCAAGCGTTCGGTTGAAGCTATCAACCAGGGGGCTGATCTCCGCTGGCACCACCTCAGTTTGCAGCCGCGCATGAAGCGATCGCGGTGAGATGGCTGCCGCGGCCTCGGAGATGCCGCGCAGCGGTTTGAGCGCATAGCGCAGTGTGATATATGCGCACAGGCCGAATGCGACAATCAACACGGCACTGAAGATGCCAATGCCAATTCCCATGTACGGCAACGCGAACTTGTGCTGGATGAGCTTCATGAGACGCTCACTGGTGGCGAACTGCACGAGCCATTGCTGTCCCTGATACTCGAAAGATTCGGTGGCACCGTGCAGCGTCATGCCGTTGTGCTTGAAGACAAAGGTGTCTCGCTCCAACCGGGGGGCGCTGCCGCCGGCTGGCCAGAATGCTCCCCCAGCCTCTGAAACGAGTGCTACGTTTCCCTGCACATCCAGCACGCGCCAGGCGGTCTCATGGGGGAGGCTTTCGTACAGCCAGTCCAGATCGGCTTCGCTGGCAGCGAGCCTGACAGGCTTACCGTTGGTGTCAAACTTGATCTTGCTCGCAAGAGTCCCAACGCGCTCCCGCAACTCCAGATCAGCCAGAACGTCGTTCTCCACCATCCAGACCGCGGCTGCGACGGCCAGCGCGATACTCAGGAGGGCGCCCACGACGTAGGCCGCCAAAACCTTCAGGCCCAGACTACTGAGCCGAATCGTCTTCGCGGAGCGCATAGCCGAGACCTCTGACATTGACGATCCGCTGCTGCGAACCGATAGCGACCAGTTTGCGGCGTATGCGGTGAAGGGCCACATCCAGCGCGTTCGGTGTGACCGCCTCGCTCAACCCCCACGCTGCCGCCTCCAGCGCATTGCGACGCACGACTTCCTCGTGCTTGCGCAAGAGCAGCAGCATGATGTGTACTTCCGCCGGGGCGAGCGTGACCCTTTCATCCCCGCAGCACAAAACGCTGGCGGCGGACTGCAGCGTCAGATCGCCGTGGCTGGGATCGAGCGCTCGGAACTCCACGGGGCGACGCAGCAACGCCCGGACTCGCGCCACCATCTCGTCCATCGCGAACGGCTTGGGGAGGTAGTCGTCGGCTCCTGCTTCGAGACCTTCCACACGGTCATGCAGGGCATCTCGGGCCGTCAACACGAGGCAAGGAACGCGAACGCCGGAACTGCGCAGCCTTTGCAATAGGACCAGCCCGTCCCCGTCTGGCAACCCCCGATCAAGAACCAAGGCTTGGTAAGACATCTGCTGAACGGCCGTCCACGCGGCGTCGATGCGGTCCGCCACATCGACGCCGATTCCTGCGGCTACCAAGCCTTTGTGTATCAGCCGGGCCATCCGCTCATGGTCTTCGATCAAGAGTATTCGGCTCATCAGAAACTGTATTTGTAGCCCAGCATCACGCGGTTCTCGGTTGAACGACCCACGATAGGGCTGTCTTTGATTTCCTTGCCCAGGGATCTCACTCCAACATTGAGCATCATCGAATGTTGCTTGTCAAAACGGTAAATGCCTGTCAAGTTGATCTCCGGGTTGACCGTGGCCTTGCCGGTGTAGGCTGCCCGCCCCGACGTTGCTTCGTTGGCACGCACGCCGTAGTAGTAGTCCACGTACTTTTTATCCACCCACTCAACACCCACTTGGGGTATCAGCATCAGGCTCGGGCTCAGCATGATCTTGCGCTCCAAGCCGAAGTTAAGGCGTTGGCCTTTGCTGTTGCCCGAGGCGCCCAGCCACTCCAACTTGACGTCGGCCAGGTCATTTTCCCACTCCATCTTGGCGCCGAACCAGACGCTGGACTTGCGCTCGGCCATGCCAGCCAAGGCCGGTGAGTCGCTGGCCTCGTAGCCAGCGCCGTCGAACAGCTTGGTCACGATGCCGAAGTTGAGGCGCTGCGACTCATTCAGATCGATTCCGGGCAGCTTCAATTCCAGGTTCGGGCCGCCCAGCTTTACGTACCGATTTTCGTAAGAGATCATGGGCAAGGCCTTGGTCTCGCGATCCATGCCCTTGTACGCCTTCTGCGCGCTGATGGCGGCCAGGCCCAGGCCCCAGGAGGAACCCTCGGGCTCACCCTTACCGGGAGGCTGCTGGGCAAACGCCGGAGCGGAGCAGGCCAACACTGCTGCGACAGCAGAGACACGGGTCAGGCTGGTAGCGCTTGCCTTGAAGCGGGGGGTGAAAGCTGGGGAGGGAGGCATGAGCAGGTTCCTTGCTGGTGTTGAAAGCCTTCATCCTCCGCCCCCCCGTCTTACGGAACACTTACCCGATCCAAGGACCGTAGCTCGGAGTGGCCGACCGAATTCCCGGTAAGTGTTTGGAAAGTCATACGGCCAGATAGTCGCGTTCATTGCAGATCAAGGCGAAGGCTTGCGAGCCTCCAAGAGCCCAAACAATGAACGTCCAAACCAGGTTCCAACACTCCCGTTCACGGGCTCGTTCTCACGAGCCTCCCCAACTGGTCCGTCGCTTCATGCTGCGCGTTGCCATCGGCATGCCACTTGTGCTCGCAGGTTGTGCATCGACTGCACCCGCCTTGGTGCCAGACAGCGCCGGCGCGCAAGTCACCACGCAATGGAACGCACCGCTTCCGCACGGTGGGCGGGTCGATGATCTGAGGCAGTGGTGGTCGCAGTTCGACGACCCGCTCATGCCCGATCTGATCGAGGCGGCGCAGCGTGCCAGCCCGACCCTGGCGCAAGCCGCCGCGAACATGGCCGACGCCAGGGCGTCGAGTGTGACCAGCGGCGCCGCATTGCTGCCTTCCCTGGATATCGCCGCAAGCGCCACGAGGGGGCGCTCGGAGCTGGCTGCCCCCGTAGGAAAGGTCTCGTCGCTGGGCCTACAGACCGCGTGGGAACTGGACCTCTTTGGAGCCAATCGCGCCGGCCTCGCTGCTGCCGTAGCAAGGTTCTCGTCCAGTCAGGCTGGCTGGCATGACGCGCGGGTTTCGGTCGCCGCCGACGTGGCGAGGAACTACGTCGAACTGCGGGCCTGTGAGGCGCACGTTGAGCAATCCCGGATCGACGCAGCCTCCCGCGCGCAAACATCTCGCCTCACCGAGTTGGCTGCTGCGGGCGGCATTCGGTCACCTGCGACAGCGGATCTGGCGCGAGCCAGTGCGGCCCAGGGTGAAGTGGCCCTGGAGGAACGCAAGTCGCAGTGTGATCTGCTGATCAAGGCGCTCGTGGCTTTGACTTCTCGGGATGAGCCAACCTTGCGGAGCCAACTCGCCGAGAAGACTGCCCAACTGCCCCAACCGACCGAATTCAGTGTCAACACGGTGCCGGCCGAGGTGCTTGCCCAGCGCCCTGACATCTATGCGGCCGCGCGGAACGTTGTCGCCGCCAGCGCCGACTCGACGCAAGCCGACGCCCAACGCTGGCCCCGCATCACGCTGGCCGGCAGTATTGGCTCCACGCGCGTCTCCAGTCTCGGCGTCAGCACCGACGGAACGGTCTGGAGCGTAGGCCCCATTGCCATCACATTTCCGCTGTTCGACGGGGGCCTACGGCGGGCGAACGCACAGGCGGCAAAGGTCCGCTACGAGTCCGCCACCACGGTCTATGCGGCGCGTTTGCGCACGGCGATCCAGGAAGTGGAAAGTGCGCTGGTCACGTTGGAGAGCACGACGCGGCGCAGCGAGAGCGCCAGCGTCGCCGTGGACGGGTTCGAACGCTCGTACCGGGCTACGGCAACGAGTTATGACGTGGGTGCGGCCAGCCTGTTCGATCTGGAAGATGCACGCCGTAGCTTGGTCTCTGCGCAGAGCACCTTGATTGACCTGCGCCGCGAGCGCCTGCTGGCCTGGGTTTCACTGTATCGCGCGATGGGAGGTGGCTGGACACCCCAAGCGAATGAACATCTGGCCGGCCGTTCTGACCGGGCCGGCACGCTCGTGCCGGGCAGCACCGCCAGTGCTCGCGAATTTGCCAGGCCGCAGTCCGCGAGGCGCTGAACATGGGCACGCCACAAAAATGGGCGCTCGCCGCCTTTCAGGTTCTCGCCGTGCTGGGCACTTTGGCGTGCGGTGTGGACGCTACTGTGATCCGGTTCGTCCACCGCAGCCTGACTCCGTCATTGGATGACTTCTTTGACGCGGTCAGCGAACTCGCCAACGCCACGATTTTGTCCATTGCCACGCTATGCGCCTATGGTGCCAGCCGAGTTGCGCAGGCTTGGCCAGCAGTGCGTCGCTGGCTTCCTTGGTGGGAGCATGTGAAGCAGGGCAGCCTGCTCATGCTGCTGACTCTGCTGATGGGCGGGCTCGTCACGCTGGCGCTCAAGCATGTCGTGGCGCGAGCCCGTCCTAGCGTGCTCATCGAACTTGGTCACTACGGGTTTGCCACGCCCTTTGCCGGGCACCCCTTCAACTCATTTCCATCCAGTCACGCCTTTACGGCATTCGCTGCAGCGTGTGTGCTGGCCAGCCTCCTGCCCGCATGGCGCACACCGCTGCTTGTCTTGGCGGTCATCGCAAGTCTCTGCCGTGTCCTGACGCTAGAGCACTTCCCAAGCGACGTGCTGGCATCTGCATTCATTGCCGTGGGCTGCGTGCGCTTCTTGGCGCCACGCCTTCAAGGCTCCCTATCCCGGAACTGAAAATGAAAGTATCTGACAAACTCTTGCTCGCCGCGATGGGAGCCATCATTGTCGCAGCCGTCATCGTCGTCGTGCTCGCATGGGAGGTGCCAGACGCCCATGCACAGGAAGCCAAGACGCCTGTTGCGGGGCAGGCTTCCTTGACCGTGGTGGTCGGAAGCCTGCAGCCCGCCACATTTCCCATTCGGGTCTCGGCCAACGGCAACATCATGGCGTGGCAGGAGGCCAGCATCGGCACCGAGGCCAACGGCTTGCGCCTGACCGACGTCAAGGTCAACGTGGGCGACACGGTGCGCCGTGGTCAGCAGTTGGCGACTTTCGCCGCCGATACGGTGGAGGCCGAACTGGCGCAGAGCCGTGCGGCCGCCGCAGAGGCCGACGTGGCGCTGGCCGAAGCCACCGCCAATGCCGAACGCGCCCGTTTGTTGCAAGCAAGCGGCGCATTGTCTGCGCAGCAAATTCACCAGTACCTTAGCGCGGAGCACACGGCGCGGGCCCGGCTCGATGCGGCCAGGGCCGTCGAGAAGACGCAGCGACTTCGTGTTGCCCAAACTCGGATTGCCGCGCCGGATGATGGCGTCATTTCCGCGCGTTCAGCCACGGTCGGCGCCGTGTTGCCCGCAGGCCAAGAGTTGTTTCGCCTGATCCGAGGCGGCAGGTTGGAATGGCGCGCAGAGGTGGCAGCCACGGACCTCTCCAGGCTCAAGCCCGGTCAGAAGGTCAGGGTCACGCCCAACGGAGGGGATGCCATCGAAGGCCGGCTGCGGATGCTGGCGCCTGTGATCGACATTCAGACCCGCAACGGCATGGTCTATGTGGACCTGCCTCCAAGCAACACCGCGCGTGCCGGAATGTTTGCACGTGGCGAGTTCGAGATCGGCGCCAGCGAGGTGATGACGCTGCCTCAAAGCGCGGTGCAGTTGCGCGAAGGATTCAGCTACGTGATGCGCGTCGGGCCGGATTCACGCGTCATTCAGACCAAGGTCGCGCCGGGCCGCCGTTCGGGTGATCGCGTCCAGATCATCAGCGGCCTCGACAAGGACGATCGCGTCGTCGTCTCGGGCGCGGCCTTCCTGGGCGACGGCGACCTCGTGCTCGTGACCGATGGGCCAAAGAAGGCCGCACGGCCTGCCGCTTCGCCATCGGCATCACAGCGACTGACGCTGACCAGTAGCCGGGGCACGCAATGAACATGAACGTCTCTTCGTGGGCCATCCGTAACCCGGTTCCCGTCATCCTGCTGTTCATCCTGATGACGCTCGCGGGCTTGATGGGCTTCTCGGGCATGAAGATCCAGAACTTCCCCGACATGGACGTGCCCACGGTCACCGTGATGGCAGCCCTGCCCGGCGCGTCACCATCGCAATTGGAGACCGAGGTTGCACGCAAGATCGAGAACGCACTTACCACGGTGCAGGGCATCAAGCACATCAAGAGCACCCTGACGGACGGTGTGGCCAACATCACGGTTGAGTTCCGGCTCGAAAAGCCGACTCAGGAGGCGGTGGACGACGTGCGCGATGCGGTCGCCCGCGTGCGCTCGGACCTGCCCGCCAACCTGCGCGATCCGGTGATCCAGAAGGATGCGCTGTCAGGCTCTCCGATCCTGGCCTACACCGTCGCCTCGAACCGCATGGACGACGAGGCCCTGTCCTGGTTCGTGGACAACAAGGTCCGTAAGGCCCTGCTGGCCGTACCGGGCGTGGGTGCGGTCACCCGCGTTGGCGGCGTCAGCCGCGAGGTGCGCGTGGATCTCGACCCAGATCGCCTGTACGCCTTGCACACGACGGCTGCCGACATTTCCCGCCGGTTGGGCGAGGTACAGCAAGAGGCTTCGGGCGGCCGTGTGGGCTTCGGCGGTGCGGAGCAGTCGGTGCGCGTGATCGCTACGGTGCAGACGGCGGAGGAAATGGGCGCCATCGAATTGACGCTCAGCGATGGCCGCCGTATCCGGCTTGATCAAGTTGCAGCGGTCAGCGACTCCGTTGCCGAGCCACGTTCTGCCGCCTTCCTGGACGGGGTGCCGGTGGTCGGCTTCGAGATCGTGCGGGCCAGAGGCTTCGGCGAGATCGACGTCGCTGAGGGTGTTCGCCGGGCGCTGGCCGAGCTGAAGGTCGGTCACCCCGAAATCACGGTCACGGAAGCCTTCAATCTCATCGACCCGGTGGTCGAGAACTACGACGGGTCCATGCGCCTGTTCTTCGAAGGCGCGGCGCTGGCGATACTGGTGGTCTTCCTGTTCCTGCGCGACTGGCGCGCCACCTTCGTCTCGGCCGTGGCTTTGCCGCTGTCGGTGATCCCGGCGTTCGCGCTGATGTACGTGATGGGCTTCACGCTCAACACGGTGACCTTGCTATCGCTGTCGTTGGTGGTCGGGGTGCTTGTTGACGACGCCATCGTCGAGGTGGAAAACATCGAGCGCCACCTGTTGATGGGCAAGACGCCCTTGCAAGCCGCCACGGACGCGGCAGCCGAGATCGGGCTCGCGGTCGTGGCAACGACCTTTACGTTGATCGCGGTGTTCCTGCCGACAGCCTTCATGAGCGGCATGGCTGGCAAGTTCTTCATCCAGTTCGGCTGGACGGCCGCAGGCGCAGTGTTCTTCTCGCTTGTCGTGGCCCGTCTATTGACGCCCATGATGGCGGCTTACCTGTTGCGGGCGCCGGTGCAGCGCGATCGGCCTGAGCCGACGTGGATACCCCCTTACCTGCGCCTGGCTGGCTGGTGCCTGCGCCATCGCGCCGCGACGCTTGCCGCCACCTTCACGCTGTTCGTCGGCGGCCTGTGGTTGGCAACGCTACTGCCAACCGCATTCGTGCCTTCTGATGACGACGCACAAACACAGGTGACGCTCACACTGGCGCCGGGCAGTGAACTGCAGGACACGGCGGTACTGGCCGAACACGCTCGACTGCTGCTGGTGCAAAACCCTCATGTCCTTCAGGTTTACACGGCCATTGGCGGTGGCAGTACGGGTGGCAACCCGGCCGAGGGATCTTCCTCCGCTGTCGCAGACGTGCGCACGGCAGTGCTCACACTTAGCCTGACACCACGTGCCGAGCGCAATGGCCTGCGCAAGCAGGAAATCGAGCAGCAATTGCGCGTCGTGCTGGCGCCGCTGCCCGGTGCGCGGGTGGCAGTTGGGATGGGTGGGTCGGGAGAGAAGTACGTCTTGGTGCTGACGGGTGAGGACAGCCGCGCCCTCGAACGGCACGCACACCAGGTCCAGCACGAACTGCGCACCATTCCCGGAATCGGCGCGGTGACGTCCAGCGCCAGCCTGGTACGCCCTGAGTTGTCAGTCAGGCCCGACTTCTCTCGCGCCGCCGACTTGGGCGTCACAGCGTCAACCATCGCCGAGACGCTGCGTGTAGCCACCATCGGTGACTACGAGCAGGATCTGGCGAAGCTCAATCTGGGCGAGCGGCAGGTGCCCGTCATGGTGCGGCTCGATGATGCCGCCCGGCGAGACTTGGAGACGCTCAAACGCCTGCCAGTGCCTGGCGCACGTGGGCCGGTGGCACTGGAGAACGTCGCCGCACTCGACATCGTCAGTGGTCCGGCGGAGATCACACGCCACAACCGAGTGCGCAACATCAACATCGAGGTCGAACTGGGTGGCCGCCCGCTGGGTGACATCGAGAAAGCAGCCCTGGTGCTACCAAGCCTGCGGCTGATGCCCGCTGGTGTACAGCGCAGCGCGCTCGGCGAAGCCGAGGAAATGAAGGAGCTGGCAACCAGCTTCGGCATGGCCATGCTGACCGGCGTGCTGTGCATCTACATGGTCCTTGTGCTCCTGTTCAAGGACTTCGTTCAACCCGGCACGATCCTGACCGCGCTCGTGCTCTCGGTGCCCGGTGCCATGCTGGCGCTGTTCCTGACCGGATTGACGCTGTCGATGCCATCGATGATCGGCCTGATCATGCTGATGGGGATCGCGACGAAGAACTCGATCCTGCTGGTGGACTACATCGTCATCGCGCGCCGCGATCACGGCCTGGACCGCGCCGAGGCCATTCTCGACGCCTGCCGCAAGCGGGCGCGGCCCATCATCATGACCACCATCGCCATGGGCGGTGGAATGGTCCCGGTGGCCCTGGGCCTGGGCGGCGATCCGAGCTTTCGCGTGCCGATGGCGGTCGTCGTGATCGGCGGGCTGATCACTTCGACCTTCCTGAGCCTGCTGGTTGTTCCAGCCCTCTACAGCTATGTGGACGACGGCGTGCAATGGGCCAAGGCACGCTTCACCGCTAAACATCAGGAACGGCGGCTTCTGGCGGGCGATGTCCTCGCCCATACGCCGGAGCGGGGATCATGACGGACGCCGGCGATTCCCCGCTGCCGCTGGTCGATTCCGGCAAGGCGCCCGCTGAGCAGGACACACTGCCGACGAAGCCGTCGTGGCGCTCGCCAAGCCGTACAGCCCTGCTGACCGTGGCGGCGTTGGTCTTGGGCACCGTGCTGGGTGTCAGCCTTGGCCCTGACCTCCAGAGCGCCGTATCGCATTTCTCTGACCCCACTGGCTCGGCGAGCAAGCCAGCAGGCGCCGTCGCGGAGCAGGCGGTTGCGGCTAACACCGTGGGCGCTCTCGGCAGGCTGATGCCAGAGGGTGACACGATCACGCTGGCTCTCCCTTTCGGTGCAGGCGATGCGCGGGTGGCACGCTGGCTGGTCAGTGAGGGCCAGCGCGTGCGCGCCGGGCAAGTCATCGCCGAGCTGGACAACCTTCCACAACGCCGGGCGCTACAGGCCACCGCGGCGGCGCAGCTCGCCGCCAGGCGGGCTGCGCTCGACCAAGCACGCAGTGAAGCTCGTCTTGGCTGGGCCCAAGCGCAGGCCGCAGCCAAGCGGGCACACGCGGCGCGCTTGGTGGCCGATCAGAACCTGGCACGGCTTCAGTCGCTGGCTCCGTCTGGCGTGACCACGCAGGCACAGTTGGAGCAGGCACGTGCAGTGGCCGATCAGGCTGCGGCGGATCAGGCGCAAGCCGCGGCTGCCGTCCAGCGCTACGCGTATCGCGATGCTGACGCCCAGCCCGACGTGCGGCTCGCCCTGGGCAACCTGCACGTCGCCCAAGCCGCAGTGGCCCAGGCCGAGCAGGACCTGGCCGGTGCCCGTGTGACGGCCATCCTGGATGGCACGGTGCTCGCCGTGCATGTCCGCGTCGGCGAGAAGCCCGGCGATCAAGGCATCGCTACCCTGGGAAATGTCGAACACATGGCCGCGGAACTGGAGGTCTACCAGACCGACATCAGTCGGGTGGCCTTGGGTCAGAGGGTTGTACTGCACTCGTCAGCGCTAGCTGCGCCGCTGACCGGCGTCGTCGTACGGATTGGCATGGAAGTGCAGCGGCAAGCCGTCCTGTCGTCCGATCCGGTGTCCAACACCGACGCCCGCGTGGTGAAAGTGAAGGTGGGACTCGACGCAGCATCGTCCGCGCACGCCCGCGCGCTGACTGGCCTGCAGGTCACCGGAAAGATCGCTGTGGGCACGCCATGAACTGGATTTCCCGGGGGCTGCTCGGCCGCCTGCCGGTCGGCTGGCTGCAGCTTCGCCATCACCGCATGCGCTTGGCCGCCGCCGTGGCTGGCGTGGCCTTCGCGAACATGCTTGTCTTCGTGCAGCTTGGCATCCTCAGCGCGATGAACGACGTGGTGCGCACGAGTTACAGCCCGTTCCGCGCTGATATCGTGATCTCCCCGTATAACACGAACACGCTCACGGATGGCGCGACGCTGGCGCGGCGTGTCGTGTACCAGTCCGTCGCGCAGCCGGGCGTGGCCGCCGCCGCGCCGCTGTACGTCGGACAGGTCGCCTGGGAGCGACCGAATGTGCCGGCGACCTCGCTCATCGTCTACGCGCTGCCACCCGAATCCAGGCGCTTCGCGGGCCCTGCGATCGCCGAGCACCTCGATGCCGTCTCCGTCCCGATGCGCGCGATCTTGGATGGGCTTTCGCGCGACGTCGATCCGGCGTGGGCGGCGCGCGCGTCACCCGACACGCCTCTGGAGTTCGAGGTGGACGGCAAGGCCATCACGGCCATCGGCAGCTACTCGATGGGTGCTGGCTTCGGCTGGGACGGTTCGTTGGTGGTTTCGGATTTGACTTTCATTCGGCTGGTCCGGCAGCGCTCGATGGGCACGCCAAGCCACGTGCTCGTCGATCTGGAACCCGGCATGGCGTTGGCGCCCGCGCTCGCGCAGTTGCGCGGTGCGCTGTCCATGGAGCCCGTCAAGGTGCGCAGCTTCGCGCAGGCTGTCGAGGACAACGTGAGCTTCCAGGCTACAGAGGTGCCGATGGGCAGCATCGTCGGCGCCGGCGTGCTGCTGGGCCTGCTGGTCGGCGTGGTGATCGTTTACCAGGTCCTGGCCACCGACGTCGCCGCCCATCTGCGCGACTACGCCACCTTCAAGGCCATCGGCTACTCGCACCCCTACATCCTCGGTGTCATCTTCGAGCAGGCCCTGATCCTCGCAGTGCTGGGATTCCTGCCGGGTCTGGCCTCGGCCAGCGCCATCTACGCGCTGCTGGCGCATGCCACCGATCTGCCGTTCGGCATGGACGTTGGGCGCTCGCTCACGGTGTTCGTTGGAACGCTGCTGGCCTGCATGCTGTCGGGGGCGCTGGCTGCACGGCGTCTGCGCACGATCGACCCGGCCGAACTATTTTGAGGGACTGGCACGTGACGACATCCATCGTGATGCAAGGGGTGAACCACTGGTTCGGGGACGGCGAGGCGCGACGGCAGGCCATCTTCGATGTGTCGCTCGAAGTCACGCGCGGCAGCCTGACCGTGCTTGCCGGCCCATCGGGTTGCGGCAAGACCACGCTGCTCACGCTGGTGGGTTGCCTGCGCAGTGTGCAGGACGGGTCGGTTCGATTGCTGGGCACGGAACTACATGGAGCCAGCGCGATGAAGCAGCAGGCCATGCGGCGCCGACTGGGCGTGATCTTCCAAGCGCACAACCTGCACGAAAGCCTGACAGCGCTGCAGAACGTGTTGGTGGGTCTTCAGGTCCATGGCCGGGGCGGCGATGCCGATGTCCAGGAAGCGGCGGCCACCCATCTGTTGAACATCCTCGGCCTGGGTGAGCGCATCACCTATCTCCCTGCCAGGCTTTCCGGCGGCGAGAAGCAAAGGGTCGCGATTGCCCGCGCACTGGTGTCCAACCCGGCCGTGGTGCTGGCCGACGAACCGACCGCCGCATTGGACCGGCATTCCAGCCTGCTCGTCGTGAGGATGCTCAAAGCCCTTGGCCGCGACCGCGGCGTGACAACGCTGATGGTCACTCACGACGACCGCATCCACCAGCTTGCGGACCAGGTTCTGTTCCTCCGGGACGGACGAATGACAGCGGGAGCGAACTGAACGCAGAGGGTGTTCGGCAGGTAAGTGTTCAGTAAGAGGTTGGCGCGGAGCATGGAGGTTGCCTTGCTCGCTATCTCGCCGAATTTCGGCTGTACCTCGACGGAGCACCTGAATGAGAGCCTTCCGAACCCTAATGTTCGCAGCGATGGTGCTGGCCACCACCGCCTGCGCCAGCAACGCTATCAAAGATCAGGCCGCGTCCCCTGCGGTCGAAATGCCGCCGGCGACGGCAACAGTGGCCGCCTCCCAGCCCAACGTCCCGCCAGCAACAGGGACTACTGTCGAGGCTGGTGACGCTGCCGCAGCCCAAATGCCCAACCAAGCCGAACTGGATGCCGAAGACTTCCATGCTCAGAAACTCGTTCCCGACCCTTGGGAGGGTTTCAACCGCAAGATGCACGGCTTTAACAACGCTGCCGACAAGTTCGTTCTGCGCCCTCTGGCGGTCGGGTACAAGAAGATCACGCCTGAGCCTGTCCAGGCAGGTGTATCCCGTTTCTTTGCCAACCTGAGCATGCCGGTAACGGTGGTGAACCAGGCCTTGCAGGGGCGGCCCGGCGATGCGACAAGATCGCTTGGTCGATTTGCAGTCAACACGACAGTTGGCATCGTCGGCGTTTTCGACCCGGCGTCCCACTTCGGCATGCCCGGGCGCAATGACGAAGACTTCGGCCAGACACTGGCGACCTGGGGCTGGCGCGACTCGCGCTATCTGGTGCTCCCGCTGCTTGGCCCGCGCACGGTGCGTGATGCGCTCGGTATCGTGGGTGATCAACCGCTGTCGCCCATCGCCCAGATTCAGGACAGCGGTGTAGCCAGCGGATTGCAAGCACTGGAAATAGTCGATGTGCGAACGCGGCTGTTGCCCATAGATCAGTTTCGCCGCGACGCGCTTGATGACTACGTGTTCGTGCGCGACGCGTGGATTCAGCGCCGCAATCACCAGATTCAGCAAGATCTGCAAAGCGACCGTGACTGAGAGTGACCTATGGAGTTACGACATCTGCGATGCTTCATGGCCGTAGCCGAGGAACTTCACTTCGCTCGCGCCGCAGAGCGTCTACATATAGAGCAGTCACCGCTGTCGCGTGCAATCAAGGAGCTTGAAGAAGATTTGGGGGCACAGCTTTTCGTGCGAACCACACGCAGCACCCGACTGACCCGTGCGGGTCGGATGTTCTTGGAGCATGTACCTCGCGTCTTCACTTCCTTGCAACAGGCTCAAGACAGCGTAAAGGCTGCCACCAATGGATTCCACGGTCAGTTGCGTATCGCTTTCTCCGACGGCGTGACACCGTCGTGCTTTTCCGCACTCCTGGCACTTTGCCGGCAAGACGAGCCGGAGATCGAGATTCGCTTGTCCGAAGTGCCGTTGTCGCAGCAGATCAAGGGGCTTCAGGATGATCTGTATGACGTGGGTTTCGGTCAGTCGGATGAGGTTGGTGACGGACTCATTGCGGAGCCCGTTTGGAATGATCCATTGATGGCGGCAGTCCCAGCGCGTCACCCCGTGCTTTCATACAAGCATGTACCTCTAGACGAACTACTGCGGTATCCATTGGCGCTCAGTGATACGAACACGCATGAGGGCCATGCTCGTCAAGTTGAACGCGTGTTGCGCCGCGCTACTCAAGAACCATTGGTTGTCGAACGGGTTGCGTCCTTCGACATGATGATGACGCTGGTTTCAGCGGGTTTCGCACTGGGACTCGCCGGTGCTTCTCAAATCGCCGCCGGCCGGGAGTCAAGTGTCGTAGCGCGGCCGCTGGCCGGCGGTTCGCACATGCTTACGACCTACCTTTTGCGTGTCGCAGGGGAGCCGTCTGATGCTCTGGCCCGATTCATCGAACGGGTCTATGCCGTTGAGCCGCCAAATGGGAAATCCTCCGCTGCACGAGCGCAAACCGATCCATCGGAGGAAACCGAGCCATGAAGAAGACTATCCCACTTCTGCTTGCCGCAACGCTGGTCGCTTGCGGCAAACCCGAGCCGACCGCGACAGACAGCAGCAGCGCCGCAGCCGAAACCGTCGAATCACTCGTGGCCAATCCCGAACGGTTGAAGGTCCTGCGCCAGCAGTGCAAGACAGATCGAGCGAAGCTCGGCGACGAACTCTGCAACCGAGTGGCCGAAGCGACGAATCGCCGCTTTCTCGGCGACGGAAAAACTCCCTACACGCCGCCGAAGGAAAAGCCCAAGTTCTGATTTCGCTCGGACCGCAACAGAACCACATTTATTTGCTCGATACGCCGCAACGCGCTGTCGCTTACGGCGTTTTTATTGGCTTCGTCGCTACATGAATTGATGCCGTATCAGGCATCGTTGTCCCGATAACGGTCTTTGACCGGCCTTGATCCAGACCCGAATCTCGCGCATGCGGCACGTTTTCGTGCCACTTGCCGCACAGGAGAAATCGGGAGGTCTGGATGCAAGGTCAGGGTGTGCTGTTCGGGCAGATCGTTGCTGTTTTCAGCATTGTGATTGCCGGCGTGTGGGGTGCCACACAGTGGACAGCCGCCGCCTTGGGCTACCAACTACGCTTGGGCTCGCCCTGGTTCGATGTCTTCGGCACGCCGGTCTATCACCCCTGGCGGTTGTTCGAGTGGTGGTTCTTCTTCGACGCCTATGCGCCGCATGTCTTCGACATCGGCGGCGCAATCGCGGGCGGAAGCGGGCTGATCGCTGTCGTCCTCGCCATCGCAATGTCGGTGTGGCGTTCGCGGCAATCGAAACTGGTCACGACCTACGGCTCCGCGCGCTGGGCCGATGCTACCGACATTCGCAAAGCCAGGCTGAATCAGCCAGCCGGCGTTTTTCTCGGGCTGCATGACGGGCAATACCTGCGACACGAAGGACCAGAACACGTTCTGACCTTCGCGCCGACGCGATCCGGAAAAGGTGTCGGCCTCGTGGTGCCAACGCTTCTTTCCTGGCCTGCGTCCGCTGTCATTCACGACATCAAAGGCGAGAACTGGCAGGTCACCGCCGGTTGGCGCTCGCGCTTCTCGCACTGCCTGCTGTTCAACCCCACCGATGCAAAGTCTGCGGCCTACAACCCGCTGCTGGAGGTGCGGCGTGGTGCGCATGAGGTGCGCGACGTACAGAACATCGCCGACATCCTGGTGGACCCGGAAGGTGCACTGGAGCGCCGCAACCACTGGGAGAAGACTTCGCACGCGCTGCTGGTCGGTGCCATCCTGCATGTGCTCTATGCGGGCGAAGACAAGACGCTGCGCGGCGTCGCCAACTTCCTGTCCGACCCGGCATGCCCGTTCGAGCTGACGCTGCATCGGATGATGACAACGCGTCACTTGGGCGATGCACCGCATCCCGTCGTCGCCTCGGCCGCACGCGAAGTGCTCAACAAGAGCGACAACGAGCGCTCGGGTGTGCTGTCCACGGCCATGTCCTTTCTTGGTCTGTACCGCGACCCCACAGTGGCTGAAGTCACCTCGCGCTGCGACTGGCGCATTGCCGACCTGATTTCGGCAAAGCATCCGGTATCGCTGTACCTGGTGGTGCCGCCTTCGGACATCAGCCGCACCAAGCCGCTGGTGCGCCTGATCCTCAACCAGATCGGCCGGCGCCTGACCGAATCGCTAGACGGCAGCGACGGCATTGCGCGCCGCCACAAGCTGCTGTTGATGCTCGACGAGTTCCCGGCACTGGGCCGACTCGATTTCTTCGAGACGGCGCTCGCGTTCATGGCCGGTTACGGCATTCGCAGCTTCCTGATCGCCCAGTCGCTCAACCAGATCGACAAAGCCTACGGGCAGAACCATTCCATCCTCGACAACTGCCATGTTCGGGTGACGTTCGCCACCAACGACGAACGCACGGCCAAGCGCATTTCCGAGACGCTGGGAACGGCCACCGAGCTGCGCGCGCAGCGCAACTACGCGGGCCATCGGCTCGCGCCATGGCTGGGACACCTGATGGTGTCGCGGCAGGAAACAGCACGGCCATTGCTCACCCCTGGCGAGGTGATGCAGCTCCCGCCGGACGAAGCGGTGGTGATGGTGTCCAGCGTAGCACCGATCAAGGCGAAGAAGCTGCGCTACTTCGCCGACGCGAACTTCAAGCGGCGCGTGCTGCCGCCGCCCGCGCTCGCAGCCAGTCGCTACGCCGACGCGCCGCCTCGGCGGCCCGACGACTGGAGCGGCATGGCAATCCCGGCCGTGCCAGTTGCGCCTGTTGGAGTGGGCTTGAGCGGCAGCGACACAGCCACCGCCGATGACGGTGGGCCGCGCCGCCAACCGGAGCTGTCCGAGGTCACCGAGTACCACCCCGAGCAGGAGCCAGCGAGCAACGACCTGGCACTACTCGATGACGACGACCTGCCGCTGCCGCTTCCCCGCCAGCTCGACCCGGCCATGCAGCGCACGGCACGGCTGGCATCCCTCGATCCCGACGACGGAATCCAGCTATGAGCCAATACCGCCTCAACCTGTTCATCTCGCCCGAGCACGCGAAGCGCCTGGACGAACTGGCCGCCAAGAAAGGCGTGTCCAAGTCCTCCATCGTCGCGGCGGCGCTGGCGTCATGGCTGTCACCCGACGCAGGCGATCAGCGCGAGGCGGCGATTGCCAAGCGGCTCGATCGGCTGACGCGCCAGTTCGAGCGGCTGGAGCGCGACCAGAACATCGAGATCGAGACGCTGGCGCTGTTCATCCGCTACTTCCTGACCGTCAGCACGCCGGTGCCCGAAACCCACCAGGAAGCGGCCCGCGCCCAGGGCAGGGCGCGCTTCGAGCAGTTCGTCGAACAGCTCGGCCGCCACCTGCTGCGCGGACGCAGCCTGGTGCGCGACGTGGTGGAGGAACTGCAGCCCGACAGTGCGCGGACGGACGACGCGGCTGCGTTGGCCGAAGCGCAGGAGCGTGTCCAGTGAGTGCCGTCCTGCAGTCGCCCCTCGCCGCGTCGTTGGATCGCCGCATCCGCATGTTGCGCACGGCGATGGGGCCGGTGATCGCCGCCGCACTGGAAGACCCGGACGTCGTGGAAATCATGCTCAACCCCGACCGCACCCTCTGGGTCGATCGCCTGTCCTCCGGACGCGCACCGCTGGGTGTGGAGCTGTCCGAACAAGACGGCGAACGCATCATCCGCTTGGTCGCCGCGCACGTTGGGGCAGAAGTGCATCGCGGCCAGCCACTCCTGACCGCCGAACTGCCCGAAACAGGAGAACGCTTCGAAGGCATCCTGCCGCCCGCTGCACCGGGGCCAGCCTTCGCGCTGCGCAAGCGGGCCGTGAACATCATCGGCCTGGATCGCTACGTGGCCGACGGCATCTTGTCCATTGATCAAGCTGAGTTCCTGCGCCATGCCGTGCGCGAGCGGCAGAACATCCTGATCGCAGGTGGCACCAGCACTGGCAAGACCACGCTGGCGAACGCCTTGCTCGCCGAGATCGCCGTCACCGGCGACCGCGTGCTGGTGCTCGAAGACACCATCGAGCTGCAATGCGCCGCACGCGACCACGTGCCGCTGCGCACGCGCGCGGGCGTCGCGTCCATGACCGAACTGGTGCGCGCCACGATGCGGCTGCGTCCCGACCGCGTGGTGGTCGGCGAGGTGCGCGGTGGCGAGGCGCTGGATCTCATCAAGGTCTGGGGCACCGGCCATCCCGGCGGCATCGCCACCATCCATGCCGGCTCCGCGCTGGGCGCGTTGCTGCGCCTGGAGCAGTTGATTCTCGAAGTTGCGGTGAATCCGCCGCGCGCACTGATCGCCGAGGCGGTGAACGTCGTCGTGTTCATCGCCGGCCGCGGCCGCAAACGCCGCATCGAAACCATTGCCCGTGTCGCCGGCTTCGACGGTGTGGGCTACCGGCTCATGGATGGCCTGGCGGACATGCTGGAAACGCCGCTTCCCGAGCTGCTGCAGCTGTCTTCCGATCTTCCTTCCCCGTCCCTCAACCCGCCTGGAGAACTTCCATGACGAACGCCCATGCTTTCCGCTTTTCTGCAAATCCGGCTTTGTGCTTTGCACGCCTCCGGCGTCTGGCCGCACCGGCCCATCACGGCCTGCTGCTGGCGGGCGTGATGCTGATGACCGCCGGCACCGCGAAAGCCGCCGGTTCCTCGATGCCCTGGGAAGGGCCGCTGCAATCCATCCTCGAATCCATCCAGGGACCGGTCGCGCGGATCGTCGCGGTGATCATCATCATTTCCACCGGCCTGGCGCTGGCCTTCGGCGACACCTCTGGCGGCTTCCGCAAGCTGATCCAGATCGTCTTCGGTCTGTCCATCGCGTTCGCGGCGTCCTCGTTCTTCCTGTCGTTCTTCAGCTTCTCCGGCGGGGCCGTCGTATGAGCGCCGCCCGGCCGCTCCGAAGACGCTCAGCCCCGCAGTGCGCAGCACGGAGGGCAGTTCAATGAGTACGGCCACCGACCTGCCGGGCTTCGAGGTGCCGCTGCACCGCTCGCTGACCGAGCCGATCCTGCTGGGCGGGGCGCCGCGCACCGTGGCGATCGCCAACGGCACCTTGGCCGCCGCCGTCGGGCTGGGCCTGCAACTGTGGATTCCGGGCTTGGCGCTCTGGATCGTTGGCCACGCACTCGCGGTCTGGGGGGCACGCGTCGATGCGCAGTTCATGCAGGTGTTCGCCCGCCACATCAAGCACAAGCCGCTGCTGGACGTGTGAGGACCGAGCCATGATGAACTTCGCCGAATACCGTCAGCGCCCGGCCTTGTTGGCCGACTGGCTACCCTGGGCCGGGCTGGTCGCGCCCGGCGTGGTGCTCAACAAGGACGGCAGTTTCCAGCGCACGGCACGCTTTCGTGGTCCGGACCTGGACAGCGCGACGCAGGGCGAGCTGATTGCCACCGCGGCGAGGCTGAACAACGCGCTGCGCCGGCTTGGCTCCGGCTGGGCGCTGTTCGTCGAAGCCGAACGCCGGCCAGCGGCGGACTACCCACACTCGGAATTTCCGGAGCCGCTGTCCTGGCTGGTGGACGAGGAGCGGCGCGCAACCTTCGAGGACTCCGGCCACCACTTCGAGAGCGGCTATCACCTCACGGTTGCCTACCTGCCGCCGGAAGAGTCCCGCGCCCGCGCGGCCAAGCTGCTGTACGAGAACACACCGAGCGTTTGCGTGGACTGGCGCGAACGCCTCGCGGCCTTCGTTGCGGAAACCGACCGCATCTACGACCTGCTCGACGGCGTGATGCCGGAGATCGCCTGGCTGGACGACAGTGCAACGCTGACCTACCTGCACGCGACCGTCTCGGCGCGGCGCTACCGCGTCAGCGTGCCGGAAGTGCCGTTCCATCTCGATGCGCTGCTGGCCGATGCGCCACTGGTCGGCGGCCTTGCACCCATGCTGGGCGACCAGCATTTGCGCGTGGTGACGGTGCGCAGTTTCCCGACCTCGACCTGGCCGGGGATTCTGGACGACCTCAACCGGCTGGGCTTCGCTTACCGCTGGAGCACGCGCTTCCTGTGCATGGACAAGGCCGAGGCCGAAAAGGAGCTGGGCCGCCTGCGTCGGCAGTGGTTTGCCAAGCGCAAGAACGTCCTCGCGCTGTTGCGCGAGTCGATCTTCCAGCAGGAATCGCCACTGGTCGATACCGACGCCAGCAACAAGGCCGGCGACGCCGATGCGGCCCTGCAAGAGCTGGGCAGCGATCAGGTCGCCTTCGGCTACGTCACCGCGACCGTGACGGTGCTCGATGTCGATGCCGACGCGGCCGACGAGAAGCTGCGCCATGTGGAGCGTGTCATCCAGGGACGTGGCTTCGTCACGATTCCTGAAACGCTGAACGCCGTGGAAGCCTGGCTGTCGTCGGTGCCGGGCAATGCCTACGCCAACGTGCGCCAGCCCATCGTCTCGACGCTGAATCTCGCGCACCTGATGCCGGTATCGGCGGTGTGGGCCGGGCCGGAGAAGAACGACCACCTCGACGGCCCGCCGTTGATCGTCACGC
>CAYTAY010000032.1:0-20932 GCA_964435845.1 uncultured Azoarcus sp.
GACGAATTCTACTCCGATGAAGCGAACCAAGACCAGCAAAGCGTGGATGATGGAACACGTCAATGACGCTTATGTGCAACGTGCCAAAGCGCAAGGCTATCGGGCACGCGCAGCTTACAAGCTGCTCGAGATCGACGATCGCGACCACTTGTTGCGACCGGGTATGACTGTAGTGGATCTCGGCGCGGCCCCCGGCTCCTGGAGCCAGGTTGCGGTCAAGCGCTGCCCCGGGGGGCGGATCTTCGCTCTCGATCTGCTGGCGATCGAACCGATCGCCGGGGTCGACTTCATCCAGGGTGATTTCAGCGAGGATCAGGCGCTGGACGGGCTGGCCGCCAGACTGCAGGGCGCCCGGGTCGATGTGGTGTTGTCGGATATGGCGCCCAATATGTCGGGCATCGAACTGACAGACCAGGCACGTTCGATCCACCTTGCCGAGCTCGCGCTGGATTTTGCGCTCAATCATTTGTGCGCGGGGGGTGTTTTCCTGGTCAAGGTGTTCCAGGGGGCGGGTTTCATGGAATTTCGTGAAGAGGCGAGGAAGCATTTCCGGACCCTTGCAGTGCGCAAGCCCAAGGCGTCGCGCGACCGCAGCCCGGAGGTCTATCTGCTGGGCACCAGCTTCAAGGGTTGAGCGACGGCCGCCAGCCGGGTTGGTTTTCGGATTTGAGGAGAGTCATACGTGGCATTGGTCGTGGATGTGGTGTCGGACTTCGTTTGTCCGTGGTGTTTCCTGGGGCGCGCGCGCCTGAAGGCTGCGCTTGACGGCCTGCGTGCCGAGCGGCCGGGCCTGGCGGTTCAGGCCAATTGGCTGCCGTATTTCCTCAATCCGGCCACGCCGGCGAGCGGCGAGCCGTATCGGCCATTTCTCGAAGCCAAGTTCGGCGGCCCGACCGCAGTCGACCGCTTCCTTGCCGACGTCCGCGAGGCCGCCAGCGGTGAGGTGAGCTTTGATTTCGAGCGTATCGTGCTGCGGCCGAACACACTGCGTGCGCACCGCTTGTGCTATCGGGCGCAGGCCACGGGGTTTCGAGCCGAGCGGGTGGACGCCCTGGTCGAGGCGATTTTCGTCGCCCATTTCCAGCAGGGGCGGGACATCGGCGATATCGAGACGCTGGCGGATATCGCGGCGGCCTGTGGCGACAAGCGCGACGCCGTCGTCGAATACCTGAGCAGTCCGGGCGATGAACAAGCGGTGCGCAAGATGGCGAGCCAGGTGCAAAAGCAGGGCGTGAACGGCGTGCCGTTCTTCATCATCGATCGACGCATCGCGGTGTCCGGTGCTCAAAAGTCGACCGCCATCGGGGCTGCCCTGAGGCAAGTCCTGCCGGACTGAGCAGGATCAAGGTCTGTTTTCTCGCGCCTCACCATCATTGCCGTTGATAGACTGCAACTCGATGGAGAACATGCATGGCGGAGGGGGTCATCGTGGAGCAGCTTTCCTCATTGGATGGACAGGCCGTCTGGCCCGGCGGTGAGCGGCTCGCTGGCCTGCTCGAAGCGCTGGAGGACGGTCTGGTCGAACGCCGCCAAACGTTGCGCATGGCGCTGCTGGCTGCGCTCGCCGCCGAGCATACGTTGCTCGTCGGGCCGCCCGGCACTGCCAAGAGCGAGCTTGCGCGACGCTTGCAGCGCGCTTTTGGCGATGTGCGTTACTTCGAGCGATTGCTGACCCGTTTCACCGTGCCCGAGGAGCTGTTCGGACCCTTGTCCATCAGTGCGCTCGAGCAGGATCGCTACGAGCGTCATGTGGCGGGTTTCCTGCCGGATGCCTCCATCGCCTTTATCGATGAGGTATTCAAGGCCAATAGCGCGATTCTCAATGCCTTGCTCACCCTGCTCAACGAGCGGGAGTTCGACAACGGGGCGGGGCGGCTCGCCTGCCCGTTGATCAGCGTGATCGGCGCAACCAACGCGGTGCCGGACGATGAGGTGGGCGAAGCCTTCCTCGACCGCTTCCTGATGCTGGTGCCGGTTACGCCGGTGAGTGAGGAAGGGTTTGTCGCGCTGCTTGCGATGCAGGCCGGATCGGGCGAGGCCGGGCAGATCACGCCACTGGACGAGGCCGAGCGCCTGGTGCTGGCCGATGCGGCGCTGAAGGTGTCACTCGACCCCCGGCTTGCTTCGCTGTTCGTCGCGCTGCGGGCTTGGTTGGCCGACAAAGGCTTGTACGTGTCGGACCGGCGCTGGGTCAAGATCGTGCATGTGCTGCGGACCGCTGCGGCGAGCGAGGGACGCTCCACCGTCACTCGCTGGGATCTCGGCCTGTTGCCATGCTGCCTTTCGGCTGATAAGGAGGTTCAGCAGGCATTGGGCGAGTGGCTCCTCGACCGCCTCGGTGTCGGCGCACGCTGCCTTCCCGAGCGTCTGCCGCGAGTCGTCGAGGCTTTTGAGGCGCAACTCATTGCCGAGCGCGAGGCCAATGATCTGGACTACGATGAAAGCGGTCGCCTGCGCTTTTCTGCGGAGGCGCTGGCAGGCGAGATCAGCGATGCCAAGGGCGGCGCGGGTGCCTTGCGCATGACCTCGGCGCGCAGGCGCCGTTTTGGCCAGGCCCATGTCGATGCCCGAGTCCGGCAGATCGACGAAGCCCTCGCGCGTATGGACGATTACGACGCCGAGCTCTCTGTTGAGCTGCGGGCCTTTGCGGCGTTCGAGGCCGACAGCCTGTGGATCGAGCCGGCTTTCCTGCGGCGCGTTCGGGCGGGGCTCGAAGCGAGTGGCGCACGCCTGGGTGACCTGCGCGCCCGACTGCTGGCCGTGCGTGCCGGCTTCGAAGCGCTGCCGCGCCTGTTGCCGGATCCGGGCATTGTGCCGGACCCGGTTGCACACCCGGCACTGAGCGTCGATTGATGGATAACGCAGGCGACTTGTTTCAGCGTACCGAAATGCGTCTGGCTGCGCTCGAGCAACTGCCTCGTGCGCTGTGGCTCGGGGGCATGACGAACGCGATTGGCAGTCTGCCCGAGCGTCTGGATGCCTTGCTCGGCTGGCGGGCGTCGTTGCTCGAGGGGTGCCTGCCCGAGCAGGCGGCTATGCAGTGGCCCGTCGGGCGGCTCGCCCGTGGCCTGCTTGCGTGCATCGATTCGCTCGGCCTGGTGCGCTACTGCGCCGGCTCCGAAACCATCACCGACATGCTGCTGCAAAGCCTGCTGTTTCACTGCGATTTCATCGTCGATTATCACGACCGGGGCGCGAGTCCGTCGGAAGCCGAGGACCGGGTGACCGAGTCCTTCGCAGCGGACTGGGAATCCCGCCGGGGTGAGCTCGACAGCCTCATCGAGGTGCTGGGCGATGCGGATGAACTCCTGAAACACTGCCGCTGGGATACCTTGCAAGGCCTGCTGCATAGCAGCGACTGGGCGGAGGTGGTGCGCATTCGGGGGCTGATCGAACGCTTGCCGGAACTCGTCGTGATCCTTCGACGCCTGGGGCGCGGTCGTGATGCCGAGCATGCCGTGGATGACACTGCCTGGCGCTCGGAGCGTGAGCCCGGTTCGGCCGGCGCGGCGGTTGCAGCGGCGTCGGTCCCGGTGCCCGAATTGCCTGGCGAGACCCGTGGGGTTCACCGTTCCGGGCGGGTCGCGCGCATGCTTCCGGTGGAGGCGATACATTTGCGACACCCGCGCTTGCGTCTGGCCTGGCATGCGCGGCGGGCCGAGCGGGCATTGCTGGCGTTCGAGGATGACGAACGTTTCGGCGCGACCGTGTTCGATGCCAAGCCGGTCTGGCGCGAAGTGCGCCGACCCGCGCCACGTCGAGAATCCGGACCGATCATGCTTTGCGTGGATACCAGTGGTTCGATGCGCGGTGCTGCCGAGTCGGTGGCCAAGGCGATGGTGCTCGAGTGCGCACGGGTCGCGCTGGCACAGCGAAGGCCGTGCCATGTGTTCGCATTCGGCGGTGAGGGTGAGGTCATGGAGATCACGGTCGGCGGCCAGGTCTGCGACTGGCCGGCCTTGCTCGGCTTTCTCGCGGGCAGTTTTCATGGTGGAACCGACATCTGCGGCCCGATCGAATCGGTGCTCGCGCGGATTGAGTCGGCGGACTGGCGTCTTGCAGACCTGTTGCTCGTGACCGATGGCGAGTTCGGCGCGACGCCTGATCTGGTGGCCAGGCTGGAAGGTGTGCGCCGTGGCCAGGGGCTTCGTGTGCAGGGCATGTTGATCGGAGATCGCGAAACCATCGGACTGCTTGAATTGTGCGACGCGATCCATTGGGTAAAGGATTGGCGTCGCTTCGGCGGTGTGTCCTGCGATTCGCCGGTGCACAGCAGTCGCCTCACCGCAGAGTACTTCCCCGGGGCGCTGCGGGGGCCGGGACAGCGCAGTGTCACCGTTACCGGCGGCGAGGCATCCAGAGTGGTGCGCGGGGCCTCGTCCGACAAGGCGTCACCCGCACAAGGAGGCCTTACATGAGAATCGTCGAAGCGTTCATCGACTGCTTCGAGCGAGCAGCTGGCGCCGGGCTTCGTCCCCGCATCCGCAGGGTGTATCTGCCGAGGGCGGCAGTGGTCGATACCCGCAGAGGTGAATTCTGTGCGTTGCAGCTGGACGACGGTACCCTCGGCCTCTCCTATGTGCTGCTCGATGATACGCTGGCGCGGCTGCATGCCTCGAGCGCGCTCGACACGCTCGGAGGCTGCGACGCGCTCGAAGTGGCTCGGGGCTGGGCCTCGGCCGACAAGGTAGCTCGCACGCTGGGCTTTGCCGCAGTCAACGCCCTGACGCGCAGCCTGTTCGATCGCGTGGGGTTCGCGCCCGGCGAAAAAACCGACAGTCTCGGTGGTGTCGATCCCGGGCCGGGAGACCATGTCGGCATGGTCGGCCACTTCACACCGCTCATTCCGCGTTTGCTGGAATCCGGTGCCCGTCTGACGGTGATCGAGCTCAAGCCGGAGTGCTTCGCCGATCATCCAGGCTACCGGGTGACCGCGGATGCCGGCGAACTTGCGGAGTGCAACAAGGTCTTATGCACCAGTACCGTGTTGCTGAACGACACGCTCGACACGATTCTCGGGCGTTGTCGTGGTGCGGAGCGCCTGGTGCTGCTGGGTCCCGGTGCAAGCTGTCTGCCAGACCCGCTGTTTTCGCGGGGCATCCAGGGCCTGGCTGGAAGCTGGGTGCTTGATCCCGCGGGTGTGGTCGAGGCGCTTGCGCACGGCGAGTCCTGGAGCCGGCATGCGCGCAAGTTCGTACTGGTGCGGCAGGATTATCCGGGGCTCGGGCCGCTCCTCGAACGCCTGCGGCAATGAGGCGAGCCGACTGCTTTGCCCGCTTCCGATGAAGGGTCGCAGACCGATTGTTATTTTCGATCACGCTCATTGGTTTGCTCCTGGGAACGTTCGCTAATAGAATGGATCAGTTAATTGCCACCCCGGCTGCGCATACAAGGAAAACACGTTGAATAATCTGTTCAAAAATCTTGCGATCTGGATGGTGATCGGCGTCGTGTTGATGACGGTGTTCAACCAGTTCAACACGCGGCAGGTTGCGCCCAGCACCCTGGAGTATTCCCAGTTCATGGACGACGCCCGTGCCGGGCGCGTGACCAAGGCAACGATCGACGGCCGCGTGGTCAAGGCGACGATGCAGGACGGGCGTCAGGTCACGGTGTATACGCCGGGCGTGCAGGATATCTGGATGGTGTCCGATCTGATGCGCGGCGGTGTGGCGGTTACGGCTGCCAAGCCGGACGACGACCAGTCCTTCCTCATGAGCATCTTCGTGTCCTGGTTCCCGATGTTACTGCTGATCGGCGTGTGGATCTTCTTCATGCGCCAGATGCAGGGCGGGGGTCGTGGAGGCGCTTTTTCCTTCGGCAAGTCCAAGGCGCGCATGCTCGACGAGTCCACCAACTCGCTGACCTTCGCCGACGTTGCCGGCTGTGACGAAGCCAAGGAAGAAGTCGCCGAGTTGGTCGACTTCCTGCGTGATCCGTCCCGATTCCAAAAGCTCGGCGGCCATATCCCCAAGGGGGTGTTGATGGTCGGCTCGCCGGGTACCGGCAAAACCCTGCTCGCGAAGGCGATCGCCGGCGAGGCCAAGGTTCCCTTCTTCTCAATCTCCGGTTCGGACTTCGTCGAAATGTTCGTCGGTGTAGGCGCCGCGCGGGTACGCGACATGTTCGAGCAGGCCAAGAAGCATGCGCCATGCATCATTTTCATTGACGAGATCGATGCGGTCGGCCGCCAGCGTGGCGCTGGCATGGGAGGCGGCAACGACGAGCGCGAACAGACGCTCAACCAGCTGCTCGTCGAGATGGACGGCTTCGAAGGCCAGACCGGCGTGATCGTGATCGCCGCGACCAACCGACCGGACGTGCTCGACCCTGCGTTGCTGCGACCCGGCCGTTTCGACCGTCAGGTCGTGGTGCCGCTGCCGGACATCCGTGGTCGCGAGCAGATCCTCAAGGTGCACATGCGCAAGGTGCCGATCGCGCCCGACGTGGAGCCGGTCGTGCTCGCCCGTGGTACGCCTGGCTTCTCCGGTGCCGATCTTGCCAACCTGGTGAACGAGGCGGCCTTGTTCGCAGCCCGGGGTGCCAAGCGACTGGTCGACATGGAAGACTTCGAGCACGCCAAGGACAAGATCATGATGGGCGCGGAGCGCCGTTCCATGGTCATGCCCGAGGAAGAGCGCAAGAACACGGCTTACCACGAATCCGGTCACGTGCTGGTTGCCAAGATGCTCGACAAGACCGACCCGGTGCATAAGGTCACCATCATCCCCCGCGGTCGCGCGTTGGGTGTGACCATGCAGTTGCCCGAGTCCGATCGCTACAGTCAGGACCGCGAGCGCATCCTGCAGACCATCGCGGTGTTGTTCGGCGGGCGGATCTGCGAAGAGATCTTCATGAATCAGATGACCACCGGCGCATCGAACGACTTTGTGCGTGCGACTGACCTTGCGCGCCGTATGGTGACCCAGTGGGGCATGTCCGACAATCTCGGGCCCATGGTCTACGGCGAGGAAGAAGGAGAGATCTTCCTCGGTCGCCAGGTGACGACCCACCGCAATGTCTCCGAAGCGACGATGCAAAAAGTCGATGTCGAGATCCGTCGCATCATCGACCAGCAGTACTCGCTCGCACGCCGTCTCATCGAGGAGAACAAGGACAAGATCGAGGCGATGACCCAGGCCTTGCTCGAGTGGGAAACCCTCGATGCGGAGCAGATCAACGACATCATGGACGGCAAATCGCCGCGTCCGCCCAAACAGGCCGCTGAACCGCCCAAGCGTCCGAGCGACGATGCGCCGCCTCCGAGCGCGGAACCCAACGCCCCGGCGCCTGCCGCCTGAGGGCGTCAGCGAGCAGCAAGGAGACCGGCCAAGGCCGGTCTCTCTTTTTCAGGCCAGGCGCTAGGTTGAATGATGCTGGAAGAGCTGCGTGCAGTTGCGCAGGCCGCGCCGCTTGTCGAAGGCCATGCAGTGTGCGCTGGTGGAGCAGTCGATCTCGAACTGCGCTGGCTCGCCTTTTTGGTAGCGTGTCAGGTTGAGGAGCTCAAGAAAGCGACGTGCGCTTTTCAAGCCCCTCAGTACCGTGATCCGGCCATTGCTGGAGCACAGCCACTTGCCGTCCACTGAAATCGCGTAGCACTGCTGATCGGGGTTGGTGTCGCCGAACTGCTCGCTCGAAATGGGGTGCAGCCTGGCTTCGACCGGGGTGCGGTGAAACTGGGTAGCGGCGACCGTACCGAGCCAGGTCGCGACCTTGCCTTGAACTCTCATGCTGACTCCTCCTCCTAAAACGGTCATGATTCGCAAGTTGATTGCTGCCCGGCGCGCTCTTTTGGCGGCTACGTGCACACAGCCATGCGTCACGACTCCAGTTCCATTATGAACCTTTTCCACTCTCGAGCAATGTCCTCGAGTCGCAAAGCCAGGGCAATCGCATGAATGTTGAGCAGGCACCATTGATAGACGATTTTCACAAGTCCATGCCCTGCAGGAGCCCGGCTTCGCCGGGTGATTCGGCCGCCGTACCCACGCCGAGCGCTGCATCTCCCGGCATAGCCGGGCTCCTGCGATGACATGCAAACCTAGATGGCATTCACGCGATTGCCTTGATCGTGAAGGCTGCAGACTGACGACGATGCCACAGACGTGTTTCACGCTGGAGACGTTTTCATGACAACTGGGCTAAGCAACGATAAGCACGCGTTGAACTTTGGTCGATTTCAACTTGATCTTTCGCGACCGCACATCATGGCGGTGCTCAACGTAACGCCCGACTCGTTCTCCGGTGATGGTCTCGCCGGCCGCCTCGACACCGCCTTGCGGCAAGCCGAGGCGGCGGTGAAGGCGGGTGCTGACATCCTCGATGTAGGTGGCGAGTCGTCGCGCCCGGGTGCGGAGCCGGTTGGCGTTCAGGAAGAGATCGACCGCGTGCTGCCGCTCGTCGAGCGTCTGGTCGACTGGCCGGTCCCGGTGTCAGTGGATACAGTCAAGCCGCAGGTGATGCAGGCAGCGATCCGGGCAGGGGTCGGGATGATCAACGACATCGCGGGATTTCATGGCGAGGCCGCGGTAGAGGCGGTGGCCGGCTCCGATGTCGCGTTGTGTGTGATGCATATGCAGGGTAAGCCGCGCACGATGCAGTCCGCGCCGCAATACGCTGATGTGGTGGGCGAGGTGACCCAGTTTCTGTTCGAGCGGGCGACAGTGTTGCAGGCTGCGGGCGTGGATTCGTCGCGGCTGGTCCTCGATCCCGGTTTCGGCTTCGGCAAGACACTCGAGCACAATCTCGCCTTGTTGGCGGGGTTGCCTCGCTTGGCCCTACAGGGGTATCCGGTGCTTGCAGGGCTTTCACGCAAGTCGATGCTCGGTGCCATCACCGGCCGCGCGGTCGATGAGCGGGTCGTCGCAAGCGTGGCAGCCGCGCTGCTGGCCGCAGAGCGCGGTGCTGCAATCCTGAGGGTGCACGATGTGGCCGAAACCCGGGATGCGCTCGCCGTGCTCCGCGCCTTGACGGATTTCGAAGACGGTCGATGAATTCGCATGCGATCGTGATGGCTGGAATGTCATAATCGATCTTTTGGCAGTAAAGGCGCAATCATGACAAGAAAGTATTTCGGCACCGATGGGGTGCGCGGCAAGGTGGGTGAAGCCCCGATCACACCGGATTTCGTGATGCGTCTGGGTTACGCAGCGGGTCTCACGTTGGTCAGGCGCGAGCATCTGCCCGAAGGCGAGCGTCCGGCGGTGCTCATCGGCAAGGACACCCGCATCTCGGGTTACATGCTGGAAGCGGCACTAGAGTCCGGTTTCTCGGCGGCCGGGGTAGATGTCATGCTCGCCGGACCGGTCCCGACGCCGGCGGTCGCCTATCTCACGCGGGCGCTTCGCCTGCAGGCCGGCGTCGTGATCTCGGCCTCGCACAACCCTTATTTTGACAACGGCATCAAGTTTTTCTCTGCCAACGGCACCAAGTTGCCGGATGCGGTGGAGCAGGAGATCGAGGAGTGGGTGGACCGCCCGATGGGTTGCGTGGACTCCGCACACCTCGGCAAGGTCCGCCGCATCGAGGACGCTGCCGGGCGCTACATCGAGTTTTGCAAGAGCACGTTTCCGAACGAGCTCGACCTGCGTGGCATGAAGATTGCCCTGGACTGCGCCCACGGCGCCGCCTACCACATCGCGCCGAGCGTGTTTCACGAACTGGGCGCGGAGATTTTCCCGGTCGGTGTGTCGCCCAACGGTTTGAACATCAATGACGGTGTGGGTGCAACCCGCCCGGAAAGCCTGCGCCGGGCAGTGCTCGAGAGCAGTGCCGATATCGGAATCGCTCTTGACGGAGATGCGGATCGACTGCTCATGGTCGATGCCGCCGGGCAAACCTACGACGGTGACAAACTGCTCTACATCATCGCAAAAGACCGAAAGGCGGTGGGTCGTCTCGACGGTGTCGTGGGTACACTGATGAGCAACCTCGGCTTCGAGCACGCGATCGAACGTCTCGGCGTGCCCTTCGATCGGGCCAGGGTCGGGGACCGCTATGTGCTGGAGTTGCTGCACGCGCGAGGCTGGAAGCTGGGCGGCGAAAACTCCGGGCACATCATCTGCCTCGATTGCCATACGACCGGAGACGGCATCGTCTCGGCGCTGCAGGTACTCTCCGCGTTGAAGCGACACAGTCATTCGCTAGCCGAGGCGTGTGCCGATCTGGTCTTTTACCCGCAGGTGCTCGTCAACGTTCGCCTGCCAGCGGGGTTCGACTGGCAATCCGTGCCAGCGATCGCTCAAGCCCAGGTGGATGCCGCAGCTGAGTTGGGCGGCGAGGGCAGGGTGTTGTTGCGGCCATCGGGCACTGAACCGCTGCTGCGGGTCATGGTCGAGGGCGCGGATGCCTCGCGAGTCGAACGCCTCGCACGTGACATCGCGGGTGCGGTCGAGGCTGCGGCGGCCTGAGCGCGTGATGGAAATCTCGGGCGATTTGAATTGGTGCAGCGCTATTTAATTTTTCTGTAACAAAGCATCACGACAATCCGTTCTCGGAAGATACGGCAGGCCAAACGGGCGGCCGGCTTCAAGATCCACATCACCACAGAGGATGATTGTCATGATGCTGAAGAAACCGCTTGTTCTGAGTATTGCCGCTGCGCTGGGTTTGGGTGTCGGTGTCGCGTCCGCTCAGGTCGATCCCGCCCTGCCCGCCTACGAGCGTGTCTCGGGCATTTCCGGTAACCTGACTTCGATCGGTTCCGATACCCTGAATAACCTCATGACTCTTTGGGCCGAGGAGTTCGCCAAGTTCTACCCGAACGTGAACGTCCAGATCCAGGGCGCCGGCTCCTCCACCGCGCCCCCGGCGCTGGTCGAGGGTACTGCCAACTTCGGCCCGATGAGCCGTGCGATGCGTGACTCGGAGATCCGCGCTTTCGAAGATCGCCACGGCTATGCCCCGACCGAAGTGCCGGTCGCGATCGACATGGTCGCGGTGTACGTCAACAAGGACAACCCCGTCGAAGGTCTGTCCATTCCGCAGGTCGACGCGATCTTCTCGGCAACCCGCGCCTGCGGTTACGCCAACGACATCACGACCTGGGGCCAGGTTGGTCTGACCGGCGCCTGGGCGAACCGTGATATTACGCTTTACAGCCGTAACGCAGTGTCCGGCACTTACGGCTTCTTCAAGGAAATGGCGCTGTGTGGCGGTGACTTCAAGTCCACCATCAACGAGCAGCCGGGTTCCTCCGCGGTGGTGCGCGGTGTCGAGCAGACGATCAACGGCATCGGCTACTCCGGCATCGGCTACAGGACTTCCGGTGTGCGCGTCGTGCCGCTCGCTAAGGAACATGGCGGTGAGTTTGTCGAGGCGAGTGGCGAGAACGCGGTTTCGGGTGCTTACCCTCTGGCCCGCTTCCTGTACGTCTATGCCAACGCGAATCCGAGCACCGGCTGGAACCCGCTCGAGCGCGAGTTCT
Source organism: uncultured Azoarcus sp. (assembly GCA_964435845.1). GTDB lineage: Bacteria > Pseudomonadota > Gammaproteobacteria > Burkholderiales > Rhodocyclaceae > Azoarcus_F. The sequence goes on from CAYTAY010000032.1 coordinate 11,426, forward strand.
TCCGCATGGTGCTCTCCAAGGAAGGCCAGGAGGTCGTGCATCGCGACGGCTACGTGACGCTGCCGGCGGTGGTTTCCGAGCGTTTCATGAATGAAAAGCGCCTCAACTAACAAGCGTTTGAAGTGAAGACGGGCTTCGCCGCGTGAGCGGCGAAGCCTTGTTTTTTGTCCGAGGGGCCATTTTGATGCCTTTCGAATGTGGAGCAAGAGCAAATGGCTGCGATTTCGCCCGATAGCGTTCAAACGCGCCGGTCACTACTACCGTCTGTCGAGAAGCGCGAAAAGTTGCGCAAGACCCGCAGGTTTCGCGACGGCCTCTCGCTATATGGAGTGGGTGCTGGCGGTTTGGGCGTGATCTTCGCGCTCGCGCTGATCTTCGTTTATCTGTTCTACGAGACGATGCCATTGCTCAAACCGGTCAGCATGGAGGTCAGCACGACCTATGCCGTGCCCGGTGAGGTGCCGGTTACGCCGACCATGCATTTGACGCTGGATCGTTTCGAAGAGATCGGGGGCCGTTTCTCCGAGTCCGGGATGATCACCTTTTTCAACGCGCGCAACGGCGAAATCCTCTCGCGCATCGAGTTGCCGATCCCCGAAGGCGAGCGTGTCACCAGCTTTGGACGTTCGGAAAGCCGCAAGAGTCTCTTCGTTTATGGTTTCAGTGATGGCTCGGTGTTGCCGATCAAGGTCGACTACGACATCACGTTCCCGGAAGGGGTGCGCGTGGTCACCCCGCGGCTGAACTTTCCGCTTGGCGAGGAGCCAACCGGTATCGGGGGCAAGGAAGGGGCGCAATACTCGGCGCTCGAGATCGTCGATGGCCGTGGCGGCTATGTGATCGCCGCAGGTACGCTCGAGGGTGACATCGCGATGGCCCTTTACAGCACGACGACGAGCATACTCACCGGAACGGTCGAGATTCGCCGTCAGGACTTCCGGCTTCCCAACCTGGGGGCACCGGTGAGGCAATTGTTCGTCAACGAGTCGCTGCGCGACCTGTTTGCAATCGATGCCTCCGGTACCTTGCACCACTTCGATATCGTCAACCGCAACCAGCCGGTGCTGGTGGGAAAAGTATCATTGGTGCCCGCGGGCGTGGAGTTCCGTGTGGCCGAGTTCCTTGTAGGCTCCAGATCGCTGATTGTCGGGGGCTCGGATGGCTCCCTCACGCAGTGGATCCTGGTGCGCAACGACGACACCGGACAGGCCAATCTCACGCAGATCCGCGCCTTCAAACCGCATGATGCGCCGATCACCTTCATCGAGCCGGAGCACAGCCGCAAGGGCTTCATCGCTGGTGATGAACGCGGCACCGTCGGTATTCATTACGCCACCTCGTCGGTCAGTCTCAAGTTCCTGAATGTGGCCGATACGCCGATCAACCGTCTGGCGATTTCCCCGATCAACCGCGTGGCACTGGTCGAGGCGCTGGATGCCGACGAGCTGAAGGTGCTCGCGATCGACAACCCGCACCCGCAGACTTCGCTCAGTGGCTTGTGGGGCAGGGTGTGGTATGAGGGTCGCAGTGGACCCGAGTTCATCTGGCAGTCGTCATCGGCCGACGACGCGTTCGAGTCCAAGCTCAGCCTAGTTCCGCTTACCGTAGGTACGCTCAAGGCGGCCTTCTTTGCGATGCTGCTTGCGACACCGCTGGCTATCATGGGGGCGATCTACACTGCGTACTTCATGTCGACCCCGATGCGCAAGATCGTAAAACCCTCGATCGAGCTCATGGAAGCGCTGCCGACCGTGATTCTGGGTTTCCTCGCAGGGATCTGGCTGGCACCCTACATCGAGAATAACCTGCCGATTCTCGTGATCGGTGCGGTGCTGATCCCAACGGGGATTCTGGTCTGGGGCTACATCTGGAGCCGTATGCCGGCCAATATCCGGAACTCGGTTTCGGCTGGCTGGGAAGCCGCGATGCTGGTGCCGGTGATCATCGTGCTCGGCTGGATCTCGGTGAGCATGAGCCCCTGGGTCGAGTACTGGTTCTTTGACAGTTCGATGCGCCAGTGGCTCACCGATGTGGGTATTCCTTACGACCAACGCAATGCGCTGATTGTCGGGATGGCGATGGGCTTCGCGGTGATTCCGACGATCTTCTCGATCGCCGAGGATGCGGTCTTCAACGTTCCCAAACACCTTACCCAAGGCTCCCTCGCCCTGGGCGCGACGCCGTGGCAGACTGTGATCGGCGTGGTGCTGCTCACTGCCAGCCCGGGTATTTTTTCTGCCGTGATGATCGGATTCGGCCGTGCCGTTGGTGAGACCATGATCGTGCTGATGGCCTCGGGCAACAGCCCGATCGTGAACTTCAACATCTTCGAGGGCATGCGCACGCTGGCGGCGAATATCGCAGTGGAACTGCCGGAAACCGCGGTCGGCTCGACCCACTTCCGGGTGCTGTTCCTGTCGGCGCTGGTATTGCTGGCCTTCACCTTCGTGCTGAACACAGCGGCAGAGGTGGTTCGACAGCGCCTGCGCAAGCGCTACGCGTCCCTTTGAACCGGATCTGAGAGGTTCTTGAAATGAAACAGTGGTGGAAAAGCGGATCTCCCTGGATCTGGTTGAACGGCGGCGCGGTGAGCATCAGCATCATCATGGTATTCGGCTTGCTGGCGCTGATTCTGGTGCGGGGTTTCGGGCACTTCTGGCCCCACAACGTGGTCAGCACGACCTTCGTGCAACCCAATGGCATGGTCATGGGGGTCATCGGCGAGTTGCGCAAGTCCGAAACGCTCACCGCGCAATCTTTGCGTGATGCCGGCCTGGCGTTGCCCGAGGAGCAGGTGCTGGCCACGCGTCATCTGTTCAAGCTGGGTAACCGCGACGTGACCGGGCGCGACTTCGTGTACATGGTCGATAACTTTCTTGGGGAGTGGACCTACCCGAAGAACATCGCGGTTTTCGAGCGGCGCGAATGGGGTGATTTCTACGGGATTCCGTTGCGTTTGCTGGAAAGCGGACAGACCGTTACTGAGGGGGACGCGTTGTGGCCGGAGTTGCAGCGGCGACTGGATCGCAGCAACCGCCTCTTCGACGACATCCGGCAGATCGAGCGGCACGAGATCGGCAATGTCAACTTCCGCCTCGAGCGGGTGCGACTGGATCGCCGCCGGGCGGAGTTGCGCGGCACGCTCACGCCGGAGATGGAACGAGAGTTCGTGGAGCGCAGGCAGGCGCTGGATCAGGAATACGCGGTGATTCAGGAGCGCCTGAATGCTTTGCTGGCCGACGTTCGGCGCGATGCCGTGGTGATGCAGGTTGCCGATGGAAGTGAAGTGACGGTGGGTCTGGACCGCATCGTCAAGGCCTGGCAACCCAACAATATGTCGGTGATTTCCAAAGTCGGCTTCTACATCAAGTCCTTCGGCGATTTCATCTTTGGCTACCCGCGTGAGGCGAATACCGAAGGCGGCATCTTCCCCGCGATTTTCGGCACGGTGGTGATGGTGCTGGTGATGTCGATCATCGTCACGCCTTTCGGCGTGTTGGCGGCGATCTACCTGCGCGAGTACGCCAAGCAAGGCCCTGTACTCAAGGCCGTGCGGATATCGGTGTACAACCTGGCTGGGGTGCCTTCCATCGTCTTCGGTGTGTTCGGCCTGGGCTTCTTTGTCTATGTGATGGGGGGAGCGATCGACCAGGCCTTTTACCCCGAGGCCTTGCCGGCACCGACCTTTGGCACACCAGGCCTGTTCTGGGCGTCGCTGACCCTGGCGCTTCTGACCCTGCCGGTGGTGATCGTCGCCACCGAGGAGGGTCTGGCCCGCATCCCTTCGACCATTCGCATGGGTTCGCTGGCACTGGGTGCTACCAAGGGGGAGACCCTGTGGAAAGTGGTGGTGCCACTGGCGACGCCTGCGATGATGACCGGGCTGATCCTCGCGATCGCACGGGCCGCCGGTGAGGTTGCGCCACTGATGCTCGTGGGGGTCGTAAAGCTGGCGCCCACCCTGCCGATCGACGGCAACTTTCCCTTCATCCACCTCGAACGCAAGATCATGCACCTCGGTTTCCACATCTACGACGTCGGCTTCCAGAGCCCACATGCGGAGGCGGCCGAGGCGCTCGTCTATGCGACCGCACTGATCCTGGTGTTGCTCATCGTTGCTCTCAATCTGTCGGCGATCATGATCCGCAACCGCCTGCGCGAAAAATACCGGGCCGAAGGTGATTGACCGCAGCGTCATGGCCCCCAATACTGAACAAGTCTGACTGGAGAAACACGATGAACCAGATGGCCAACCCGGAAACCGTCAAGCGGGTCCGCAGCATGAATGCTGGCCTCTTCGACGGCCAGGAACGCGAATACTTCTCCATCGAGGATGAGGAGATCGCGATCACGGTCGAGAATCTCGATTTGTATTATGGCGACAGCCAGGCGCTGAAGAAGGTGAACATGCTCATCCCCAAGAAGCGGGTGACGGCCTTCATCGGCCCCTCGGGTTGTGGCAAATCCACGCTGCTGCGCTGCTTCAACCGCATGAACGACCTGGTCGATGGGTGCAGGGTGGAGGGTGCCATAAACCTCCATGGCGAAAACATCTTCGCAAAAGGCGTGGATGTAGCCGAATTGCGCCGGCGCATTGGCATGGTGTTCCAGAAACCCAACCCGTTTCCCAAGTCGATATACGAAAATGTCGCCTATGGGCTGCGTCTGCAGGGTGTGAAGGACAAGGCAGTGCTCGACGAGGTCGTCGAGCGCTCGCTGAAGAATGTCGCGTTGTGGAACGAGGTCAAGGACCGCCTGGATGCCAACGCGCTCGGCCTGTCCGGCGGTCAGCAGCAGCGACTCGTAATCGCCCGCGTAATCGCGATCGAGCCGGAGGTGCTGCTGCTGGATGAACCGACGTCCGCGCTCGATCCGATCTCCACGTCGAAGATCGAGGAACTGGTCGAAGAGTTCAAGGAGCAATACACAGTCATCATCGTGACCCACAACATGCAGCAGGCGGCGCGGATCTCGGACTTCACCGCCTACATGTATCTTGGTGAACTGATCGAGTTCGACGACACCAAGAGGCTGTTCGTGAGCCCGGAAAAGCAGGCGACTGAGGACTACATCACCGGGCGCTACGGCTGATTCCTTGTAACAGCATGGCACTGGGCTGGCACTCGAACGGGCGCCAGCCTGTCGCGTTTCAGGAGCAAGAGGTTCATCACGAATGAAGTTTGGAATCCACGGGTGCTTGCTGATCGTATTTCTGGCGCTGTCGTCCGCGGCGCCCGCTGCCGAAACCGCCGACCGACTGGAAGCGCACGCACAACAGTTGATGTTGATCGATCCGCCAGACTGGCGCGGGGCCTACAAGCAGTTCGAGCAGGCCGCTGCGCTCGGTTCATTATCCGCCGCTTCCTATCTCGGTTGGATGCATGAGCATGGTCATGGCGTCGAGGTCGATCATGAGGCCGCAGCGGCCTGGTACCGCAAGGTGGCAGAGGGTGACGTCCATGACTACTCGGTGAAGCTCGGCTGGATGTACATGGGTGGAAGCCAGCTCGAGGCAGATCGAGCGCTTGCCGAACAGTGGTTTGGGCGAGCGATCGCCGCCGGTTACCTGCCGGCGCATGTCGCGCTGGCTTCGGTGCTGGTGGCCGATGCCGTTGGCGGCACCGCAACCGACAGGGTGCATGAAGCGCGCACGCTGCTGGAGAGCGCACTGGAGGGCGATGTTGCGTTGGCGGCGTTTTTCCTGGCACGCCTCTATGTAGAAGGCATTGGCGGTCATCCGGTGGATGAGGCGCTGGGTGCGAAATACACGCGTATCAGTGCCGAGGATGGCCAGGCACTGATGCAAAGCTGGCTGGCTCGCATGTATCTGGAGGGCAAGGGCGTCGAGGTCGACCGCATGGAGGCGGCTTTCTGGGCGGCGCTTGCAGCATCCGGTGGCGACCCCCTGGGGCGGCAGCTCCATGCTGCGTTGATCGAGTCGATGTCGGAAGATGAACGCCAGGCGGTGATGACAAGGACGATGCGCTGGGCGCTCGAGCGCCGCTGATGCTTCGCACGATTCTTTTCAGCCTGGCAGCACTTGTGGTGCTCATGTTCGCGGCGCGCGGGTGTGAGCTGACGCCGGCCCAGGTCGAGGCACAGCTCATGCTGGCCGACCTCAATGCAGAGGAGGGTGCGGCCTATCGCAGCGCCAATCGCGTGCGCCCCGGTGTCATCGAACTGCCCGACGGATTGCAACTCGAGTGGCTGGCGAAAGGCGAGGGTCTCGTGCCGGAAGTGTCGGACTGGGTCGTGGTGCATTATCGCGGCCTGCATGTCGACGGCCGTGTCTTCGAAGACTCGATCAGACGGGGCGATCCCGCGGTAGTCCCCCTGGAGCGTTTAATCGAGGGCTGGAGACGTGCCCTGACAGGCATGCCCGTGGGCTCCACCGTTCGCCTCGTGATCCCTCCGGATCTGGCCTATGGGCGCGCGGGCGGCGGCGCGATCGGTCCGGAAGAGACGCTGGTGTTCGAGCTTTCCCTGTTGGATGTCGTGGACGCCCCGGTGACACCGGAGCGCACGCCCGATCAACAGCCGGTACCGGGATTGCGCTGACCGCACCCTGAACTTGCTTGTCGCGTCGGGCGATGCGCACCATCCGCGTCGCTGTATCGCCAGCGTCGGCTCGGTGCTGTCCAGTCGTTCCAGCAAGGCGGGGCGCAGGCGCTCAAGTCGAGCGTGCGCTTCGGCGTTTTGTGCCGCAATGCTTCCGGCGTGGACGGTATGTGAGCACTGTGGAGCGTGAGCCTGGGTCAAGTATTGGATACGGAGGGCCATATATGCACCAACCCGTATGTGTGCTAGTCTGCGGGCCATGACACCTGACCGTTTGTTCAAGCTCCTGTCGGACCCCACACGGCTTCGCTGCGCCATGCTGCTTCATGCCGAGACAAGCCTGTGTGTCTGTGAGTTGACCGAGGCACTGAGGCTTTCACAGCCGAAGATATCCCGCCATCTGGCGATGTTGCGCGAGGGCGCTCTGGTGCAGGACGAAAGGCGCGGGCAGTGGGTGCATTACCGCCTGCATCCTGATTTGTCTCGCTGGGTTTTCGATGTACTGGAAGGCGCGGGACGTTCCGACTCGGGTGCAGGCTTGCTGGCTGCCGACAGGCAGCGCTTGGCGGCGATGGTGGTCCGACCCTCGATCGAGTACTGCGCGGCATGAATCCATCCATGGCTGGAAACCTCAGGAATCAGGTCGAATGACTGACAAGGACACGCAACCGTCCGATACCGCGGGGTTGGGCTTTTTCGAACGTTATCTCACCATCTGGGTCGCGCTTTGTATCGTGGCCGGGATGGCGCTCGGTCAATGGCTGCCAGCGGTGCCGGAGGCACTTGCGAGGATGGAATATGCGCAGGTCTCGCTGCCGGTTGCGGTGCTGATCTGGGCGATGATCTTTCCGATGATGGTGCAGATCGACTTCGCCGCGATTCTCGGTGTCAGGCGCCAACCCAAGGGCCTGGTCATCACCACATCGGTGAACTGGTTGATCAAGCCGTTCACGATGTTCGCGATCTCTTGGTTCTTTCTGATCGTGGTCTTCCGGCCCTTCATTGCCGAGGATCTCGCGCGTGAGTATCTCGCTGGAGCGATCCTGCTCGGCGCCGCGCCGTGTACCGCGATGGTCTTCGTGTGGAGCTATCTGACTCGGGGCGATGCCGCTTACACGCTGGTCCAGGTGGCGCTCAACGACCTGATCATGCTCTTTGCCTTCGCGCCCATCGTGGTTTTTTTGCTTGGCATATCCAACATAGTCGTGCCCTGGGAAACGGTCGCGCTGTCAGTGCTGCTCTATATCGTGATTCCGCTATCCGCCGGGTATGCGACCCGGGTGTGGCTGATCCGCAAGCACGGCATCGAGTGGTTCGAGAGCGTGTTCCTGAAGAAGGTCGGGCCGGTGACGCCTGCCGCCCTGCTGGTGACGCTGGTGTTGTTGTTCGCGTTTCAGGGCGAGGTGATCCTCAACAACCCGCTGCACATTCTGTTGATCGCCATACCCCTGACCATTCAGACCTTTCTGATTTTCTTCATTGCCTACGGCTGGGCCAAGGCGTGGAAAGTGCCGCATAACGTGGCAGCCCCGGGCGCGATGATCGGCGCAAGCAACTTTTTCGAACTCGCGGTGGCGGCTGCAATCGCGTTGTTCGGCCTGCAATCCGGTGCCGCGCTGGCGACCGTGGTTGGTGTCCTGGTCGAGGTGCCGTTGATGCTCGCACTGGTGCGAATCGCCAACCGGACCCGGGGCAGCTTTCCACAAGCCTCGCCAGCACGCGCATGAGCGCGATCACGATCTCGGCGGAGGCGCACAGGACGCAGATGGGTTCGCGCTACGGTCAGCATTCGATCGATGGGGTGAGCGCATTAGCGTGACAGTCGCCGCGGCGACTCACTAAGCTCCCCTGTGCTGCTTGCGGGAGAGGGGTTGGGGGTGAGCGAAACGGTCATGGCGGCTTTCATGATCCGGGGTGGACTGATTCCATGACCGTTGGCGAGGCGGAACTGGACGGTTTGGCTGTCAAGATTGAGATCGATCAACTCGGACCATGGCGCAGGCTGCCTGTTCAACCTGGAAACCTCAGTTTCCAGGTTGAAGCCAGTGTCATGCCGGGGCGGTGGCCGGCGCTTTTTTTGGCGCTTGACAGCACGCTGAGTTAAAATGAAGGCTTTTATCGGCCGCAACGCATGAAAAGCAGCCTCATTATCGGAAACTGGAAATCCAACGGCAGTCTGAAAGGCAATCGTGCTCTGCTCGACGCCTTGCTCAGTGGAGTGCCGGCAGGGGTTCGTTGCGCAGTTTGCGTGCCTTATCCGTATCTGGCCCAGGTCGGCCAGGCGCTCGAGGCTAGTACGATCGCGTTGGGCGGTCAGGACGTCAGTGAGTATGGTTTTGGCGCATACACCGGCGAAGTGAATGCCGGGATGCTGGTCGAGTTCGGTTGTCGCTTCGTGATCATGGGCCACTCCGAACGTCGCAGCCTGTTTGACGAAAGCGATGAAACGGTGGCCAGAAAGGCGGGGGCAGCGCTCGATGTCGGCATGATTCCGGTCGTTTGCATCGGTGAAACCCTGGCGCAACGCGATGCCGGCGAAGTGAATGCGGTGCTTCAGCGCCAGCTCGATGCGCTGGATTCGGTTCTTGGCGCCTCACGGCTGAGCGCCCTGGCAGTGGCCTATGAGCCGGTGTGGGCCATCGGCACCGGTCGGACGCCGACGCCGGGGCAGGTGCAGGATGCGCTCGGTTTCATTCGTGCCTGGTTTGGTGCGCGCGTCGATGATGCAGGTTCCGTAGATGTTTTATATGGCGGTAGCGTGAAGGCGGGCAATGCTGCCGAGCTTTTCGCGCTGCCGGATTGTGATGGTGGCTTGATCGGTGGGGCTTCGTTGGTTGCGGACGAGTTCGTCGCAATCTGCGCTGAGGCTGCCGGCAAGTCTTGATTGTTTTCTTCGGGTCGGGTTATCAAATGAGCGGTTACATGTTTTCCATCGTGCTGACGATTCAC
>CAYTAY010000033.1:0-20408 GCA_964435845.1 uncultured Azoarcus sp.
GAGCCTGATCCGCCGCACCGGGCGACTCCTGGGGGCGAACCCGCGCATCCTGAACTGACAGCGCGGCGGCGATGACCAGCATCTCGCTGAGACAAACACGATCCCGACCGGCCAGCAACATGCGGCCGATTCGCGGGTCCAGCGGCAGGCGTGCAAGCTCCTTGCCGAGCGGCGTGAGCTCGCGGGCATCGTTTTCAGCGACTGCGCCCAGCTCGATCAGCAGCTGATAACCGTCGGCAATCGCCCGGGAGGGCGGTGGGTCGATGAAGGGAAAATCCTCGACTGTCCCCAGCCGCAGGGACTTCATGCGCAGGATCACACCGGCGAGCGAAGATCTCAGCACCTCCGGGTCGGTGTGCTCCGTGCGGCACTCGAACTCGGCCTCGTCGTAGAGTCGGATGCAAACCCCGTCCATGACCCGCCCGCAGCGACCGGCACGCTGCTTGGCAGCAGACTGCGCGATCTTCTCGACCTGCAGCTGCTCGACCTTGTTGCGCAGCGAGTAGCGCTTGACCCGCGCGAGGCCGGTGTCGATGACATAGCGGATTCCCGGTACGGTCAGCGATGTTTCGGCGACGTTGGTCGCCAGCACCACCCGGCGCCCCTTTCCCGGCGCAAAGATGCGGGCCTGCTCCTGCGCCGACTGGCGTGCGAAGAGAGGCAGGATTTCGGTACCTGCCGCATGGCGCGACTTGCGCAACGCCTCGGCGGCCTCGCGGATTTCACGCTCGCCCGGCAGGAAGACGAGCGCATCGCCCGGCCCGCAGGCCTGGGCCTCATCCACCGCGTCGACGATGGCCTCGTAGAGATCCTTGTCCCTCGCACGCTGGCCTTCGCGCGTCTGGGCCGGCGCATCGTCCTCGTCGCCGACCGGCCGATAACGCACTTCGATCGGATACAGGCGACCGGACACTTCGATGACCGGCGCAGGCCGACCGTCAACCTCGAAGTGCCGCGAGAAGCGCTCCGCGTCCAGCGTCGCCGAGGTGACGATGATCTTCAGATCTGGCCTGCGCGGCAGCAAGGTCTTGAGATAGCCGAGCAGAAAGTCGATGTTCAGGCTGCGCTCATGGGCCTCGTCGACGATGATCGTATCGTAGGCGGCGAGCGTGGCATCGGTCTGCGTTTCGGCAAGCAGGATGCCGTCGGTCATCAACTTGACGTAGCTCGCCTCGCTTACGCGGTCGGTGAAACGGATCTTGTAGCCCACCGTCTGGCCCAGTTCGCTGCGCAACTCCTGCGCGATCCGGCTCGCGGTGGCCCGCGCGGCGAGCCGGCGCGGCTGGGTGTGACCGATGAGACCGGCAACGCCCCGACCCAGTTCGAGGCAGACCTTCGGCAACTGGGTGGTCTTGCCCGAACCGGTCTCGCCACACACGATCACCACCTGATGGGCGGCAATCGCCGCGGCGATCTCATCCCGGCGGGCAGAAACCGGCAGTTCGGGCGGAAAGTCCGGACTGGGCAGGGCTGCGCGACGCGCCTTCAGGCGTTCGCGTGAGCGCTGCAGCAGGCCATCCAGTTCTTGCTGCAGGCGCGCGCGACGCTCCCCGCTGGCACGCGCCAGATCGCGACTCACGCGCCCGAGCCGTGACCGGTCAGCGCTCATGCAGTCGGAGAAATCGGCACGCGCGGCGCGCGTCTCGGCGGTGGATCGTGGCTTTGGGTTAGTCAAGAGCTTGGTCGCTGGTCGCACATCGAGGGCTGACCGGAGAGTTCATCAGGAACCGTATTATCCTAGAAACCTCACTCGAACACGTCCAACTGAGGTTTCCAGGATGACCCGCCTTCAAGGCTTCCCGCCGGCCGCGCTCGACCATGCCGAAACTCTGTTCCGGCGGCATGTGATGCCAACCCTGCACGACCGTGCGCTCGCCTGCCGACGCCTGCCCTCCACCAGCCCGGCCCATGCCTCGCGCACGGTCGTGCAAAAGGCCTGCGCCTGGCGGGAGATCCTGCGATGAGCGGGAAGTGCGTCACTATCATCGGCGCCGGCCCGGCCGGCCTGATGGCGGCAGAACAACTCGCGGTGGCCGGGCACCGGGTAGACGTGTTCGACGCAATGCCCTCGGTCGCGCGCAAGCTGCTGATCGCCGGAGTGGGCGGCCTCAACCTGACCCATTCGGAACACGAGGCCGATTTCGTCGCGCGCTATGGCCAAGCCTCGGGCTGGATGGCCGCGTATCTCGCCGCCTTCGGCGCTGACGCCCTGCGCGCGTGGGCCGCCGGGCTCGGCATCGAGACCTTCGTCGGCAGCTCCGGTCGGGTCTTCCCGGTCGACATGAAAGCCGCACCTCTTTTGCGCGCCTGGTTGCACCGCTTGCGCGGGTCCGGCGTGCGCATCCACGCCCGCCATCGGTGGCTGGGCTGGCGCAATGGCAGCGGGTTGCCCACGCAAGGCCTCCGCTTCGAAGGCCCGGAAGGCAAGACGAGCACCTCGGCCGATGCGCTAGTGCTCGCGCTGGGCGGTGGCAGCTGGTCGCGACTGGGTTCGGACGGCGCCTGGGTGCCCTGGCTGGAAGCGCGCGGGGTCGTGGTATCGCCGCTGCGACCGGCCAACTGCGGCTTCGAAGTTTCGGTGCCGCCTGACGAGGGCATCGGCTGGGGGGGCTACTTCGCCAATCGCTTTGCCGGACACCCCCTGAAGAACATCACGTTGAGCTTTGAGGACACGAAGGGTGAGCGCCATGAACGCACCGGCGAATGCATGGTGACCATCACAGGACTGGAAGGCAGCCTGATCTACGCGCTCTCGGCACCGGTGCGCGACAGCATCGAAGCCGCCGGCCCGCTTCAGGCCAACCTCGACCTCGCGCCGAACCGCTCGCTCGAAGCCCTGCGCGAGGCCCTGTCCCGCCCCCGCGGCAAACGCTCACTCACCGGCCATCTACAAAGCAAGGCTGGCATCGCCGGGGTCAAGACCGCGCTGCTCCGCGAAGTATTGCCCAAACCGGCATTCGACGACATGAGCGCGCTTGCCGCAGCGATCAAGTCCCTGCCCCTGACGTTCGCACGGCCACGGCCACTCGACGAGGCGATCAGTTCCGCCGGCGGCGTACGGCTGGATGAACTCGATCCGTGCCTGATGCTGAAAGCCCTGCCCGGCGTATTCTGTTGCGGCGAGATGCTCGACTGGGAAGCGCCGACCGGCGGCTATCTGCTGACCGGCTGCTTTGCCACCGGTCGGGCGGCCGGGCTGGGTGTCGCACAGTGGCTTACGGAACGATGATGCCCTTCAGCCCCGCAAAGCGTTGAATCCAGAAACCTCGGTTGGACGTGTTCGAGTGTGCGTCTGGCGCGCCGTCTGGCAAGGTGCGACGAGGCAGCAGCATGGCCGCTCCCTGCACGGAGGAGCAACGCAGCCAGGCGTGCAATCGGGCACGTCGCGGATTCACCTGGTGGGTGACTCCTCGTCGAAGCTGCGCATCCCAAGCTCTGTAAGGCATTCAAGGGCATAGAGAGCGATCAATGCGAAGTCTAACCGAGCGGGTGCCGACAAATTTCACCATACGGCATGTTGGCTAGACCCTGATACAATGTCGGGTTTATCGATACAACTTGCCATCCGACCGAGGCCCTCTGTGTCCGAAAACGCCAAGCCCGACACCACGCCGGCAGCTCCGAGCAATTTCATCCGCAGCATCATCGAAGAGGACAACCGCAGCGGCAAATGGGAAGGTCGGGTGGAAACCCGTTTCCCGCCGGAACCCAACGGTTATCTGCACTATGGACATGCCAAGTCGATCTGCCTCAACTTCGGACTCGCCGAGGCCTATGGGGGCGTCTGCCACCTGCGTTTCGACGACACCAATCCGGAGAAAGAAGAACAGGAATACGTCGACGGCATCATCGACGCGGTCAGCTGGCTCGGCTTCGACTGGGGGCGGCACCTCTACTTCGCCTCCGACTATTTCGAGACCATGTACCAGTGTGCGGTCGGACTGATTCAGGCCGGCAAGGCCTATGTGGACTCCCTTCCGCCGGACGAGATGCGACTACTGCGCGGCACCCTTACGGAAGCCGGCACCGACAGCCCCTTCCGCAGCCGCAGCACCGAAGAGAACCTCGACCTCTTCCGGCGCATGCGCGAGGGCGAATTCCCCGAGGGTGCACATGCGCTGCGCGCCAGGATCGACATGGCGAGCCCCAACATCAACCTGCGCGATCCGGTCATCTATCGCATCCGCCGGGTCGCCCATCACCGCTCGGGTGATCGCTGGTGTGTCTATCCGCTCTACACCTTCGCTCACCCGATCGAGGACGCGATCGAGAACATCACCCACTCGATCTGCACCCTGGAGTTCGAGGACCAGCGCCCGTTCTACGACTGGTTGCTGGAGACGCTGGCCGACATCGGCATGTTCGCACGACCTCTGCCGCAACAGATCGAATTCGCGAGACTCAACCTCACCTACATGGTGCTGTCCAAGCGCAAGCTGATCCAGCTCGTCGATGACGGTCATGTGGCCGGCTGGGACGACCCGCGCCTGCCGACCTTGGTCGGCGCGCGCCGCCGCGGCTTCACGCCCGTGGGTTTCCGCCTCTTCACCGAGCGCATCGGGGTATCCAAGGCCGACTCCTGGATCGACTTCAGCGTGCTCGAAGAGTGCATGCGCGAGCACCTCAACGACAGTGCCGAACGCCGTGTCGCGGTTCTCGATCCACTCAAACTGATCATCACCAACTACCCATCCGGCAAGCAAGAAGACTGCGAAGCCCCCAACCATCCGCTGAAACCCGAACTGGGCAAACGGACCATGCCCTTTGGGCGTGAGCTGTGGATCGAACGTGAAGACTTCATGGAGGCGCCAATCAAGGGTTTCCGCAGACTCTTCCCGGGCAACAGGGTGCGGCTACGATACGGCTACGTGGTCGAGTGCACCGGCTGCGAGAAGGATGCGGACGGCAATATCACCGCGGTGCTTGCGGAGTACCTGCCGGACTCGAAGAGCGGCACGGCCGGGGCCGACAACTACAAGGTCAAGGGCAATCTGCACTGGGTGTCGGTTGCAGACGGCTACAAGGCACAGATCCGTCTTTACGACCGGCTGTTCTCACACCCCTACCCCGGTGCGCGACGCGAAGGTGATGCCGAGGGCCAGCAACGCGACTTCCTCGACGATCTCAACCCGGATTCGGTGCAGACCATCGAGGCCTGGCTGGAGCCCTCGCTCAGGTACGCACGACCGGAAGAGCGCTTCCAGTTCGAACGCCACGGTTATTTCGTCGCGGACCGGATCGATTCTGCCGAGGGGACACCGGTGTTCAACCGAACGGTGACTCTCAAGGACTCCTGGGCGAAGCAGAAGGCCTGAGCCCGCGCGCGAGCGTCCGAGGCAATCCTGGCCAGCCCCTGCAGGGGCCAGGCTTCGCCAGGCAATCAGGCTCGCGGCGTTTCCCGGGCAGTGTCGGGCAGGCTCTCGCTCCGGGAGTCAGCTGCAGCCCTGGCGTCGAGCACGTTCCCAAGCTTGCCCACGACCGGCTTGACATCGGCCAGATAGGCCGCGCGACTGACTGCGTGGGCCGCAAGCGGCGCAGTGACCAACACCGCCATCAGGGCGAAGATCGCCTCCATGGCGGCCGCGCCGGACGAGGCAGCGGCAAGGCCGGCCAGCACCAACACCGCCCCGAGCGCACCCGCCTTGCTTGCCGCGTGCATGCGGCTGTAGCAATCGGGCAGTCGCAGCACGCCGATCGCACCCAAGAGACAGAACGCGCCACCGGCTAGCACCAGAGCGGAAGCCAGCCACGGCAAAAGCGACCCATTCATCTTCCCGCCTCCTCTTCGCCCTCAAGGCCGGCGTGCTCCCGCCGGCTCTGCTCGAACTTGCGGAACAGCGGCGCGAAGGCCACCGTGCCCAGAAAAGCCACCAGCGACAACACCACCGCGACATCGAGAAACACGATTTGCCCACTGATCATCGCCCCCAGCGCCACCGCAGCAACACCGACCAGCGTCAGCGCATCGATCGCGACTACACGGTCCGGGCCGGTCGGCCCCTTGAAGAGTCGCACGACGATGATCAGGCCGCTTATCGCGAGCATCACGACGACCACTGGGATGACCCAGAACGCACCGGCCAGTTCGATGTTCATTGCCGCGACTCCCTGACAACCTTGGATTCAAGAAAAGCACAAAACAAACCCATCGCCTCCATCATGCAGTCTCCTCCACCTCTGCCGCGGCCAGTCGTTCGGGATGCATCCAGTCGAGCAGGCGGCGCTCGAGTTCGCGGATGCCGCGCTCGACCTCTTCCACCGAGGTCGCGTTGAGGGCGTGGATCGCCATTTCGCCGGTGTCAGGGTCGTAGTCGAGCGCCATCGTGCCCGGCGTCAGCGTCAGCAGCAGGCCGACCAGGGTCACCACCCCTTCGCGGCGATCCTCGAGCCGCATCGTGATCACCGCCGGCGAGGGCGCGACCTTGCCGGCGATCACGATGCGCGCGACGTCCAGGCTGGCCTTGACGATCTCGGCCGCGAACCAGGCCACGAAACCAATGCCGAGTTCGAGCCGCTTGAGATAGTTGCCGGTGCGTATCAGGCCGGACCCGAGCTTGAGCACCAGATAAACCAGCGCGAAGGCGCCGACGATGCCCATCGGATTGAGCGCATTGGCGAAGGCGGCGATCCCTACCGCAAGCAGGATGTGGATGCCGAGCATGTCATCGCCCTCCCGGGTGCGTGATCGCTTCAAAATAGACCACCGGATCGGCCAGCTGGCCCGCTGCCGCAATAGCGTATTCCATCACGGGACCTGCGCCGAGACCAATCAATACGGTCAGCGCGGCAAGCCCGGATACCGCCCACCAACCCCAGCGCATATCGTCGTCGGTTCGAATCGCCTGTTCGCCATGCGGATGCGCCTTGAGGAAGGTCTCGTTCCAGATCTTGCTCATCGACAGCAGCGTGAAGATGCCGGTCAGGAGCGCGACGCCCGCCGCCCACCAGAATCCATCTGCCAGGCTCGCCTTGACCAGCACGAATTTCGCCCAGAATCCAGACAGCGGTGGAATACCGGCGAGCGACAGGGCCGGAATCGCGAAAAGAATCGCGAGCAGTGGCGCCTTGGCATACAGGCCGCCCATTGCGACGAGCCGTTCCGATCCGGTCATTCGGGCGGCAATGCCGCCGATGAAGAAGAGGTTGGCTTTCACCACGATGTGGTGGATCAGATAGAACACCGCACCGGCAATCGCCAGCGGACTGGCGAGCGCCAGTCCGAGAATCATGTAGCCGACCTGGCTGACGATGTGAAAGGACAGGATGCGCCGCACCTCGTTCTGGGCGGCCGCACCAAGCACGCCAACCAGCATCGTCGCGCAAGCCACCCACAGCAGCACCTCATGGGCCTGACCGTACTCCGGCCACACCAGCGTGACGATGCGGATCATCGCGTACACGCCGACCTTGGTCAGCAAGCCCGCAAACAAGGCGGAAATCGGCGTCCAGGCCACATGATAGGAGGC
The DNA here is from genome assembly GCA_964435845.1 of uncultured Azoarcus sp. Classification (GTDB taxonomy): domain Bacteria; phylum Pseudomonadota; class Gammaproteobacteria; order Burkholderiales; family Rhodocyclaceae; genus Azoarcus_F. Next base: position 7,467 of record CAYTAY010000033.1, read on the forward strand.
GGGAAGCCAGCCGAACACCGGGAACAGCGCAGCCTTGATCGAAAAAGAGACCAACATCATCACCACCGCCAGGGTTGCAGCGGGCGCTGCCTCTCCGGCGCGGAAGATCAGGCCCAGCTCGCCCATGTTCAGGGTGCCGGTCGAGCTGTAGATCAGGCCTGCCGAAAGCAGGAAGACCAGGGTCGCGAGCAGGTTGAGCACGACATAGGTCATCGTGCCCGCGAGCCGCCGCCGACCGCCACCTAGTGCGATCAACGCGAAGGAGCCGATCAGCAGTACCTCGAACCATACGTAGAGGTTGAATATGTCGCCAGTGATGAAGGCGCCGCATACCCCCGCCAGCAGACCATGCAGGAAGATATGAAAATTACGCAGCACGTCCGGGTTGCCTTCGCGCACCAGCCCGAACAGCGCCGCCGCGAGACCGATGATCCCGGTGATCGCCACCATCGCCGCCGACAAGCGGTCGATGACCACGGTAATGCCGTAGGGCGCCTCCCAGCCGCCAAGCTGGACCGCAAGCACCACGTCGGCGTTGGCCAGCACGACCAGGCGAAGGCCGACCAGCGTCAGCAGCACCGCACCGATCACGCTCACCAGTTTCACCTGCTGGTGGTAGGGGCGGAGCATGATGCCGATCAGCAACGTGATCAGTGGAATGACGACCGGAGCGACTGCCAACGCCTTCATCGGCTGACCTCCTCGACGTCGTGATGATGGTCGGCATCATCCTGGTGAATCTGCAGACCCACCTCCTCGATATCCGGGGCGGGCTCCTCGGTGATCTCGGTCACGCGATCGGTGGTGGTCACACCATGACTCTCGCGAACACTCTTCAACACCGCCAATGCAAAGACGAACAGGCCAAAGCCAATCACGATGGCAGTCAGCACCAATGCCTGCGGCAGCGGATTGGCCGGATCGGCCGGCACCGTGGTGGCGGTGACGAAGGCTGCATCGGTCCCGGTGAAACGACCGGAGGCGAGCAGGCCGAGATTCATGGCATTGCCAAGAATCGCGACACCGAGCACGACGCGAATCAGGTTCCGATCGAGCAGCAGCCACATGCCGATACCGGCCAAACCTCCCGCAGTCAGGGCAGCAAGCCACTCCATGTCAGCGCTCCATCCGCGGCGTGGCTCTGCACGCGCGCGCGTTCAATCGGGAGACATTCATCACGCCGGTCTCCCTGCAAGTCTTTGCATCATGTTCATCACCGAACCGAACACCGTCAGGAACACCCCCACATCGAAGAGCAGTGGGGTACCGAGTGGCAGACCCAGCGGGAAGAACCACAGCCCCTTGAGGAAGTCGTGCCCGCCGAGCAGACCGATCACGCCGGCCAGCACCGCGCAGCCGATACCCACCCCAACCAGCAAGGTCGGGCGCACCCACATCAATGCACGCGCCTGATGGTTGCCGAAAGTCAGCACCACGAGAATGAAACCCACTGCCGCGACCAGCCCACCGATGAAACCGCCACCGGGCAGGTTATGGCCACGCCACAGCAACACCAGCGAAACCAGCACCAGCAGCCCTGCCAACGGTCGGATCGCCTGACGCAGCAGTACCGAACTGAATTCCGGCTCACCCTTGCGTGTCATCTCGGCAAGGTGTCCACCACCGAGCAGTGTTGCCGCAGCAAGGCCGCCGAGTGCCACGACGACGATCTCGCCCAGCGTGTCGAAGGCCCGGAAATCGACCAGGATGACATTGACCACGTTACCGCCCTTGCCGCCCGGATGGCTGTTCTGCATGTACCAGTCCGCAATGTTGCCGGCCAAAGGCATGCTCACCACGACGAGTAGCGATGCCGCGACCGCCAGGCCGAAGAAGACCGAAATCAGAATGTGTGCTGCGCGCGAGATCGCCCCCTCGTCAGCCACGCGGGGAATGGCCGGCATGCTGCGCAGCACGAGGGCAAGGAACACCACCGTCAGGGTTTCGACCATCAACTGGGTGATCGCCACGTCGGGCGCGTTAGCAGCAAGGAAGAACAAGGCCAGGCCGAGGCCACTGGCGCCCAGAGCAGCGACCAGGGCGAGGCGCCCGCGCATCGCTGCCGCCGCGCTGGCGCCCGCCAGTGCGAGGATGCTGCCGACAACCGCCGGTATGTTCAGCGCGGCATACTCACCACCGGTGAACAGACCGGGCCCGCCGATTACCAGGGAAATGAAAACCACCGAGCTGAACACCAGGCTCATCAGGGTCAGGTGCAGTCGCAAGGAACCGTGTTGAAAAGCGCTCGCGGTGAGTGCGGCGAACTGGAACACACGCTTGAGGAAGCGGTCCCAGATCAGGTCACCGCTCACACCCCAGAACACCCGCCAGCGTGCGATATGCAGACGTACATGATGGCGGAAGCGATAGAAGAACACACCAAGAGCCACGGTAATCAGGCTCGTGACCAGGGCCGGCGTGATGCCACCCCACAGATAGAGTTTCACATCCACATCGCCGCGCGCGACCGACTGCACCGCGGTATTGACGAGCCAGGTCTCCGGCCAGTGATGCCAGGCACCCAGCAGGAAACCGGCGAGCGCGAGCAACATCGGCCCGAGCCACATCGGCACCGACACCTCATGGGGATCACGCGGATAGTGACCCCGGGGGCCCAAGAAGGTGCGGATGAACACCAGACCCGCAGCGGCCAGCAGCAGCGCATTGGTGACGATCATCGCAATGGCGACGATCCAGCCGGTCAAGCCCATCTGGATCAGGCCTGCATAGGCGAACTCCTTGGCGATAAAACCAAAGAACGGCGGCAGGCCGGCATTCGAGAAGGCCGCCAGCCCGACCGCCGCACCGGTCAGCGGCATGATCTTGAGCAAACCCCCAAGGCGTGACAGCTCACGAGTGCCGGTGGCGTGGTCGACCGCACCGACGGCCATGAACAAGGCACCCTTGTACAGCGAGTGTGCCAGCAGATACAGCACGAAAGCCTGCAGGCCATAGGTGGTGTTGGTGCCGATCAGCATGGTCAGCTGACCGAGCACGGTTACCGTAGTGTAAGCCAGCAGCCGCTTGAGGTCGGTCTGGCGGATGGCCAGCACCGCGCCGACCACCGCGGTGGTGGCGCCGAAGGCGATCAGGATGTCGCTCCAACCCTGCTCCCCGCTCATCACCGGGTTTAGACGCGCGAGCAGATAGACGCCTGCCTTCACCATGGTCGCCGAATGCAGGTAGGCGGACACCGGCGTCGGTGCGTTCATTGCATTCGGCAGCCACAGATGGAATGGCACCTGTGCCGACTTGGTGAAGCAACCGATGAGTACCAGGACCATGATGCCGAAATACAGCGTGCTCGCTTCGACCGCGTCGATGTCGATCTCGGAGAAACGCCAGCCTTCACCCGCGAAACCAAGCAGTATCAGCCCGGCGAGCAAGGCCAGCCCGCCACCGCCGGTAATCAGCAAGGCCTGAAGGGCCGCCCGGCGCGACACCGCCTTTTCATGCTGGAAGCTGATCAACAGAAAGGAGGCGACGCTGGTGAGCTCCCAGAACACGAACATCGCGATGAGATCGTCGGCCAGCACCAGACCGAGCATCGCCATCATGAAGATCAGCAGATAGGCGTAGAAGCGGCCGAGGTGGTGGTGGTCCGAGAGATAGGCGCCGGTATACAGGACGATGAGCGCGCCGATACCGCTGATGAGCAGCGCGAAAAGCAGTGACAGGCCATCGAGACGGAACGCGACATCGATGCCAAGCGCCGGCACCCATGCGAGGGTCGCTGTGACCACCTCGCCGCGCGCAATGACCGGAATCTGCATCACGAACCAGATGAAGGCCGCCAGCGGCACTGCAGCCAGCAACCAACCGGCACGGTCGTCGAAGCGACGCGCCAGCGGGGGTGCGAGCAGCGCGGCGAATGCGATCGCAAAAACCGCCGTCAGCATGTGCCTGCCTCCCGCCCAATCGACAGGTTCATTTGCATATCTCCCTCGATCGTCGCCGTTCCGCTTCCCTCGGAACGACACGACAACGCGAACCCGTTGGTTCGCCGCAATAAAGAATCAAGGCGTCATCCACCACCCGAGCAAGCTCGCGAGCCGGATCGGACCCACTACAAGCTCGCGAGGTTCCCGCAACAGTGCGCTGCAGCACAGGCTTCCACTTAGACTGCACGAGCCCGGCCCGCCATCGAATCAGGGGTAACCCTGACCCCCAGTCGAAGAGGCAGCGATCTAGCCGCAGCCTTGTCAAAATGATTCTTCCCCCCTCAGGAAGCGCCATTCCCCCAGGGGCAGATCGCCGAGTTTCACCTTGCCGATGCGCACCCGCTTGAGTCCGGTCACACGCAGCCCGACCAGTTCGCACATGCGGCGAATCTGTCGTTTGCGCCCTTCCCGCAGCACGAACCGCAGCTGATCCTCGTTGATGCGCTCCACCTTCGCCTCGCGCAGCTTGCGACCGTCGAGCTCGAGTCCATGGTTGAGCAGTGCCAGCCCATCGGCGTCGAGCGTGCCCTCTACCCGCACGAGATACTCCTTCTCGATCTTGGACTCCTCACCGATCAGCACCCGCGCGATACGCCCGTCCTGGGTCAGCACCAGCAGGCCGGTAGAGTCGATATCCAGCCGCCCCGCCGGGGCAAGCCCACGCAAATGGGAGTGATGGAAACGCTGCGCCTGGTCGCGGTCGAACTGATTGTCCGGGCCGACGAGCACCACCGCCGGTTCATGACCGTCCTCGGCCTGACCAGACACATAGCCCACCGGTTTGTGCAGCAGGATCGTCACCCTTTCGGCCTGCCGTCGCGCGGCCTCCGGCGCGAGTTCGATCACCACATCGGGCGACACGCGAACGCCGAGTTCGCTGACACGGCGGCCATCGACGAACACCCAGCCACGCTCGATGATCCAGTCGGCTTCCCGCCGCGAGCAAAGCCCCCGCTCCGCCATGAGCTTGGAGAGCCTGACCCCGCGCGGGTCGTCGGCAACGTCGGCCTTTGCCGGTTTTTCGGTTCGAGCCGATTGCGACGGCCGGGGTAGCCCGCTGCGTATTTCGGCGCCTGACGAGCGCCGCTCCCGGCGCGCAGCAGGCGGGCGCTTGTCACGCGCCTGCCGATCTGCGTCGCGATCGGTGGTCGACGGCGCTTTTGCTGGGGGCGACTCGCGTATCTCATCGTCGCTTGGACGATCTGCGGCCGAACGCTCGCCGCGCACCGGTTTCAGGCCACCCGGCCGGAAACGGGTCCGCAGTCCGTGACGCCGGCCGGTTTCGGCACTTTCCTCACGCAGGACGGAGGCGCTCAGCGTCTTGCGGGGCTTTTCCATGTCATCGGCCGCCCGCTCGCCCTGGCGCTTGTCCGACCTCTTCTTGTCGTTCATGGGGTCACTCCTGATCAGGACCGGCGGGCCGCGTCACGCCGGACTTCGCCACCGACCTGCTCCCCTGGCCCATGGTCGTAGGTACTCCAGCCGTAGCGGCGTCCGGTCGGCGACAAATCACCCTTGTGTTCAGGGTGGCGGTGTAGCCAGGCCTTGGCGATGAAGTGGGCCGACACCGGCGCAGTGATGAACAGAAACAGCGAGATCAGCACTTCGTGGATCGAAAGCCCGCCCTCGGCGCCGAGGAAGAACAGCATCGAGCCAACCAGCACCCCGCCGAGGCCGAGCGTGGTCGCCTTGGTCGGCGCGTGCAAACGGGTCATCAGATCGGGCAACTTGATCAGTCCGATCGAACCGACGAGCACGAAGATCCCACCGAGCACGATGAGCAGTGAAACCACCAACTCCATGACATAAGACATGCCTACCTCACTCGATGACATCGCCGCGCAGCACGAAGCGGCAATAGGCGACCGTGGAAATGAAACCGAACATCGCGAACAGCAGCGCGGCCTCGAAGAATACCGTGGTGCGTTGCTGGATGCCGAACAGGATGATCAGCGCGATCGAGTTGATCACCATGGTATCGATCGCGAGCACCCGGTCCATCAGCGACGGACCCGACACCAGCCGCCACAGGTTGAGCATCAGCGCCACCGACACCGCGAAGAAGCCGAACATCACTGCATAGCCAATCATTGGAAAATCTCCTTGAGACGCGCCTCGTAGCGCGACTTCATCTGCCTCACCGCCTCCTCGGCATCCGGCGCGTCCAGACAATGCACCAGCAGGCTGCGTCCATCGGCGGACAAGTCGCTGCTGACGGTGCCCGGAGTCATCGTGATCGTGCCGGCGAGCACCGTGATCGCCTCGGGCGAGTCGAGTTCCAGCGGCACCGTCACCCAGCGGGTGTGCAACTGATCCGCCGGACGGAACAGGATCAGGCGCGCCACATGGATATTGGCGACGATGACGTCCCAGGCCACCAGCAGCATGAATGCCAGCGCCTTGCCGTAGGCCCGGATCGGAGGGCGCTCAGGCCAGAAGTTGCTGGTGATGATCGGGATCACGACACCCAGGAAGAGCCCCATCACCAGCCCACCCATGGTGAAACTGTTGAGCAGCAGCATCCACAGCAACACCAGCACAAGCGTCAAAAGCGGGTGCGGCAACCAGCGTTGTGCAAAACTGCGATCGTCCTTGTGTGTCGCCATCAGCGCACCCCCCCGCTGCCGAGTACCGCATCGATGTAAGCGCTCGGCGCGAAAAGCTGCGCCGAGGTCTGTTCCAGATACGCGGTGACCGGCCCTGCGAACACCGTCAGCAGCACCAACATGCCCAGCAGCATGCCGACCGAGACGAAGGGCAAAGCGTCGCCGCCGCGTCGCCCGGCGGGCAGGACGCCTTCGACCGAGGTGCTTTTCCAGAACAGCATGCTACCCCCTCGCGCGAAACCGATGATCGCGATCAGCGAGGTGGACAACACCAGCCCCCATACCCAGACCGCGACCGCACCGTCGCGAACCGCATCCAGAATCAGGAGCTTGCCGAGAAAGCCCGACAGCGGCGGCATGCCGGTCATCGCGATCGCGCCGACAAAGAACGCGCCCGCGATCAGGCCGCCGTGGACGAAACGCGGCGCGAGCATCAGCGTGTCCGCATGCTTGCCGCGACGCTGGGTAACGAGGTCGACGACCAGGAACAGCGCACCGGCCGCCAGCGTGGAGTGCAGCAGGTAATAGAGCGCGGCTGACATCGCCTTGGGCGAAAACATGCCCACAGCGACCAGCAAGGTGCCCATAGACCCGACCACCGCAAAGCTCACCATCTGTCCCAGACTGCGCGCGGCGAGCACACCGAGCATGCCGACCACCAACGTGGTCAGCGCCGCCGGCACCAACCAATCCCCGGCGAGGGACCCGGCCTCGCCCGACATCTCGCCGAACACCAGCGTGTACATGCGGATGATGGCGTAGGCGCCGACCTTGGTCATGATCGCGAACAGCGCCGCCACCGGCGCCGGAGCGTTGGCATAGGTGCCCGGCAGCCAGAACTGCACCGGCACCAGGGCGGCCTTGACCGCGAACACCAGCAGCAACAGCATCGCACCGGTATGCAGCAAGGCTCGATCGCCCGGCGCCACCTCGGCGACACGCAAGGCGAGGTCGGCCATGTTGAGCGTGCCGGTTACACTGTAGATCAGCCCCACCGCAATCAGGAACACGCTGGAGCCGACCAGATTCATCACCACGTACTGCACCCCGGCGCGCACCCGCAGCGCGCCCCCGCCATGCACCATCAGGCCGTAAGAGGCGATGAGCAGGATCTCGAAGAACACGAACAAGTTGAACAGGTCGCCAGTCAGAAAGGCGCCGTTGATGCCCATCAACTGGAACTGGAACAGCGGGTGGAAGTGCCGCCCGCGGGTGTCCCAGCCGTTGATCGCATAGAGCAGCACGAACAAGCCCAGCACCCCGGTCAGCACCAGCATCAGCGCGGCCAGGCGATCCAGCACCAGCACGATGCCGAACGGTGCCGGCCAGTTACCCAGCGCATAGGTCACCACCGAACCGTCGACGACCATCCCCATGAGGATCAGGCCTAGAACCAGCATCAGCACTGCGGATGCGACCGAAAACACCCGCGCCAGCACGATGTCGTAGCGCACTGCCAGCGCGATCAGCGGCGCGACAAGGGCCGGCAGCAACAGCGGCAGGATGATCCAGTGATTCATCGCTCGCCCTCCCGGCCCGGCTGCTCGAGGTCGACATGATCGTCGCCACTCTCGAGCCATGCACGCAAGGCCATGACGACGATGACCGCAGTCATGCCGAAGGAGATCACGATGGCGGTCAGCACCAGCGCCTGAGGCAGCGGGTCGGCGTAACCCGGTGCGTCCGGACGGATGACCGGCGGCAGGTTGACCGCCAGGCGCCCCATTGCGAACAGAAATACATTGACCGCGTAGGTGATCAGGGCCAGTCCCAGCACCACCGGGAAGGTACGCGCGCGCAACACCAGATAGATGCCGGCTGCGGTCAGCACCGCGATCGTGCTTGCGACAATGAACTCCATGCTCAGCATCTCAGCGCTCCTTACGCTTGTCGGCGCGCAAGGCCGCCGGGTCGAAATCCATCGGTCGGCTATTGACCGGCAGATTCGCAAGGCGCAGCCCCATCTTCGACAACTGCGCCAGAGCCAGCATGACCGCACCGACCACGGTGAGGAAAACCCCGACATCGAAAGGCATCGCACTGGTCAGTTCGAACTGGCCGACGATGGGCAGGTGGAAATAATCGAAGGCGCTGGTCAGGAAGGGATAGCCCATCACCATCGCCGCGATACCGGTTGCCGCCGCGATCAGCACGCCGGCGCCGATCATCGCGTGATAATCCACCCGCATCTGCTGCTGCGCCCAGCCGAAACCGCTGGCCATGTACTGCATGATCAGCGCGATCGACACCATCAGGCCGGCGATGAAGCCACCGCCCGGCATGTTGTGTCCGCGCAGGAAAATATAGACCCCGACCATCAGCGCCAGCGGCAGCATCACCCGGGTCACCACCACCATCATGACCGGATGGCGGTCGGCCGACACCGGGTCGTCCGGCACCCAGCCCTCCAGGCTGCGCGCAATACGCCCGCGCAGCGCACCCTCGAGCAGCGCGAAGATCGTCAGCGCCGCGACACCGAGCACGATGATCTCGCCGAAGGTGTCGAAGCCCCGGAAATCGACCAGGATCACATTCACCACGTTGGTGCCGCCACCAGCCGGCTTGGCCTGCTCGAGGTAGTAGCCCGACAGGGTAGTGAAATCGCGCGTCATCGCCGCCCAGGCGAGCGCCCCCACACCGAGCCCGGCAACGCCGGCCAGCAGGCCATCGCGCAGGCGACGCCCGTTGGTGCTCTCGATCGGGCTGGTCTTGGGCAAAAAATACAGCGCCAAAAGAATCAAGATCACGGTCGCCACCTCTACCGAAATCTGGGTCAGCGCGAGATCGGGTGCCGACAGATAGACGAAACCAATCGATACGACTAGACCGATCACGCCGATGATGATGAGCGCGACGAACCGGAACCGATGCAATACCGCTCCAAACACGGTCGTCACCAGCAACAGCGCCCAAGGCACTGCGACCGCCATTCCGACAGGCAATGTCTCGCGAGTTCCTGGCGCATGGGAAGTGCCGAAGAAAGCCGCCAGGCCCAGCACCACCCCGGCGCCGATCATGAACGCCAGATACCGCTGCAGCGAACCGTTGTGCAATCCGAGTACCAGCAGCCGGCTCGCCGCGACCACCGAGTCGACCACTGCGTCGAACATCGCCTTGGCCTCGGGGTGCGGCCCGGCCTGCCACAGCGCACGCAAACGCCGGTACAGGCGCAGCAGCGTCAGGCCAACGACTACCGCGACGATGGACATCCACAGCGCCGGCGTGAACCCGTGCCAGATCGACAGATGGAAGTCCGGCACCTGGGCACCGATCACCGCCCCGGCTGCCACCCGCAGCAGAGCACCGGCAAAGGTTTCGGGAAACAGACCGATGACTACCACCAGCGCCACCAGCAAGGCCGGCGGCAGCCACAGGCCGGCCGGCGGGTCATGCGGCTTGGCGGGGTAGTCGTCGCGCCTGGGGCCGAAAAAAACATGGACGATGTAGCGGAACGAATAGGCCACCGAGAACACCGCACCCAGCGTGGCCAGCACCGGCACCAGCCAGCCCTGCCCGGCCCAACTGGTATGCGACGCCTCCTCGAGCATCATCTCCTTGGACAGGAAGCCGTTGAACAGCGGCATGCCGGCCATCGAGGCCGCCGCGATCATCGCCATCGTCGCGGTGATCGGCATCAGGAACAACAGCCCGCCCAGACGCTTGACGTCGCGCGTGCCGGTCTCGTGATCCACGATGCCGGCGTTCATGAACAGTGCCGCCTTGAAGGTCGCGTGGTTGATGATGTGGAACACCCCGGCGACCGCCGCCATTGGCGTACCGAAGCCGAACAGCATGGTCACCAGGCCGAGGTGGCTGACCGTGGAAAAGGCCAGCAGCCCCTTGAGATCGTCCTTGAACAAGGCGATCCAGGCGGCGATGACCATGGTCGCCAGCCCGGTTGTCGCCACGATATAGAACCAGGCGTCGGTGCCGGCGAGCACCGGCCACATCCGCGCGAGCAGAAAGATGCCCGCCTTGACCATGGTCGCCGAGTGCAGGTAGGCCGACACCGGCGTCGGCGCCGCCATCGCGTGTGGCAGCCAGAAATGAAACGGGAACTGCGCACTCTTGGTGAAGCAGCCCCCCAGAATCAGCAGCAGCGCCGGCAGGTACATCGGCGATGCCTGGATCAACTCGCGGTTCTGCAGAATCACCGACAGCTCGTACGAGCCCGCGATGTTGCCGAGGATGAGCATGCCGGCGATCATCGACAGTCCGCCCGCCCCGGTCACCGCCAGCGCCATGCGCGCACCCTGGCGACCCTCCGGCAGGTGACGCCAGAAACCGATGAGCAGGAAGGACGACAGACTGGTCAGCTCCCAGAACACCAGCAGCAGCAGGATGTTGTCCGACAGCACGATGCCCACCATCGCGCCCTGGAAGAGCAGCAGATAGGTGTAGAACGCACCCATCGGGTCGTCCTTCGAGAGATAAAAGCGGGCATAGATGATGATGAGCAACCCGATGCCGAGAATCAGCCCGGCAAACAGCAGCCCGAGCCCGTCGAGCATGAAGGTCACGTTCAGCCCGAGCGCCGGCAGCCACTGCCAGCCCACCTGCACGACCTCGCCGCGCAAGACCGCCGGCACATGGGTGAGCAGCAGCGCGAAGGCGAGCAGCGTGACCGAGCCGGTCGCGATCGCGCACGCACCGCGACCGGCGCGAATCATCAGCGCAGGCAGAACTGCCCCGAGAAAGGGCAGCATCACTATCAGGGCAAGACTCATATGTTCTTATTCCAGGCGACCGGGCAAAAACCACCCTCATGGCACACGAAGCCACAAAGGAGGGGGTCGGTTGTCAATCGCGAAACACGACACGCCTGCCAGCGGGGCCTCCCTGGCGTGCCGGGTGCATGTTTTCAACTCTCTGCGGAGCGCACCGTCATTCAGCAAACGCTAAATTACCCGAATTCTAACGAACCCGCTCAAAAACCGGCATACGCAGCAAGCGCAATGCGGTGCCGGGCGGCGGGACACAGATCGATTCGCGGCTTGCGCCGCTCCCACAGGAGAAGGTCAGCTTCGGGGTGGGAGCGGCCCGTGCCGCGGCCGAACGCACCCGGATATCGTCCATCAGTCTGCCCTCACGCCAGCCGGTTGCGCGCTTCGCCCGCGACGAAGGCCTCGATGTTGTCCATGACCTGGTCGGCCAGCGCCTGCATGGCCTCGCCCGACGTCCAGGCCATGTGCGGCGTGACGATCAGGTTGGGAATATCCGGATCGAGCAGGGGGTTGCCCTTGCGCGGCGGCTCGACCGACAACACGTCCACGCCGGCGCCACCGATCACCCCGGCACGCAGTGCGTTAGCCAATGCCTGCTCATCGACAATGCCGCCGCGCGCAGTGTTGATCAGGATCGCGTGCGCCGGCATCGTGGACAACTCAGCCTCGCCGATCAAACCGCGGGTGTCGGTGTTTAGCGGGCAGTGAATGGAGGTGACCTCGGACTCGCGCAGTACGACGTCGAAGGCGGTGCGCCCCGGCCGCACCTCGTCGGCGCCCTTGCGCTCGGCCAGTAGCACCCGCATACCGAAGGCTTCGGCCAGGCGGGCAACGCCGGCACCCAGCGCGCCGCCGCCGATGATGCCGAGCGTCGCACCATGCAGGTCGCCCACCGGATGGTGGAAGAGGCAAAAGGTATCCGCCTTGCCCCACAGGCCGGCGCGAACGTCGGCGACATACTCGAAGAGCTTGCGCCGCAGCGCCAGCATCAGCATCAGCGCATGCTCGGGCACAGCATTGGCCGCGTAGCCACGCACGTTCGACACCACAATGCCACGCTCGACGCAGGCCGCGAGGTCGATGTTGTCGGCACCGGTGGCGGCGACCGCGATCATCTTGAGGCCGGGCAGACGGGCGAGCACGTCGGCATCCACCCGCAGCTTGTTGACGATCGCGACCTGGGCACCGACGAGGCGCTCGGCCACCTCATCCTGGATGCTGACACGGTGCTCCACCCATTCGTGCGGGAAGCCCGGCAGCCGGAAATCCGCCTTCACCGAGTCCCTTTCCAGCAAAACGATACGCATGATGCTCAGCTCTCCTTCTTCTTCGTCACTCGCCGCGCGTCGAACTCACGAGAGGTCGGGCCCTGTGGTGCAGGCATGTCGCGGGTCGGCGCGTTCGGCACGGCCACCTCGCAACCGGCCACCTCGAGCGGCCGCAGTGCGGCGAAACCGATCCCCGGTCGCATGAGATCGACCAGACAAGTCACGGACAAACCCACTCGCATCTCGACACGCACTGCCCAGAGCGTAACGCTATTTCACTAGGCGAAATCGGATGCTACGGTTAGACTTCGCGCATCCCAAATCCACTGTACCAAAGTGACTGCCACTCCCGAAGCGAAAAACCCCATCCAGGTCGTCGAGCGCATGATGAAGCTGCTCGACG
>CAYTAY010000034.1:0-19118 GCA_964435845.1 uncultured Azoarcus sp.
CCAGCAGCACGACCAGCGGCAAGGCAACCGGTAGCGCTGCCCGAGCCTGCCGCCAGGGCGTCAGCACCAGCAAGGCGGCACACAGCGCCATCAGACCGCCGACGCCATAGACGCCGACGACTGGCAGAAAGCCCGACAAAGGACTGGGCGGAGTTTGCGAGTAGCCGATCGCCAGCCACGGAAAACCGGTGAACAGCCAGCCGCGGAGCATCTCGGCTGCCATCCATAGTCCGGCAAACAAGGCTGCCTGCAGCGACGGCCGCACGGTACGCAAGCGCACGAACAGCGCCGATGCCAGCGCCGGAAACAGGGCCAGATAAGCGCAGAACAAAGTAATCGCGAGCGCCGCCACCGACATCGGCACGCCACCGTAGCGATTGAGCGCGATGTACAGCCAGGACACTCCGACGAGAAACGCGCCCAGCCCCCAGGCCAAGCCGAGACCGAAACCGGCGCGCCAGCCGGACGCGGTGCGAAGCAGCGCGAACAGCACCGCCAGCGAGGCGAATGCCAGCGGGAAAAGCTCGAAGGGCGCGAACGCGAACACCGACGCGACGCCGGCAAGCAGCGCCGCGAACAGCGGTTTCCAGCGCATCAGGCGGCCCCGGCTTGAGTCGCGCTGCCCGGAACCCGCTCGACAAGCAAAGTGTGCACCCGACGGCTGTCGGCGCGCATGACCTGAATCCTGAGTCCGTCGAGGCGGATCACTTCGCCACGCTTGGGCAGCCTGCCGAGATGGCGGATCACGAGCCCACCAATGGTGTCGAAGTCGTCCGCGTCGAAGTCGGTTTCGAAAGCCTCGTTGAAGTCCTCGATCTCGGTCCGCGCCTTGACCCGGTAGCGGCCATTCTGGTCCAGCTTGATACTGTCGCCCGCCTCGTCGAAATCGTACTCGTCCTCGATGTCACCGACGATTTGCTCCAGCATGTCCTCGATGGTGACCAGTCCGGCCACGCCACCGTATTCATCGACCACGATCGCCATGTGGTTACGGCTGACGCGAAACTCCCGCAACATCACATTGAGTCGTTTGGATTCCGGGACGAACACCGCGGGGCGCAGCATGTCGCGCAGGTCGAACTCGCGCCCGGCGTAGTAACGGAGCAAATCCTTGGCGAGAAAGATGCCGATCACGTCGTCCTTGTTCTCGCCCACCGCCGGAAAACGTGAGTGGGCGGTATCGACGACGAACTCGACGATCCGCTCGACAGGGTCGTCGAGATGGATGACGTCCATTTGGGCGCGAGGGACCATCACCTCGCTCACCTGCATGTCCGACATCTGCAGCGCGCCCTCGATGATCGAGAGCGCATCCATATCGATCAGGCTACGGTCGCAAGCGGCGCGAAGTCGTGCGAGAAGGTTTTCGCGATCTTCCGGTTCGCGCGAAAGAAAGCCCGAAAGTCGCTCGAGTAATGACGGTTTGTCAGCGAAACTGTCCATTTCCTTTTCATGGTTGGAGAACGAGGATTTGGGACCGTTTGGCCACGCTCCCAAATCCTCGGTCTTCAAGCGCCGTCGTCCGCGTAGGGATCGGGGAAGCCGAGCGCCGCCATCATCTCACGCTCGACTGCCTCCATCAGCTGCGCCCCGGCGTCGTCCTCGTGATCGAATCCCCGCAAATGCAGAATACCATGCACGATCAGATGGGCGAAATGCGCCTCCAGCGCCTTGCCTTGCTCGGCCGCCTCGCGCACCGCAACCGGCACGCACAGCACCAGATCCCCCCGCAGTGTGTCACGCTCGGGCAGGCCAGGCATGGCCCCGCCGTCGTCATAGACGAAGGCGAGCACGTTGGTCGCGTAGTCTTTGCCGCGATAGTCCCGGTTGAGGCTGCGGCCCTCGTCCTTACCGACCAGACGCACCGCTACTTCGGCCTGCCCTGTGCGCATCGCAGCAGCCGCCCAACGACGGATCTGGCGAGCGAGCGGCGCATGCGCGGCATCTTCGCGCGACAATGCACGCTGCACCCGCAAATGCAGCCTCGCCCGCACCCCGGCACTCACGATGCCGCGCCCTCCGGCGGCCGGGCTTTCGCTCGCGCAGCCTCGCGCTGATCGTAGGCCTGGACGATACGCGCCACCAACGGATGACGAACGACGTCCTCTCGGCCGAACTCGGTGAATGCGATACCGCGCACCTCGGCCAGCACCTCGCGAGCCTCGAGCAGGCCGCTCTTCTGCCCTCGCGCCAGGTCGATCTGGGTCACGTCGCCAGTGACCACCGCCTTGGCCCCGAAACCGATGCGAGTCAGGAACATCTTCATCTGCTCGGGCGTGGTGTTTTGCGCCTCGTCGAGAATCACGAAGGCGTGATTCAGCGTGCGCCCACGCATGAAGGCCAGCGGCGCGATCTCGATGCTGCCGCGCTCGAACAATTTGGCGACCCGGTCGAAGCCCATCAGATCGTAAAGCGCATCGTAAAGCGGGCGCAGATAGGGATCGACCTTCTGCGCAAGATCGCCAGGCAGAAACCCGAGCCGCTCGCCGGCCTCGACCGCCGGGCGGGTGAGGATGATGCGCTCGACCAGTTCACGCTCGAAGGCATCCACCGCCGAAGCCACCGCGAGATAGGTCTTGCCGGTACCGGCCGGTCCGACACCGAAGGTGATGTCGTGCGACTGGATCGCCGACAGGTACTGCACCTGCCGCGGCGTGCGACCGTGAAGATCGGCCTTGCGGGTCATCAGCACCGGGGCATTGCCGATCCCGGACTGGCCTTTGGACACCTCGACCAGCCCCAGTTGGATATCGTCGAGGCTGAGATGGTCGCCGGCGCGCTCGTAGAACTGGCGCAAGGCCTTGGCTGCCAACTGTGTCTGCATGTGCTGACCGCTGAGGCGGAATCGTTCGCCCCTGCGCGAAATCGCGACGTCGAAGGCGGATTCGATCTGGCGCAGGTTCTCGTCCAGAGCACCGCACAGGTTGGCCAGCCGCTCGTTGTCGACCGGTTCCAAGGTCAATTCGGTGGCTTTCGCCATTCAGGATTCCCTCGTGACGGTTTCGCCGCGCAGGCTGTGCGGCAGCGCTGCGGTGATGCGCACTTCGACCATTTCACCGATCAGGCGCGGGTTGGCGGCAAAATTGACCACCCGGTTGTTTTCGGTGCGGCCGGCGAGTTCTTGCGGATTCTTCTTGGACAGCCCGACCACGAGCACCCGCTCGACACGTCCGACCATCGCCGCGCTGATCGCAGCCGCCTGCTCCCCGACCCGCTTCTGCAGCCGTGCGAGCCAGCGCAGCTTGGTCTCCTGCGGCACAGGGTCTTCGAAATCGGCGGCTGGCGTGCCGGGTCGTGCGCTGTAGACGAAGCTGAAAGAGGTATCGAAACCAAGCTCATCGATCAGCCTCATCGTCTTCTCGAAGTCGTCCTCGGTCTCACCCGGAAAACCGACGATGAAGTCGGATGACAAGGACAGGTCCGGGCGCACCACACGCAGCTTGCGCACCAGCGACTTGTATTCGAGCGCGGAGTAGCCCCGCTTCATCGCGGCCAGCACGCGATCCGAGCCGGACTGCACTGGCAAGTGCAGGTGGCTCACCAGCTTGGGAATGCGCGCATAGGCATCGATGATGCGCTGGGTCATCTCGCGCGGATGCGAGGTCGTGTAGCGCAGACGTTCGATACCCGGGATTTCGGCTACGCACTCGAGCAAAAAAGCGAAATCGCCCTGCTCGCCGCCCTCGCGCACGATCTCACCCCGCCAGGCGTTGACGTTTTGGCCGAGCAGCGTGATCTCCTTGACCCCCTGGTCGGCAAGCCCGGCGATCTCCGCCAGGATGTCGTCCAGTGGGCGGGAAACCTCCTCGCCACGGGTGTATGGGACCACGCAGAAGGTACAGTACTTGGAGCACCCTTCCATGATAGACACGAAGGCACTCACCCCCTCCACACGCGCCGGCGGCAGGTTGTCGAACTTCTCGATTTCGGGGAAGGTAATGTCCACCTGCGAGCGCCCGGTATCGCGCCGCTGAGCGATCAACTGCGGCAGCCGGTGCAAGGTCTGCGGACCGAAGACCAGATCGACATAGGGGGCACGCTCGATAATGGCATCGCCCTCCTGGCTCGCGACGCAGCCGCCGACGCCAATGATGAGATCGGGCCGCGACTGCTTCAAATGCTTGACCCGGCCAAGGTCATGGAACACCTTCTCCTGCGCCTTCTCGCGCACCGAACAGGTGTTGAACAGAATGACATCGGCATCTTCCGGGTTGTCGGTTTTTTCCATCGGGCCGGCAGCACCAAGCACGTCCGCCATCTTGTCGGAGTCGTATTCGTTCATCTGGCAACCGAAGGTGCGGATGTAGAGTTTCTTCATCGGATGCGTGCCTTGCTTGACGCTTGGTTTCAATAAACGATATATTATCAGGCTTGTTGGTGATGTAGCTCAGACGGTTAGAGCGATGGATTCATAACCCATAGGTCGGCGGTTCGATTCCGCCCATCACCACCAACAGTTCGACAGCGTGATGTTGGAGGCGGCCACCACCTCACTCCAGCTTCACCTGCGCCTTCCCGCCCATGATATGCGCCCGGCCTACAATGCAATGCCGTCCGACTGGTGTCGGCCCCGCTCATTGCCCTGTGTGTGAATTCTCCGCTGCTGTTTGGCCGTGATCTTTGGGCCGAGACCCGGACGATCGTGACCGCTACCTCGACGTACTGGAGCGCTGCCCGGGAGCTGTATCGCATCCTCCCGGCTCTCGCCCTCATACACCTGCCTGGCCGTCGACCGGAAACCCTTTTCGTGAGCGTACTGCTGCATGGCAACGAAGTCGCCGGCCTGCTTGCGATCCAGCGCCTGCTGGCGGGCTATCCCGATCACCCGCTCCCGCTCGGGAACTCCGGGCTTACAGCAGGCGCACCCCGACAGGCTGCTAGAATCGCGTCTGTTTCCCTCGACCCGGCATCGCCATGAACGCTCTCCGGACTATCGTCGAATCGCAGCTTTTCCAGCGATTCGTCATCACGGTCATCATCATCAATGCGATCACGCTCGGCCTGGAGACATCGCCGACGGCAGTGTCGGTCGCCGGCGGGCTGCTATCTGCACTGGACCGGATCGCACTGACCATCTTCGTCGTCGAGTTGCTGATGAAGCTCGTGGTCTACCGGCACAATTTCTTCCGCGAAGGCTGGAACGTTTTCGACTTCGTCATCGTCGCCGTCACCCTTGCACCGCTGGGCGAGGGCGTCGCGGTATTGCGCGCGCTCAGGATACTGCGCGCACTGCGCCTGATTTCAGTCGTGCCCTCGATGCGCAAGGTGGTGAATGCCCTGCTGCGCGCCATCCCCGGCATGACCTCGGTACTCACGCTGCTGCTGCTGGTCTTCTACATCGGCTCGGTCATGAGCACCAAGCTGTTTGCCGAATCCTTCCCGGAATGGTTCGGCAGCATGGGGGCCTCCTTCTACACCCTCTTCCAGATCATGACATTGGAATCATGGTCGATGGGAATCGTGCGGCCGGTCATGGAGGTTTACCCGCTGGCCTGGCTGTTCTTCGTCGTATTCATCCTGCTGACGACCTTCGCAGTGCTGAACCTGTTCATCGCCATCGTGGTCGACGCGATGAACGCCGGCGATCATCAGGAGCAGGAAGAAACCCGTTCGCTGGTCAGCACCGATCACGCCGAAGTGATGGCGGAACTACGGGCCCTGCGTGCCCAGATCAGTGAGTTGCGCACCCACCAAAGCAAGTAGAGCCGCGTAGGGTCGGCGCCACGGCGTTGGCTGCCAGTGCGATCTCGGGCAACTGTGCGTGGAACGCGAGCCGCCGCCTCAGCGCAAACGCTCGGCCAGGTGGCGTCGCACCGAGATCGCGCTGCCCAGCCAGCCAAGAAAGGCGGCGAAGCCGAGAATCGCCGCGGTGTCGCGCAAACCCGGACCGGACAGCGAGAACACCGCGCCATAGGTCTGCGCCAGGCTCTCGACCGGCGCCTCCAGGGCATGCACCATCAGCCATACGGTGCCCCAGGCCACCAGTCCGCCGAGCAGTCCCTGCAGGCTGCCGAACCAGTAGAACGGCCGGCGGATGAAAGGATCGGTCGCGCCCAGCAGCCGTGAGACATCGATCTCCTGGCGCTGGGTGAGGATCTGCAGGCGAATGGTGTTGAAGGTGACGATCACCAACGCGAACCCCAAAAGGCCGGCGAGCAAGAGCACGGCCGACTTTCCCAGGCTGATCAGCGCATGCAGCCGCTCGATCCAGGCGGAGTCGAGCTGCACATGCTCGACGCCCTCCCAGCCACCGAAACGCGCGTGCAACACTTCGTAAAGCTCGGGCTCCCCGCCGCGCGGCACGACCACGAAACCGTCAGGCAAGGGATTGGTCGCGAGACCGCCGAGCACGTCGCCCAGGCCGCTCTGCTCGAGCTGTCGCAGCGCCTCGTCACGCGACACGAAGCGATAGCTCGCCACCTGCGCATCGGCCTGCAGTCGTCTCTCGATCGCGGCCACACCGGCACTGTCGACCCCGTCCAGCAAGAAAATGCTGATCTCGGGCGTACCCGACACACCGCGAGCCAGCGTCGACACGTTGTCGAGCAGCAGATAGCCGGCCGCTGGCAGGGACAGCGCGATACCCACGACCATGGCGGACAACACCGTGCCCACCGGCTGGCGCACCAGCCGCCCCAGGGCCTGAAGTGCCGCGCGCACCTGCAGTTGCAGCCAGTTCAACACGCCGAGCCCCCGACCAGAATGCCCTTGGCCAGCGCCAGCCGCCGTGGCCGGTAGGCGGTGAACAGGCTCTCATCGTGAGTGGATACGATGACTGTCACCCCGGCGTCGTTGAAGGACTTGAACAGGGCCGCAATCTCCCCCGCGTGGGCTCGGTCCAGGTGAGCGGTCGGTTCGTCGGCGATCAGGATCGACGGCCGGTTCACGATCGCGCGCGCGATCGCGACCCGCTGCTGCTCGCCACCGGACAGGCCGGCCGGCATCTCGCGCTCGCGCCCGCCCAGTCCGACCCGCTCCAGTGCCGCCGCAACCCGCCGCTCCACATCCCGCGGCGGATGCCCGGCAATCACCAGCGGCAGCATCACGTTGTCGAGCACGCTGCGGTCGAACAGCAGCCGGCTCTCCTGCAGCACCAGGCCGAGATTACGGCGCAGATAGGGAATCGCTGCCGGACGCAGGCGGGACACATCCTGCCCGTTGATGCGCACGACACCCTCGGTCGGTCGCTCGATGACCGGAATCATCTTCAACAGCGTGCTCTTGCCGGCACCCGAGTGGCCCGAAAGCACGACCAGTTCGCCATGACGGATCTCGAACCCAACCCCGGCGAGCGCCACGTAGTTGCCCGGGTAGCGCTTGACGACGTCTTCAAAGACGATCATTCGGCCGGCGTTTCCGCGTCGGTGCCCGGTGAGCGAGCGAACAGGGCGTCGACGAACTCGCGCGTGCGGAAAGGCTGCAGGTCATCGATGCCCTCGCCAACGCCGATGAAGCGCAGGGGTTTGGGTGACTGACGGGCGATCGCCGCGATCACGCCGCCCTTGGCGGTGCCGTCGAGCTTGGTCAGCACCAGCCCGGTGACGCCAATCGCAGCGTCGAAAGCCCTCACCTGGGCCAGCGCGTTCTGCCCGATGTTGGCGTCGAGCACCAGCAACACCTCGTGCGGTGCACCGGCGTCGGCCTTGCCGATCACCCGCTTGACCTTGGCGATTTCTTCCATCAGATGGAGCTGGGTCGGCAGTCGCCCGGCAGTATCTGCGAGCACGATGTCGATGCCCCGCGCCTTGGCGGCATTGACCGCATCGAAGATCACTGCGGCAGAGTCTCCTGTCTCCTGCGCGATGACGGACACGCTGTTGCGTTCGCCCCAGGCCTGCAGCTGCTCGCGCGCGGCCGCCCGGAACGTATCGCCGGCGGCCAGCAGCACGCTCTTGCCCTGCGCCTGGAAATGCTTGGCCAGTTTGCCGATGGAGGTGGTCTTGCCCGAACCGTTCACCCCCGCGATCATGATGATGAAGGGATGATGCCCGCCCACGTCGAGTGGCTGCTCGAGCGGCGCGAGAATGTCGGTGAGGCTCTCCGCCAGAGCCTGCTGGAGCTGATCGGCAGTCTCCAGGCGGTCGCGTTTCCAGCGCTTGCGCAATTCGTCGATGAGGTGCTGGGTCGCCTCGACCCCGCAGTCGGCCATGAGCAGCGTGCTCTCCAGTTCCTCGAGCAAATCCTCATCGATCTTGCGGCGACCCAACAGGCTCGCCAACCCACCCCCAAACTGCTGCCGGGTGCGGCTCAAGCCCGCCTTGAGGCGCTCGGCCCAGGACGGGCGGGCGGCGGATTTCGCAGCCTCGATCACTGCCGGTGCAACTTCGCCCGGTGCCTTGCTGGCTTCGGTATCGGGCTTGGGGGGCTTCTTGAGGAAACCAAACATGGCGGTTCCGGTCTCTAGGGACGTTCAGCGTTCGGAAGGACGGGTTGACGTTAAGATTCGCCCCAGCTGGAGGCCCCCACCGGAGCGAAGCCGGACATCCGAGCGAATCGGCCGCAATTTTATCAGATGCAGGACTCACGAATGCTTCATCGACTTGCAGCACTGACTACGCTGGCTGCCGCCGCCCTGATTCTGGGCGCCCCTGCCGCAGCCAACCCGTTCGAAACCATGCTCGACAATGGCATGAAGGTCATCGTCAAGGAAGACCGGCGAGCGCCTTCGGTGGTGCACATGGTGTGGTACAAAGCCGGCTCCATGGACGAGCCGGAAGGCGTATCCGGCATCGCCCACATGCTCGAGCACATGATGTTCAAGGGCACCGAGACCGTCGGCCCCGGGGAGTTCAACCGACGGGTCTCCGCTGTGGGCGGTCGCGACAACGCCTTCACCAGCCGAGACTACACCGCCTACTTCCAGCAGGTGCCGCCGGAGCATCTCGAGCAGATGATGCAGCTCGAAGCGGATCGCATGACCAAGCTCAAGCTCGCCGAAGCTCAGTTTCTGCCCGAGGTCGAGGTCGTCAAGGAGGAGCGCCGCCTGCGCACCGACGACAACCCCCGCGCGCTGCTGTTCGAGCAACTCATGGCCACTGCGTTTCTGTCCCACCCCTATCGCCGGCCGGTGATCGGCTGGATGGAGGACATCGAGGGCTACACCATGGCCGACGCCCAGCGGTGGTACGACGACTGGTACGCGCCCAACAACGCGACCCTGGTGGTGGCCGGGGACGTCGACCACCAGGCGGTCTTCGAACTCGCCCGCACCCATTACGGCGCAATACCGTCTCGCACCCTGGCGGAACGCCGCATTCCCGCCGAGCCACCCCAGCGCGGTGCGCGCAACACGGTCGTGCGCGCACCGGCCGAACTGCCGATGGTCGCGCTCGCGTGGCACGCGCCTGCTCTGCGTGACCCGTCCGGCGACGAAGATGTCTACGCGCTGCAGGTCTTGTCGGCGGTACTGGATGGCTTCGACGGTGCGCGCCTGCCCCGTCATCTGGTGCGAGAACAGGAAGTCGCTGTCTCGGCTGGGGCAAGCTACGGCGGCACCGGTCGAGGCCCTTCGCTCTTCATGCTGGTGGCTACGCCAAAGCCTGAGCGCAGCGTCAGCGAAGTCGAGCAGGCTCTGCTCGCCGAGATCCAGCGCATCGCCGACGAAGGCGTTGCCGAGGACGAACTGAGGCGGGTGGTCACCCAGGCGGTGGCAGGGCAAGTGTTCAAGCGCGACTCACTGATGGGCCAGGCGATGGAAATCGGCTTTCTCGAGCTCGCGGGTCTGTCCTGGCGCGACGAAGAGGCTTTGCTCGATGGCATACGCCGCGTCACCGCCGAGCAGGTTCAGGATGTCGCTCGCCGCTTTTTCGACCCCGACATGATCATCCGGGGCGAACTGGTGCCACTGCCGCAGAGTGCGCCGACCGCCGCTCGTGTCTCTCCCCTGCTTCGTCACTGAGTAAGCCCGCATGACCATGAAAAGCATCCGCACACTTATCGGCGGCGCCCTGCTCTCCGCGCTCGTCCTTACGCTGCCTGCGCTGGCCGGCCCGCAGATCGAGCACTGGCAAAGCGAGCCCGGCGCACGCGTTTACTTCATCGAAAGCCGCGCGCTGCCCATGCTGGATATCCGGGTGGATTTCGCCGCCGGTAGCGCATACGAACCGGAGGGCCTGGAGGGTCTCGCCGGCATGACCCGCGGGCTGCTCGAAACCGGCATCGAGGGATTGGACGAACAGGCGATCGTCGAGCAGATTGCCGACACTGGCGCGCAGATCGGCGGCGACACCGACCGCGACCGCAACAGCCTGGTCCTGCGCACGCTGTCCAGTCCGACCGAACGTGACGCATCGGTCGATCTTGCGGCGCGCCTGCTTGCCACCCCGACCTTTCCCCAGGCGGCGCTCGAGCGCGAGCGCAACCGCAGCCTCGCCGGCCTGCGCGAAGCGCTGACGCGGCCGGCCACGGTTGCAAGCCGCGCATTCTCGGCCGGCATTTATCCGGATCACCCCTATGGCCGCCAGGCGACCCTGGAGTCGATCGCACGCATCGACCGCGACGCACTGGTGGACTTCCACCAACGTTTCTTCGTTGCCAGCAACGCCACAGTCACAATCGTTGGCGACATCGACCGCGCCGGCGCCGAGCGGATCGCCCAGCACCTCACGACAGCGCTGCCTCGCGGCGAACCGGCTCCGCCGCTGCCAGAGCCAGCCATGCCGGAGGCGCGCGTGGAGCGCATCGCCAACCCCTCCACCCAGGCCCATATCGCCGTTGGACTACCCGGCATGGGCCGCGAAGACCCAGACTACTATTCACTGCTGGTGGGCAATCATGTGCTTGGCGGCGGCGGTTTCACCTCTCGGCTCACCAAGGAAGTCCGTGATGCCCGCGGCTACGCCTACAGCGTATTCAGCTTCTTTCACCCCCACCGGGTCGCAGGCCCCTTCCAGATCGGTCTGCAGACCCGCGGTGCGCAGGCGGAGTCGGCGCTGACGGTGGTCTCGGAGGTGCTGGCAGCCTTTAGCGCAGATGGTCCCACCGAGGACGAACTCGCTGCAGCGCAGAGCAACATCATCAACGGCTTCGGCCTGCGCCTCGACTCCAACCGCAAGATCCTGGACCATGTCGCGATGATCGGTTTCTACGGGCTGCCGCTCGACTGGCTCGACACCTACACCAGCCACATCGCGGCAGTGACCGCCGAGCAGGTCCAGGATGCATTCGCCCGTCGCATCCGGCCGGAACACTTGGTGACGGTCATCGCTGGCGGAGACGGCGACCGCACCGCCGAAGCAACCAGCAATTGAGCCGGGTCCGTATCGTCGGTGGGCAGTGGCGCTCGCGCCTGCTGCCGGTGGCAAAGATCCCCGGCCTTCGCCCCACGCCCGACCGGGTTCGCGAAACACTGTTCAACTGGTTGGGCCAGGACCTCAGCGGTCTCACCTGTCTCGACCTTTTTGCCGGTACCGGCATCCTTGGCATCGAAGCGGCATCGCGCGGTGCCGAGCAGGTCACGCTGATCGAGCGCAACCCGGCCGCGCATGCTGCATTGCAAGACACTATAAAGACCCTACAGTCGGCACAAGTAGAGCTTATCCGCGGCGATGCGGTAGAATTCGCGCGAAAACGATCCCACCGCTTCGATCTGGTATTTCTCGACCCCCCTTATCACCAGGGCTGGCTAGAGCGCATCCAACCCTTGCTGGGGGATTTGATCAACCCGGAAGGCTGGCTGTACGTCGAGGCGGAGCGCCCGATCGAGACACTCGGCCAATGGCATGCGGTCCGCTCCGGAAGAGCGGGTCAGGTGTACTTCCAACTGATGCGAGGTTCGGACGAATGAAGGAGGCTATCGCGGTCTACCCGGGCACCTTCGACCCACTCACCCGGGGTCATGAGGATCTGGTGCGCCGCGCCGCGCTGCTGTTCGACCACGTCATCGTCGGCATCGCCGCGAGCCCAGCCAAGGCGCCGCTCTTCCAGCTCGACGAGCGGGTCGAGATCGCCCGTGAGATTCTCGCCCCGTTCGACAACGTGGAGGTCAAGGGTTTCGACGGCCTGCTGATGAATTTCCTCCACTCACAGGGCGCGCGGGTCATTCTCAGAGGCTTGCGTGCCGTGTCCGACTTCGAATACGAATTCCAGATGGCGGGCATGAACCGCAAGCTCTACCCCGATGTCGAAACGCTATTCCTGACGCCAGCTGACGAATACATGTTCATCTCGGCCACCATGGTGCGCGAAATCGCGCGGCTGGGGGGTAACGTCGGCAAGTTCGTGCAGCCCGCGGTCCTCAGGCGGCTAGAGACGAAGATCAACTCCAAACAATAGAAGGAAACCAGAGATGGCCTTGATTATTACCGACGAATGCATCAACTGTGATGTGTGCGAGCCGGAATGCCCCAACGGTGCGATCTACCAGGGCGAAGAGATCTATGAGATCGATCCGAACAAGTGCACCGAGTGCGTCGGCCACTTCGATGAACCCCAGTGCCAGCAGGTCTGTCCGGTCGACTGTATCCCGCTCGACCCTGACCACGTCGAGACCAAGGAACAGCTGATGGAGAAGTTCCTGAAGCTGACCAACCAGGAAGCTTGAGACCCGCTCACATTGTCCTTGGCGAATGGCGGCAGACCGACGTCAGCGTTGTCGGCCAGGCCCCGGGACTCTCGCCCGGGCGTCCTTGCCCTGTCAGGCAGCCCGTATCACGCCACCGTCGGCTGTTTCGGCTGCGTTCAGGGTGGTGGCCGTATCCCCGAACGCAGCCAGAATGTCGGCTTCCATACGGGCAAGTTCGTCGAGTTGCGCAACCAGCAGGGCTTCGGACTGGCGAAGCTCCTCCACCCTGTTTTCCAGGGTGTCGGTCGCCTGATGAATGCGCTTCACGCTCTCCAGGCGCCGCTTCAGCTGTAGCTGATACTCGCGTACCTGAGTCTCCAGGGGCGCCATCACCACCCGCAGCCACCGCTCGACGTCACGATTCGCGCCTTCGAAGGTTCGCCTCGCCTGCAGGGCAACGGTCTCGAAGAATTTCTGCGTCAGCGTGTGCTTTTCCGTGGTCACCAGCGTCAGCGTGGTGTTGATCTGGCGATTGAAGGCAGCTTCGAGCCGATCGAGCTCCTTCTCATAGCGCAGCGTGGAGAACCCCTCCGGCCGGGTCAGTTTCAGACCGTGCTCGACGCTGAAACGCTTGTACATCGAATCAAGCATCGTCGTGATTTCACCGATCTCCCTGGTGGACAGCTCCAGATTGGCGCGCAGACCGGTGAAGAAGCCCTGCATGGCATCGCGCAGCCCCTTGGTGAAGGTCGAGGCATCCATCGCCTCCCGGGTTCTGCGGGTTTCATCGCGCAGCGCGTCCAGGCCGAGATGCGACAGCAGGTTGTTGGTAAGCGTTGAAAAGACACTGCGCACTGCATAATACTTTTGCAGCCCCTGTTCGAACTCGCTCTTTTCCGAGCGGATCTTGCGCATCATGTATTCGATGACGTTCTGGTTCTTGCCGCGCAGATCGGTGAGTTCGCGCAGCTGCTCGTGCAGTCCGCTCAGACGCGCCTCCAGCAACTCCCGGGTCTGACGAATCAGATCACCGACTTCAACGAGCGCATTGTCCCGCACGATCTCGCGCTTGGTCGGCAACACATCCTGCGCCAGCGCCCGCTCGAGCTCGGCGATACGACTGCGCGCGACGAGCGTGTGGTCACGGTTGATGCGTCCGACCAAACCCTTCTGAGCGGAGACCGGAAAAACCTGCGACGCCGGCAGCTCGAGAGTGGCCGAAACCTGCGACACCTGGCGCGAGATTTCCTCTTCGATTCGTGCCTCGTCCCGCAAGCCGTCCCACAGGCCATCGATCTTGTTGAGTACGACCAGTTCGCCACGGCCCGGATTGCGTCCGTTGCGAACGTAATCACGCCAGACCGCCATGTCACTCAGGGTCACCCCGGTATCGGCAGCCAGTACGAAAAGCACCGCGTGCGCATTCGGCAACAGCGACAAGGTCAGCTCGGGTTCGGCGCCGATGGCGTTGAGACCCGGCGTATCGAGCACCACCAGCCCCTGCTCGAGCAAGGGATGAGGAAAAGAGATGAGGGCATGACGCCAGCGCGGGATTTCGACCATGCCCTTGGCGTCAGGCTTGAGACCCTTCTCGCCACTGGGGTCGACATCGAAGCCAAGTTCGCGGGCGGCTTCGCCCGTGACATGTTCGGTTTCGCCTAC
Source organism: uncultured Azoarcus sp. (assembly GCA_964435845.1). Taxonomy (GTDB): domain Bacteria; phylum Pseudomonadota; class Gammaproteobacteria; order Burkholderiales; family Rhodocyclaceae; genus Azoarcus_F. The sequence goes on from CAYTAY010000034.1 coordinate 14,165, forward strand.
TTTCGCGAGCGCCTGCTGCAGACTCGCCGCGGACGAGGGGTCGAGCGGATGCGCGGTCCATCGCTGGAGGTCACGCCTCAACTCGCTCACACTGGCATCGGTGCGACGCGTTTCGATCGGCAGCAACCTGATCTCGGGCTGCGCCCCGGGCTCCCATTGCAGTTCGGTGGGGCACATGGTCGTTCGGCCGGCACTGGAAGGCAGCACACGGTCGCCGAGATCCGAGAAGAAGATCGCGTTGATGAGCTCGGACTTGCCTCGCGAAAACTCGGCGACGAAAGCGATCGTCAGCCTGTCTTCTTTCAGCCGTTCGAGCACGTACTGCAGCCGCAGATCGACCTGGGCATCACCGACATCGGAACGGTTCAACCACTGCCGCAAATCGGCTACCGTGGCACTCGCATGCCTCCGCCACGCGGAATAGGCGGCAAAATCGTTGGCCAGGCTCATGATGATCGCTCTCCGCTATCCCGCGACAAACTGCCGCGACCTTGCATAATAGCGTCCAAGCATAACCCCGGCGATACCGGTTTCCAAGCAATCGCCGGCTCCGACGACGAGCGGGGCCCCGCCGGCGACCAGTGGCAAGCCTGGGGTGCCAGGGCTCAGCGACGCTGGCAGTGCGGACACCAGTAGGTCGCCCGCTGGGCAAGCATTTCGCGCCGTACTGGTTTCCCGCACACCCTGCACGCCTGCGCCTCACGCGAATAAACGAAGTATTGCTGCTGGAAATAGCCTGGACGACCATCGCCGCCGACAAAATCGCGCAGCGTGCTGCCACCGGCAGCGATCGCATCGCCGAGCGTCTCCCTCACCGCGGCAACCAGACGTCCACAGCGCTGCTTGCCCAAGCTGCCTGCTGGCGTGCGCGGATGAATCCGCGCACGGAACAGACTCTCCGATGCATAAATGTTGCCAACCCCAACGACCCGCCTGGCGTCCATCAGAACCTGCTTGATCGGCGCCCGCAAACTTCGTGTGGCCCGATACAGCATTTCACCGTCGAACGCCTCACCAAGGGGCTCGGGCCCGAGCGAGGCAAGCATCGGATGTGCAAGCCCGTCGCCGGGCTGCCACAAGACCATGCCGAAGCGGCGCGGATCCCGCAGCCTGAGCGCTCGCGCACCGAACAGAATGTCGACGTGATCGTGTGGAAGTATCGCCTCGTCGGCGGCCACCACCCGCAAACTGCCGGACATGCCCAGATGCACGATGAGAGAGCCCGCATCGAAGTCGAGTAACAGATACTTCGCCCTTCGGCGCACGTCTCGCAGGGTCTGACCCGCGAGCACGTCGCCCAGCTGCGCCGGCACGGGTTGGCGCAGGCGCGGGTTGCGAACGACCGCGCCGGTCGCCCTGTTTCCGATCAGTGGCTCGCGAATGCCACGACACGTGGTTTCCACCTCGGGCAATTCCGGCATCTGGATGACTCCGATTTCTGCAATGCGGGACGAGCAGCTTGCCCGCCCGGTGCGATTGTGCCTAACATGCTGCGAACCCGGATGGCTTTTTAGGCTCATACAGGCGCAGTCCACATTCTAATGCCCTGCCCCTCCGGATCTGCCTGGACACTGACGCATGAAACTCAAACTCGCCTGCATGGCCGCGGCCCTCGCGGCAACCGGCTTTCTGATCACTCCTGCCGCTGCTCATGCCCAGCATGGCAACGAACCCACGTCAACAGCCGAACTACCACTGCAGGCGTTGACCCCTGAAACGCTGTTCATGCTGCTACTCGCGGAAATCGCCGGCGCACGGGGAGAGTTCGGCGTCTCCATCGATGCCTATCTGGAGGCCGCAAGGGAAACCCGCGACCCGCGCATTGCCAAGCGGGCCACCGAGATCGCGCTCTTCGCGCGCGACATCGACGCCGCCGCGGAGGCTGCGCGTCTCTGGAACGAAGCCGACCCCGGCTCGGACGAGGCGCGCCGCGTGCTCGCTGGCGTACTCGCCAGCGGCGGCGAGCGCCTCAACGAAGTGCAGATCCAGCTCGCACGGATTCTCGCCGAAAACCCGGATCAGCTCGAGCAAAACCTGCTCGGGCTCAACCGCGCGCTCGCACGAGTCCAGGACAAGATCATCGTGCAGTCGATCGTCAACCGGCTCACCGAGCCGTACCTGCGCACTGAGCCGGCAGCCCATTTCGCACGCGCCCAGGCCGCAGCCGCGATGGAAGATGGGCTCTTTGCCCTGGATGCACTGAACGGCGCCCTCACACTGCGCCCGGACTGGGAGCCGGCGGTGTTATTCAAGGCGCAACTGCTTGTTCAGCTCGACTCGACCCGCCAGGCGCTGGAACTGCTCAACGATTTCCTGCACGCCTACCCCGAAAGCCGACAGGCCAGGCTGACCTATGCACAAGCGCTGGTGTCCGCGCAGGAATTCACGGCCGCTCGCGACGAGTTCTCCGCCCTGCTCGCCGCAAGCCCGCAGGACTACGACCTGCTTTACGCGGTCGCCATCATATCCTCGCAGATCAACGACATCGATACCGCAACCGAGATGTTCGCCCGCGCCATCGATGCCGGACACCCGGAAAGCGACGGCATACGCATGAATCTCGGCCAGATTGCCGAAAGGCGCCGCGACAACGCTGGCGCGCTCGACTGGTATCGCTCGGTGCCGTTCGGGGGGCATCACCTCGACGCACAGCTGCGCATCGCCGTGCTGACCGCACGCGAGGGGGAGGTGGATGCCGCACGGATACTGCTGCGCAGTCTGCCCACCGAGGAGGAGGACGCGCACCGGCTGCTGTTCGCCGAAACTCTTATTCTGCGCGAGGCGGGTCGCTATGAAGAGGCAATCGAGCTCGTGAATGAAGCACTCATCGCCGAGCCACGCAGCCCTGAACTGCTTTACGAGTCGGCGATGCTCGCCGAACGCCTGGACGATCTCGAACTGATGGAAAGCCGGTTGCGCCGACTGATTGCGATTGAACCAGACCACGCCCACGCGTACAACGCCCTCGGCTATACCTTTGCCGACCGCAACCTCCGCCTGGGCGAAGCACGCGACCTGATCTTGCAGGCTCTGGAACTCGCCCCTGACGACCCCTACATCCTGGACAGCATGGGCTGGCTGCTGTTTCGCGAGAACGACCTCGAAGGCGCCCTCGAATACCTCGAGCGCGCCTACGCGCTCAGGCCCGACCCCGAGATCGCCGCACACTTCGGCGAAGTCCTGTGGCTGATGGAACGTCGCGACGAGGCCCGGCGGATTTTGGAAGACGCCCAACGCGCCGACCCGGACAACAGCACGCTCGCCGAGACCATCGAGCGCCTGCTCTCCAAGTGAAAGCGCTGAATAGCCTTCCTGCCCGCCTGCGCGTCTGGCTCGGCGCAGCAGCCCTATCAACCCGGCAATCGAAGACCGTGCAGGCTGAGCCCTTCGGCTACGCCAAGGAGAGCCTTGTCGAAGCGCAGTCGCCCCGAACACCCTTCGACAGGCTCAGGGCGAACGGTGTGGCCTATTTCGTTGCCGGGTTGATAATGGCCCTGTCAGGCTGTGCAACGCTCACTCCTCCGCCGGAGCACGAGGTTGCGCCCCGGGATGCGGTCAGCGCGTTTCTGCTGGAGGCCCGTATCTCAGCTACCGACGGCGACCGTGCAGCCAGCGGCAGACTCGAGTGGGAGCACGCTGCCGACACCGACATCTGGTTGCTCTTCAGCCCGCTCGGACAAGTGGTGGCCCAGCTCGTCGCCACCGACGCCGGGGCGACGCTGAGAACCGCGGATGGCCAGATGCTGACCGGCCACTCGGCCGAAGCCATGCTGCCCGAACTGCTGGGCGTGCCTGCGCCAACCGATGGCCTGACACACTGGGTTCAGGCAATACCCCGGGCCGGAGCCCGGGTGCTGGCCACCGACCTGGCGGGCCGTCCGGCACGAATAAGCGACGCGGGCTGGATCATCGACTATCCCGAGTACGCGAACGAATCGCCAGACGCCATGCCTAGGCGCATCGACGCGCACTGGGGCGATGCCCGCATCCGGCTGGTGATCGACAACTGGACGGTGTTGCCTTGAATCGGCTGCTTGACTGTCCGGCACCGGCCAAACTCAACCTCTTCCTCCATGTGATCGGTCGGCGCGCGGACGGGTATCACCAGCTGCAGTCGGTGTTTCGGCTCATCGACCGGCACGACACACTCTGCTTCGAAGCGCGACGCGATGGCCGCCTCGAGCTGGCCAGGCCGATTCCGGGCATACCTCCGGAACGCGACCTTTGCGTGAGAGCGGCAGCGCTTCTGCAGCAGGCCACGGGGTGCTCGCAAGGGGCGACAATCCACGTCGAGAAACGGCTGCCCATGGGCGGCGGGCTTGGCGGGGGCAGCTCCGACGCCGCAACCACACTCATCGCACTGAATCGGCTCTGGGGCACCGGCCTGCGCCAGGGCGAACTGGCCGCCATCGGGCTGAAACTGGGAGCGGACGTGCCGTTTTTCATCGGGGGGCGCGACGCTTTCGTCGAGGGTGTCGGCGAGCGCATCACCCCGGTCGAGCTCGCGCCCGCCCGCTTCGTAGTTGTCGCCCCACCGGTCGAAGTACCGACCGCAGCGATTTTTGCGGCGAAGGAGTTGACGCGGGAAACCGAACCCATCAGAATTACGGACTTCGCTTCACGGGCCACACGGAATGATCTTGAGGCAGTCGCCTGCAAGCTTCATCCGGTGATCGGCGAGGTGATCGAGTGGTTGGGGCACTATGCTCCGGCCAGAATGACCGGATCAGGTGCATGCGTTTTCGCACAGGTTCATGATGAAAACATGGCCTCGCGCATCATCGAGTCCTGTCCGCCGCATTGGCGCGCGTGGCAGGCGGGTTCGCTTGCTCGACATCCGCTTTACGAGTGGCTCGAACACTGAGCGAAACAAGTTTCTTGGGGAGTCGCCAAGTCGGTCAAGGCACCGGATTTTGATTCCGGCATTCGAGGGTTCGAATCCTTCCTCCCCAGC
>CAYTAY010000034.1:19322-20288 GCA_964435845.1 uncultured Azoarcus sp.
AGTCAACGTCGAACTTCTCGAGAACGTCCGCGGCAAGGACATCTTCGTTCTCCAACCTACCAGCGCGCCAACCAACGACAACCTGATGGAACTGCTGGTCCTCGTCGACGCGCTCAAACGTGCCTCGGCCGGTCGCATCACCGCAGCCATGCCCTATTTCGGCTATGCGCGGCAGGACCGCCGGCCGCGTTCCGCGCGGGTACCGATCACGGCCAAGGTCGTCGCCAACATGTTGCAGGCCGCGGGCGTGCAGCGCCTGCTGACGATGGATCTTCACGCCGACCAGATACAGGGCTTCTTCGATATCCCGGTCGACAACGTCTATGCGGCGCCGGTGTTGATTGCCGACCTCGACAAGCAAAAATACGAGGATCTGCTCGTGGTTTCGCCTGACGTTGGCGGCGTGGTGAGGGCGCGCGCTTTCGCCAAGCGTCTCGAGTGCGATCTCGCGATCATCGACAAGCGCCGCCCCAAGGCGAACGTGTCCGAGGTCATGAACATCATCGGCGAGGTCAAGGACCGCACCTGTGTGATCATGGACGACATCGTCGACACCGCTGGCACCCTGTGCAAAGCTGCCACTGCGCTGAAGGAGAGCGGCGCACGTCGCGTCATCTCCTACTGCACCCACCCGGTGCTGTCCAGCGCAGCGGCAGCCCGCATCGCCGATTCCGATCTAGACGAACTCGTCGTCACTGACACGATCCCGCTGCAGGACGACGCCGCAAATTGCTCACGGATCCGTCAGATCTCGGTGGCGTCGCTGATGGCCGACACCATGCTGCGCATCAGCAACGAAGAGTCGGTTTCGTCTCTGTTCATGGAATGATTTTTCGCCGCCGCGCAAGCGGCGGTGTTCCACCGGCCCGTCTGGTCGCGGACGGGCAAAACCAACCAGGAGTAAAGCAATGAAAATCGAATTCAAGGCCACCAAGCGTGACCTGCAGGGAACGGGTGCGAGCCGCC
>CAYTAY010000035.1:0-3061 GCA_964435845.1 uncultured Azoarcus sp.
GCCGGCGAGGCCGGCGCTGATCACCAGCCCGAACTCGCGTGTCGCGTTCAGGGCGATTGCGTAGTCCGGTTTTCGCCCGCTCCCGACGGCGTCGGCTTCCGGTTCGACCTCGATGCCGATGGTGATCAGGATGGATGCGAGTTCGCTGTCGCTGAGCGTTGCAGTTCGTTGCGCGCCAGCCTGACGCGCGGCGATCGCGGCAATCGCTTCCGTGGCCGTTGCCGGCGCCGCCTCGGTATGTTTCACCTCGTGTCTCCCCTTGGTGTCGGTTTCTACTTGTTCTCGAGCGTTCAGACCGTCGCGCCCTGTTTCGGACGCTTGTCGATGACCCGCTTCGCCTTACCCACGAGGGTGCGCTCGATACTGTCGGCAGGCAGCACCTCGACGACCGACGTGACTCCGACGGTACTCTTGATCGCGTGGCGTAGATTCGCCGCGATCGCTTCGCGCTGTGCCCGGCCGATCGAATCGGACAAGTCGTGCCGGAGCTCGGTGCGAACCGTCAGGCTGTCCATGTGCCCTTCGCGTTCGAGTACCAGTTGATAGTGTCCGCCCAGGTGCTCGTTCTTGAGCACGAGTTCCTCGATCTGGGTCGGGAACACATTGACGCCGCGGATGATCAACATGTCGTCACTGCGACCGGTGATCTTGTCCATCCGGCGCATCGGTCGGGCGGAGCCCGGCATCAGCCGGGTCAAGTCGCGTGTGCGGTAGCGGATGATCGGCATTGCTTCCTTGGTGAGGGAGGTGAACACCAATTCCCCATGTTCGCCGTCGGGCAGCACCTCGCCGGTCATCGGATCGATGATCTCAGGGTAAAACAGGTCTTCCCAGATGTGAGGCCCATCCTTGGTTTCGATGCACTCGCAGGCGACACCCGGGCCGATCACCTCGGACAGACCATAGATGTCGATCGCGTCGATGCCCAGCCGACGTTCGATCTCGGCGCGCATCTCGTTGGTCCACGGCTCGGCGCCGAAAATGCCTATGCGTAGCGAGCACGCAGCCGGGTCCATGCCCTGGCGCTGCATTTCGTCGGCAATGGTGAGCATGTACGACGGTGTTGCCATGATGATCGTGGGTGAGAACTCATCGATCAACTGAACCTGCTTCTCGGTGTTGCCGCCCCCCATCGGAATGACGGTCGCGCCGAGTTCTTCGCCACCATAGTGCGCCCCAAGTCCGCCGGTGAACAGACCGTAGCCGTACGAGTTCAGTACGATGTCGTTGCGAGAGCCACCTGCCGCACGGATCGAGCGCGCCATCGCGCCGGCCCAGGTGCGGATGTCCCGTTGGGTATAGCCGACGACAGTCGGCCGCCCGGTGGTGCCGGAAGAAGCGTGGATACGGACGATGTCGGACAGGGGTTTCGCGAACATGCCGTAGGGATAGTTGTCGCGCAAGTCGGTCTTCGTCGTGAAGGGAAAGCGCGCGAGGTCGGACAGCGTTTGAAGGTCGGCTGGGCGAACGCCAGCCGCGTCAAAGGCCTCCCGGTAGTGCGTCACGTTGTCGTACGCGTGTTGCAGGGACCAGCGTAGCCGCTCGAGCTGCAGGGCCTCGAGTGCCTCGCGTGTCATGTTCTCCGCCGCGTCCAGATCGGGTCGCGGGGCGTTCGGGACTTTCTTGTCATTTTGCATCTGCCATCTCCGCCATTCGCTTAACGAAGCGCAGGTTCTCCTCCACCTTGCGCTGGATGTGGTCGATCTGCGCCTCGCTCAGGTGCTTGAAACGGGCCATCGTCTTCAGGTATTCGGTTACCGGCACCGGATCGTCGATCGGGAGCGTGAAACGCAGGCCGTCGTTCGGCGTGTATTCCCAGAGCAGCACGAAGTTGGTCTCCACCGCCTTGCGTGCGACCTCGATGTTGCGATCGCCGGGGAACCGCCAGCCGGTGGTGCAGGGTGAGTAGACGTGCAAATAGGCGAAACCGCGCTTTGAGGCCGCGATCGCTTTGTCGAGCTTGTCGTACAGGTCTTCCATGAACGCCGTCGAGGCGGTCGCAACGTACTCGCAGCGATGATTCACCATGATCAGCGGCAGATTCTTGGCGTCCTGCGTCTTGCCCTGACCGTGCTCGCCGACCGGTGTCGTCGAAGTCCAGGCGCCGAATGGGGTGCAACTGGACCGCTGCATGCCCGTGTTCATGTAGCCTTCGTTGTCCACCACGAGGAACAGGATCTCCTCGCCGCGTTCAGCCGCGCCCGACAGCGACTGGAATCCCACGTCGGAGGCGCCACCGTCGCCGGCGATCGCCATTGCGGTGACCTCCCGCCCGACGCGTTTGTACTGGCGCTTGATGCCGGCGAGCATCGATGCCGTGTTCGTCAGCAGCGGATGGAAGACCGGAACCTTGGTGCCCGTGGTGCCATTGAAACCGACCGACCCCATGCCCGGTACGCAGCCCGGGGGCGTCGCGAGCACCGTGTCGGGACCGACCCGACGCAACGCGTGGCGCATCAGCAACTCGGTATTGCAACCCTGGCAGCCCGCCAGGCCCGGCGCGAACAGGTCTTCCCAGTCGCCAACCTCGTTGTAGATGCGCGAGGAGGTCACATAGCGCAGCGCACCATGCGGACAGGCCGGGACGCAGGCCGGATTGCCGTCGCAAGTGTCGCACTTGCTGACTCTTCCGACCTCGGCATCGAGCGCGATACCGGCATAGGCGCAGCCGAGCGTGCACAACAGACAGTCGACGCACTTGGCAGGGTCCCAGTCGATGACACCGTTACTGCCGTTCTTGGTCAGTGCAGCCGCCGGGCAAACGGTGACGCACTTCGGGTCACCGCACTGGCGACACAGCGCGAGTTCGAATTCACCCGGCATGCCAGGGCGCACGTCGGCGCCGTTGCCGGATTTGACGATCTGGATCAGCGAGCGCGAGACGTCGTCGGAATCGAACTTGACGCGTGCGCACGCCTGCATGCATTCGCCGCAGCCGTCGCAGGCGGACGGATCGAATGCGATCGTTGCATAGGCTTGTCCCATTGTTTTCTCCTAGCGCCAGATCTGCGACATCAGCTCGCGACCCGTCGCGAGCGGGTTCGCGAACAGTCGCGCCCGG
>CAYTAY010000035.1:3071-20262 GCA_964435845.1 uncultured Azoarcus sp.
AGGCGGTTCTCGCGATCGAACACCGCACGCAGGTAGCGCCCGCTCGCTTCGTCGTAGCGGACCTGCTCCTCTCCGCCCTCGGGGATGCTGCTGGATCCGACCGAGATCGCATTCCGGCCGAAAAAGTGGTAAGTGTTCAGCGGCACCCCGCCCTGATAAGGCTTGATGCCAGGGTCATCGACCATCGCCATGCCGGCGATGCGCCCCTGGATCGCTGCATCCGGCAGGATCGCGTTCATGATCGGCGTGTCGGTGAAGAAGCCGCGTGCCTGTGCACAATCGCCTGCGGCCCAGACGTTTTCCACCGAGGTGCGCATGATGTCATCGACCAGAATGCCGCGATCGATGTCGATGTCGCTGCCGTTCAGATAATCGAGCTCCGGGCGCACACCGGTAGCCACCAGCAGCAGGTCCGCTTCCAGGGCTGCGCCGCTGTCGAGCGTGATGCGGGTGCCGATGCCACCGGGTTCGAGGCCAACGACGCGCTTGCCGGTCATGATGGTGGCGCCAGCCTCGAGAAAGGCCTGTTCGATCAGGCTGGCGGCGATGCGGTCGAAGTAGCCCGAAGTCAGCTGGGCGCTCATCTCGATGATGGTGACGTCGGCTCCGGCCTTCACGAGGTTCTCGGCCGCGTGCATGCCCACCAGCCCGGCGCCCAGAACGACCGCCTTTGTAGAGCGCTTCATCGCCTCGTTGAGTCGGGTTGCGTCGGCAAGCGTGCGCAGGACGTGGAAATCGACCTGGTCGATACCCGGAATCGGTGGTATCGCCGGCGAGGCACCGGTGGCGAGCACTGCGCGCCGGTAACCGATGCCGCTGCCGTCGGACAGATCCGCTGCGTTGCGGTCGGTGTGCAGCGCGCTCAGCGCGGTCGCACGCCGGTAGCTCACCTTGTTGCGTGCGAAGAAGTCTTCGTCGCGCAGATATATGCTGTCGGGGGCGGAGCGGCCCGAGACCACATAGGGCAAGACAGTCGGGGAGTACGGAAGCTCGGGGTCGCGCGTGACCAGAGTCAGGCTGCCTTCAGGATCGATCATCCGGATCGCGGTGATCGCCTCGAGCGCGGCGTGACTGCTGCCGACGACCAGGTAGTCGGTTTGTTCCATTGTGATCTCCGTCAGTCGTTGGCGTTGAGCCAGACCGGTTCGTCCGGTGCGGGGCCGTGGATCAGGGCTTCGGTAGCCTCGATGACGCGGTGAAAGTGCTCGAGCGTCAGGTCGGCGCCAGCCAGGCCGCCGATGAAGCTAGCGCAAGGCAGTTGGCGACCAAGCCGGTACAGCACGCCGAGCGTCTCCCGGTACATCGGGCCGCAGTTCCAGCGGAAGTCCACCGAACGATCGACCACGCCGAGGGCCTTGATGCTGCCCAACGCCTGCTTGAGCGCCTCGACCGGAAAGGGGCTGAAGGTCTTGATCTTGACCAGACCGACCTTCTTGCCGGCGTCGCGGGCTTCGTCGATCGTGTCCTTGGCGGCACCGCTCATGCTGCCAAGGGTCATGAGCGCGAACTCGGCGTCCTCCATCCGGTAGGATTCGACCAGCGGCGCAAAGTGGCGACCAAAGCGTCGGGCCCATTCCTCATGGACTTCGGTGATCACGCGCAATGCGTTCTGCATGCCCCGGCATTGGCCGCGACGGTAGCGCACGAAGGAGGACGGCCCTGCGCCGCTGGAGCCCCCGGTCAGCGGGTCTACCGCCATCGGTCGCAGCGGATCGAGTGCGACGTGCCAGTTGACGTTCTTGTCACCAAGAAATGCGTCCACCTCCGCCTGGTCGGGCATCTCGACCCGCGAGGCCCCGTAGGACAAATAGTTGCCATCCAGGCATACGTTGACCGGCAGCATCACGTCATGGTGCTCTGCGATCTTGAAGGCCATCACAGTCGTGTCGAGCACCTCCTGGACGGACTCGCAGTAGATCTGTATCCAGCCGGCCTCGCGCACCGTCATCGCGTCCTGATGACCACCCCACACCGATTGTGGTGTGATTCCGTCGCGTGTGACGATGGTCATCACCAACGGAAGGCGCATGCCCGGTGTCCGGAAGTAAGGCTCGAACATGAACGCCAGACCGGGGCCGCAGGTGGCGGTATAGGTGCGCGCGCCTGCCAGCGCGCCCCCCTGTAGCGCGGACAGCACCGAGTGCTCACCCTCGGCATCAATGATGTCGGCGTCCATCCGGCCTTCGGCGATGAGCTTGGCCACATGCTCGACCAGCGAGGACTGCGGCGTGATTGGATACACCGCGACCATGTCGGGACGGGCCAGCGCGACAGCGAGAGCCGCGGCTTCGTTGCCCTCGCACAGCATGACCTTTCCGGCCGTGGCTTGCGGTGGCGTGTCGATGGTGGTACTCATGCGGAATCCTCCTGTCGCTGGATGGGCGGACGTGGGGCGAAGCGGCCGGTCGGTGCGAACCTCGCTTGCGCGCGCATCACTTGACCTCCGGAATCATGACGATTGCCCGTTGCGGGCACTCGGTGGCGCAGATGCCGCAGCCTTTACAGGTGTCGAGATTGAAGTCGAACCACGCGGCATGCTCTTCGACGCATTGCACCGGACAGTAGAGCCAGCACACCGCGCATTTGACGCACTTGTCACGGTCGACGACCGGTCGGAAGCTGCGCCAGTCGCCCGGCATCATCGGGTTGAGCTCGGTGGCGACCGGACACAAATCGTCCGGAACGTTGGCGACCTTCAGTTCGAAAGTCGGATAGCGGTGATGGCGTTCGCTCACAGTGCAACCCTCCGGGCGATCGTGTGCACCACGGTCTCGGCGTAGCCCCGCTCGAGCGCGGTGAGGTTCTGGGAGAGGCCGGCGTCGCGGAACTCCGAATCCCTGACTGCCTGTTCGAGCGATTCGAGCGAGACCACGCCCGTGGTGCGGGCAAACGCGCCGAGCATCAGGGTGTTGGTGATCGTGCGGCCGAAGATTTCGTTGGAGATTCCGACGGCGTCGCACAGGCCGACGGTGCCGACCACTTCCGCGATGACGAGTGCGTCGAGCGGTTTCTGGGTGGTCTGTACCAAGGTGCCGCCGGGTTTCAGGCCGGCAAAAATGTCCACCGAGTTGGCCACGGTGGGGTCCACGCAGATGATGCAGTCGGGATGGTAGATGTTGGTCATCTGCCGGATTTCGCGATCGCTGGTTCGCAGAAACGACACCACCGGCGCGCCACGACGTTCGAAGCCGAATGAGGGAATCGAAACCGCGTACTTGCCCTCGGCGACCAGTGCCATCGCGAGCATCTCGGCGGCGAGAACCGCGCCCTGGCCGCCGCGGCCGTGAATTCGGACTTCGTACATGCCATGTTCTCCTTGACCGGGGCGGTCGAATCAGTTCCAGCCTGGCTTGACACCCGGGCGGGCGTGCCCCGGCGTTCGGGCCGGAACACGCTCGAGGGCGAAACCCTGTGTGTAGGCGAAGCGGGTGATCAGCGCCGCCTTGAAGCGCCAACCCATTGCCAGCACAGCGGCGCCGGCCAATGCCAGCAGGGGGGGTGCGAAGGCGGGCAGCAACAGCGCAAGCACGCAGAGCGCAGCCGGCAGGGCGTGACCGACGGTGACGAACAATGGGTGAGCCGCTCCGATCTCCCGCAAGGCTTTTCGGGGTGCGCCGTTCGGGCGCTCCAGGCGGGCACGGTAGCGGCGCCAAAGCAGCAGACGTGCGCCGATCAGCATCAATAACGGTAGCGCGAAAAGAACCCCCGGTGCGTTCGCCAGGAAGAGCGCGAGCAGCGCGAACAGCCCCGCCCCCTCGGCCAGCCCGGTGGCGATGAGCAGGGGCACGACCGAGTCGTCGCGCCATGCCGGAATGCCTTTGGATGCCGACACGATGCGCGCCTGACAGTAGAGAAAACCCAGGCCAGTCAGGGCGGCGAGCCATGCCAATGCCAGAGAGTCGAACCAGGCTGCACCGAGGCCGAAAGCGAAGAGGGGTATTGCGATCAGGCCTTCGCGGCTCATCCAGGAGGTTTTCGGGTGAAGAAAGACGTTCAGTGCACGCAGGGGACGGCCGATCTCGGCCCATACGCACACCAGCCCGACGCCCACACAGAAGAGCGCGAGCAGGACAGGTCCGAACAAGGGCGTGCCGTGAGCGCTCGCGCTCATTGCGGCCCACAGGAGCAGGCCGGTGCCAGTGCCGCCGCCGATGAAATTGGCCGCGGCACGCATGTCCCAGACCGTCTGCAGTTGCGGTTCGACGCCTCTCATTGTTTTCTGTCCCAAAGGTAGTAGAAACCGGGACCGGTGCCCAATTCCTCGTGCATGCGGAAGGAGTCGTTCTCGCGCAGCAGTTGCGAGGCCCGACTGTCCGGGTCTTCGATGTCTCCGAATACCAGCGCGTCGGCGATGCATGCGTTCGCGCAGGCCGGCGTTGCATCCGGATCCACCCCGGGCTTCAGGCCCTTTGCGAGGCCATCGTCGATACGGTCGACACAGAACGTGCACTTTGTTGCGACCCCGATCTTGGCGGGATCGGCACGCTTGTCCTCGTTGGCCATTGCGCGCTCCCCGAACGCGTTCTCGCGCTGATTGACCTTGTAGCGCGCGAGATAGGGACAGGCGACCGAACAATACGCGCAGCCGATGCAGAGATCGTAGTCGATGGTCACGATGCCGTCATCGCGCTTCTTGGTTGCCGTCGTCGGGCACACCGACTCGCAGGGCGGGTCCTCGCAGTGCTGACAGCCCACGGGCACGAAGGTCCGCGACACGTCGGGATAGTCGCCTGCCTCGACATCCAGCACCCAACGCCACTGCACTCCGGGCGGCGTGGCATTGGTGTGCCGGCAGGCCGCGGTACAGGTCTGGCAGCCGACGCAGCGGCGCAGATCCACCACCATGGCGTAGCGCGTCATTGCGTACCCCCGATCCGCTTGATCGAGACCGGCACGATGTCAGCTGCCGAGCCGGTTGCGTCGGTGAGGTCCATCAGCATCGGCACCAGGCTGTTCATGCTGGGCATCTCGAATCCCTTGGCGTAGGGGGTGATCCAGTGGTCGAACTGGCCGATCATCAGCAGGGTGTCGGGCCGGATGCCCTGCAGCAGCACGACCCGGCCGCGCGTCTCGCGCAGCGGCGAACGAACTTCGACGAGATCGCCGTCCTCGATGCCGAGTTCTGCGGCCCGCCGTGCATTCATGATTACCCCGCGGTGCCCCTTGATGTTCTGAGATATTTCGCGAACTATTTGCAGGCTGACGTTGCCGCCCCATGAATATTGCATGCTGCGTGCGGTCAGCAACCAGTAGGGGTAGTCCTCGTCGCGCCCGCCGAGATTCGAGAGGACGGCGCTCTTGATGAGCGCGCTGAAGTCGTGGAACACCGGTAGCGGCTGGTATTCGAGCAACTGTCGATCCCACCAGTCGATGCCCGATTCGTGCAAGCGGTTGCCGAGCTCCTGGCCGATACGGAAGATGCGCTCCTGATAGGGAAGTTCGAAGCGCAGATTGTTGTCGACCAGGTGCGGGTACAGGAACCACTGCAGTTGCGGGTAGTCGATGGTGCGGAAGCCATGCTCCCGCCACCAGTCGAGACCGTGGTCCTCTTCGCCCTCGGTGAGTTCGGCACTCGCCGCGCGGCAACTCGCATTCCAGATCGTTTCGACCGAGTGCGGTGTGGCCGGGTCCAGCGTGAAATCGTAGTTGGGACCCTTCAGCGGCACACCCGCGGCGCCGCGGTTTATCGCCTGGTTGTACTTCTCGAGGATGCCGCAGCGGCGTGCAAGCTCGGTTGCGATCCAGGTGAAGTCGCGAGCCTCGCCTTGCGCTGGCACCGCTGGCTGGCGTAGCGCGAAACCCTGGTGATTCCAGAATTGCTCAACGTATTTCGTGCCGCCGATGCGGATCATTTGCAGGCTTTCGAGATCGGTGCAGTCGGGCAGCAGCACATCGGCGAAATGGTTGGTTTCGTCGTGGGTGTAGGTGAAACCGACAACAAACGGGAATTTCGCCACTACGTCAGCGATAGCCGGAGTGTCCCAGAAGGAGATGACCGGGTTTGTGCGGTAGAAGAACCAGACATCCGGCTGGGTCGGCTCCGGGAAACTCTCGAAGCCATGGCGTTGCTGCATCCAAGCGAGGTGGGTCGGGCCAAGCGCGGCACTCCATGCGGAGTTTGCAACCAGCGGAACGAGCGTGCGGTTGGCGTTTCGGATCTGCGGGCGGGAGATCCAGTTTTCCTTGTCGGTCGGGTTCCACGGATAGTCCATGAAACCGTCCAGGCCGGGTTTGGCGCTACTCTGACGATCATTGGCCGGGCGGTTCAGGCGCACTGCGGTGCCGATGGTGCCGCCAGGCACGTCGAGCGCACCCACCAGACAGGCCAGCAGAGTGCGCGCCCAGCAGCAGTCGTAGCCGCCCCAACCGTTGTTGACGGTCTTGCCGAGCGTGACCGCGACCGGACGGAAAGGCAGGGTACGGCCTTCGATTTCGATTGTCGCGCCGACCTCGGCGTGATCCAGATATTCGTTGGCCACGCGTCTTATCGTCGCGGCCGGCACCTCGCAAATCGTCTCGGCCCACTCCGGCGTGAAGGAGCGCTCGTGGTCGAGCAGCATCTCGAACGCGGTCGCTACCTCGACGCCGTCGTGTTTGAAGATCACCTCGTCCGGTCCCACCTCGATGCCCGATGCCGTGAACCGACCATCGAGGGCAGGGTCGCTCCCTGGTGTGTCGAACGGTACGGCCCTGCGCTGGGACAGATCCCAGACGAGCGGTTTGCGCGTGTCGGGATCGCGGAGATAGTAGCCGTTTGGGCCGACCAGATAGCCCGATGCGGTCATGTGTTTGAGGAAGGGTACGTCGAGGCGCTCGCGAGCGTTTTCGTGAATGAGCACGTAGATCATCGCGTGCATGAAGGCGGCGTCGGTTTTCGGCTTGATGGGCACCCATTCGGCCGAGCAGCCACCGGTCACCGAAAGATGCGGTTCGATCTGGACCCGTTTGACGCCCTGCTGTACGCGTGCATTCGCATGCCGCCACACGCCGCAGACGCCGCCCGAGGCCTCGATATTGCTGCCGAAGGAAACGATGTAGCGAGTGCGAGGGGTGTCGGGACACACGATGAATGCGCGATGCCATAGTTCGCCGTAGAGGTGCTCGGAGTGATAGCACTTGACACCCTGGCCACTGCCGAAGCTCAAATCCACCGGACCCCAGGCGCTCAGAAAGGCGGGAAAGGTACCCATGTAGGCGGTTGGCGTACCGCCACCGCCAAAGCTCGCGGCCAACCGGGGATAGCCGCTGCGGTCAAGCAGCCCCTCGGCGCGGGCTTTGGTGAGTTTCTCGGCGACCAGATCGAGCGCCTCGTCCCAGGAAATCTCTACGAAACCGGGATCCTCGTCCTTTCCCTTCTTGGGGTTCGTTCGCTTCATCGGTGCGAGAACCCGGTTCGGGTTGTACGCCTTCTGGATGAGTCCGAAAGCCTTTACGCAAACGCGTCCATCGGCAGGGTGGACCCCGCGCGCGTCAAAGTTCGGCTCGATGGCGGTCGCGACGCCATCTTCTACCTTGACCTTGAGCAGATCCGGGCCGGCCACGCATTGGTAGCAGTACGTCGCGACTTTTCCGGTACTTTCCGGCGTGCTGGCCGTCATGTTTCTCCTCCTCATTCGCGTGGCTCTTCCGACGAGCCGATAGCACCGACTGTGTCGATCTGGAGCGATAAGCTGGTGGATGCCCGGATACGTTGTCGACAGTCACGCAGATTCTTTGACCGTTGGGTCAATTCTATTTTGAGGAGACGCCATTTCCGTTGACATAGGTCAACAGATGACGTTTACGTCAACGCCAAAAAGGGCTTGTGCTCGGGTTGACGCGAACGTAAACTACGTAGTCATCGCTGGTGGGCCACCGGTGCGGAGATCATGGCTTTTGGACTACACTGGGCACGCCCTCAACGGACAAACTGGTGCCGGAGTCTCTTCGGGAGTGTGCGGCGTCGGCGTTACTTCGATAAATCAAGCGCGGCAAGCGTTCGCGCGATAGTGGATGGGAGTCTTCTGATATGTACGTCGAAAACATCATGACCCATGACGTCGTCACTGTGGCTGCAGATGCCGAGTTTGGACAGCTGAACGAAATCATGCGCTTGAAGAAGGTGCGCCATGTGCCGGTGGTCGACTCGGAGCAGCGCATTCTTGGGGTCGTTTCGCATCGGGATGTCCAGCGTGCTCAGCCGTCGATGATCACCTCGCTCGACGTTGGTGAGATCAAGTACCTGTTGTCCAAGGTCAAGGCGGGCGACATCATGCAAAAGAGGGTTGTGACCTGTTCGCCGAAGACCCTGATCGAAGAGGCGGCGCGCCTGATGAGACCCAACAAGATCGGCTGCTTGCCGGTGGTCGATGGCGGTCGGTTGGTCGGCATCGTTACCAGTGTCGATTTGCTTGATTTCTTTCTCGACATCACCGGCTGCTGGGTCGAGAACACCACACGAATCACGGTTCGCCTCGAGGACCAGGCCGGTCAACTGGCCGCGTTGCTGGCAAACGTCAATGCGCAGGGCGGCTATATCGTCGCGGTGGTGTCGCCACGTACGCCGCAGTCGGAAGGGCGCCGCTCGGCCGTGATCCGCTTCGAGGCGAAGAATCCCCAGGCCGTGATCGACGGCCTGAAACAGGCGGGTTACGATCTGACGGTGGACGAGACCACGGGTGGCTGACATTCGCCACGTGCCGGAATGGCTTGTTCGAGCCAAGCTCCGCGCAAGCTTGTAAAACCAGCGATGGTTTCGGCCCGCTTCGGAAGGGGTCCGCGAACGCCCCTGCCGACGCATGCCGCGTGCCTCCGAGGGCCTGGCCCGAGCGCGTGGGCCAGGGGTTCTGGGCTGCTGCAGTGGTGCTTGGGCTCACTCCTGCAGTAGCGGCGGGTCCGGATCCTCGTTCCAGCCTTTGCTTGGCGCCTCGAAGCGCGCCAGCCACTTCTCGAGCAACGAGACGTGTTCGACCTCGGTGTCATGCAGCTCGCGGGCAAGCTTGCGTACGTCTTCCCGATCACTGTGCGAGGCGAGTTTCTCGTAGAACGCCACCCCCAGACGTTCATGCTTGAGCGCCAGCGCGATTGCATGGTACGGCTGCATCAGATAGTGCACTTCGCGCGCGCTGGGCGAGGGTGACTCCGGACTCTCCGGCGTTTCCCAGGCGTAGTCCCACGGAGCGATGTGCGGCAACTCAACACCTTGGCTCAGTTCGTTCACATTGTTCACATGCAGCTGTTCGATTTCGGCGAGCTTCCGGAACAATTGTGCGACATCTGGGTTGTTGTGCACTTCCATCTGGTCGGCGAGTTCGTTGTAGCGCTCGACCGCCTCGGTCTCCATGGCAAGTGCATGGGCGAGCAATTGCTCGACGTTTTCGATCGGCTTGCCTTCTTCCTGTCCTGAGTTGCTCATATCCGGAACTCCTTCTCCAGGTCGCGCACACACTCGACACGCGCTTTCATGCTGGGTTGAAACGGTTTGCGATCTCCGCGAAAGAGTAGCCCGATGTTAAAGCCGTCGTCAGTCATCAGGCGCCGTGCGGCGCGTGCGGCATCGGTCGTGGCATCCACGGGTGCAGTGCGGATACCCGCTTTCCAGTCGCGCTGTTCCGGCCTGAAGGTCACGCAGGGGCTGAGAATCTGCACGAACGAAAAGCCCGGATGCCGTATTGCCTCGGCGATCATGCGCGCCGAGTGGTTGGGGTCGCCCGAAAAGCTGCGCGCGATGAAGTTTGCGCCCGAAGCAAGTGCGATCACCAGCGGACGGAATGGGTTGATCCCGGTGCCCTCGGGAGTGAGTTTGCTCTTCTCCCAGTCGGGCGCGGTAGTCGGCGACGCCTGGCCTTTCGTCATGCCGTAGACCTCGTTGTCCATGACGATATAGGTTATGTCGACGTTGCGTCGGCAGGCATGCATGAAGTGATTGCCGCCAATCGAGAACCCGTCACCATCACCGCCCGATGCGATGACCGTCAACTCTGGCCGGGAGATCTTGAGGCCGGTCGCGATCGGCAGGGCACGGCCGTGGACTCCGTGGAAACCAAACACGTTGGTGTAGGCGGGGATTCGGGACGAACAACCGATACCGGACACGAGAGCGATGTCTTCAGGCGGGATCGACAACTCGGCCATCGCCTTGGTGATCGCTGAGAGGACCGAATAGTCGCCGCACCCCGGGCACCAGACCGGTTTCACATCCGACTTGTAATCGCGAGCGGTAAAGCTTGGGCAGGCAGTGGCTGCTTCCATGATTAACTCCAATTGGCCAGTTGGCCGAACACTTCGGCGGGACGGATGGGCAGCGGGCCCGGGCGGTGGAAGGTGCGGACGCTGCCGGGCAGGTCGTAATGTGCGCGCAGGTAACGATGGAACTGTGCCCCGTGGCTTTGCTCGACGACCAGTACGCGTTGCACGCCTTCGAGTGCAGCGGCCAATTTCTCCGGCTGGACCGGCGACAACAGGCGGATGGAGACCAGTCGTGCCAAATTGCCTGCCTCGCGCCAGCGGGCGAGCGCTTCGCGCACCGGCCCGGTAGTCGAGCCCCATGTGATCACTGCGATGTCGCCCTCGCCCTCGATGTCGGCCCAGTGCTCACCATAGTCGTGAGCGGTAAGCTTGCGCAGGCGCTTGTCGAGTTGGGTACTGTGGTCCACCGTATGGCTCGACGGAGTGCCGAGCTCGTTGTGCTCCAGGCCGTCAGCCGTGTATTGATAGCCCTTCATGCCGGGTTGCGCCATCGGCGATACGCCCGACGCTGTGTTGAGATAGCGACGGTAACGCCCTTCGAGCGGCCCCTCCGGCCTCAGACGGCGGGCGACAAGGCCCGGGTCGACGGGTGCTTCGATCGTTGCACGGCTCTGGCCGAGCGATTGGTCGGACAATACGATCGCAGCGGTCTGCAGCGCCTCGGCAAGCTGGACCGCCCACTGTGTGGTGAAGGCGCAATCGGCGAGCGTATTCGGTGCGAGCACGAGGTGGGGGGCGTCACCGTGAAGACCGTACAAGGCGATGTTCAGGTCGCTTTGCTCGGACTTGACCGGGATGCCGGTCGATGGGCCGCCTCGCATGACGTTGACCACGACGATGGGCACCTCTGAGGCCACCGCGAGGCCGATCGACTCCATCATCAACGCGAGTCCCGGTCCAGCCGTAGCGGTAAGAGAGGGCGTGCCGCCGTATGACGCGCCGATAATCTGGTTGATCGAGGCGAGTTCATCCTCGGCCTGGACCAGGACACCGCCAAGCTTGGCGAGATTGGGGGCCAACCATTCGAGTACTTCGGTGCCGGGCGTGATGGGGTAGGCTGCGACGAAACGGATGCCGCCGCGCACTGCGCCCAGGCCGGCAGCTTCGTTGCCGGTGATGCTCCACAGCGACTCGGCCTTGACGCCATCGGTGTCAAGGCGCTCGGAGGGGGGAAGGCCGGCCGCATATTCCATGCCTGCGCGCATAGACGCCTCGCTTGCGGTCAGCGCTTCGGGTCCTTTCTTCTTCAGAGCTTCGCGCAATACCGAGTTCACCACGTCTTCGGGGAGTCCGATCAGCGCCGCCACTGCACCGAGAGCGATCATATTCGGTCGGCCACCGGGGATGTCCTTGCTCATCTTCTTGAACGGGACTTCTGCGCGGCGCGTACCTTTTGCACTGATTTGCTCTGGAAATTCTCCGCCTTCCGGGTCTCCGAGGACGAGTCCGTCGGACGTCATCGGAATTTCCGCCGAGAATCGGCCTACGTTCTGCCAGTCGATCGCGACCAGCAGATCGAAATAGTCATCGTGGGATTCGACTGGTTCGGTGGACAAGCGCAGCATCGCGGCGGCCTCGCCCCCGCGAATCTGGGCGCCTGACGAGCGCGTCATGTAGCCGTGCCATCCGGCGCGTCCGGCTGCGTCCAGCAACATGTTGCCGGCTGTCATCACGCCGGCGCCGCCGCTGCCTGCGAAGGTTATTGAAACCGATCTGGCTGTCATTCGAGTTCTCCAGGTTCAAGCGCTGACCGGCGCGGCCGGCCCGGACACTGCCAACGTGACGGAGCGTCCAGCCTTCAAACGGCAGTCTCCGAAACGTTTTGCCACAAAGACCACTTGTCCCTTACCGAGGGTGGCGAATAGTCTCATTGGCGAGTCGAAGCTTACGTTGACGCAAACGTCACTTTGTTGACATAGATCAACCCCTCTCTCTTCCTTCTCAATTAATGTTTGCACAACTGCTCGGTGCGCTTCATGCGGACCCGTGCATATTGCCGAATGATTGTTGACGTTAACGTCAACGTCCGCTCTGCGGAGCAAACGGAGGAGTCAGATGAGCATTTCCCCTTATCGATGGCTGATGTCCGGCGTGGGTGAGCCGATGGTCCGTTCCGAGTTCGAGGTCGGCGAGCTGGGGTCGAACGATGTCGTCGTCGAGATCGCGGGCTGTGGCGTATGCCATACCGATCTGGGCTTTTACTACGACGGCGTCCGTACCAACCATGCGCTGCCGCTCGCGCTTGGCCACGAGATCAGTGGGCGTGTCGTCAAGGCGGGTGCCGAGGCACGCGAATGGATTGGCCGGGCCGTAATCATCCCGGCGGTCATGCCCTGTGGCGAATGCGGGCTGTGCCAGACCGGCCACGGCACAATCTGTCGCAGCCAATTGATGCCAGGCAACGACATTCAGGGTGGCTTCGCGTCACACATCGTCGTGCCGGCACGAGGGCTGTGTCCGGTGGATGAGAAGCGCCTTGCAGCCGTGGGTCTTCAGCTGGCCGATGTGTCGGTCGTGGCGGATGCGATCACCACGCCCTACCAGGCCGCGCTGCAGGCGGGTGTCGAGCCTGGTGATCTGGCGATCGTCATTGGCGTCGGCGGCGTCGGCGGCTATGCAGTCCAGATCGCACGTGCGTTCGGTGCCGAAGTGGTCGCAGTCGATGTGGATCCGGTAAAGCTCGAACTCATGAGCAGGCACGGGGCTGCGCTCACCTTGAATGCCCGTGAAATTACCGGACGCGACATGAAGAAGGCCATCGAGGCCCACGCGAAGGCCAATGGACTGCGGATGACACGCTGGAAGATCTTCGAGTGCTCTGGAACCGGTGCCGGGCAGAGCAATGCCTTCAGTCTGCTGACCTTTGGCGCGACTCTTGCCGTGGTGGGATTCACGATGGACAAGATCGAAGTCCGGCTCTCGAATCTCATGGCCTTTCATGCGAACGCGATGGGCAACTGGGGGTGCTTGCCCGAGCACTACCCAGCCGCACTCGACATGGTTCTGAACGGCAAGATCGATCTTGCCAGTTTCGTCGAGCGACACCCGTTGGATCGTATCAATGCAATCTTTGCCGACGCGCACGCGCACAAACTGACTCGGCGCGCGATTCTCACACCAGCCGCCTAAGGTGCACGGAAACACAACACAAGGAGACAGTCGAATGAACAGAACCACTGCGAATCTCATCGAGAAACTCGCCCCCAAGCAACTCGCCGATCACAATCTCGTGCCGCAAACCGTGATGCCGGGGGTGCTGTATGAAAAGCGTCCGGCACGCAATCGTGCAGGAGAGGTCGTGCCGGATCTGTACAACGTATGGATCACCCTCGACAACCCCGTGCAATACAATTCCTATACGACCGACATGGTGAAGGGCGTGATTCTTGCCTTCCGAGCCGCGTCGATGGCGCGCGACGTGGTTGCGGTGGTGTTTACCGCAACCGGTGACAAGGCATTCTGCACCGGCGGCAACACCAAGGAGTACGCAGAATATTACGCCGGCAACTCCCAAGAGTATCGTCAGTACATGCGCCTGTTTAACGACATGGTGTCGTCGATTCTGGCGTGCGACAAACCGGTCGTGTGCCGCGTGAATGGCATGCGCATCGGCGGTGGTCAGGAAATCGGCATGGCTGCCGACTTCAGCATCGCTCAGGACCTCGCGAACTTCGGCCAGGCCGGCCCAAAGCACGGCTCCGCGGCGATCGGCGGTGCAACCGACTTTCTGCCACTGATGATCGGCTGTGAACAGGCCATGGTTTCGGGCACCTTGTGCGAGCCGTTCTCGGCGCACAAGGCCTATCGTCTCGGCATTTGCAGCGAGATCGTTCCGGCGCTCAAGGTCGATGGCAAATTCGTGCCGAATCCGACCGTGATCAGCGATCGCTACCTCGACGAGTTTGGCCGCATCGTCCATGGCGAGTTCAAGACCGGTGAAGCGTTTGCCGAAGGCAAGGCGCTACTGAAGAAAGGCGAGATCGATCTGTCGCTGCTTGATGAAGCGGTAGAGAAACTGTGTGCCAAGCTGCTCGACACCTTCCCCGAGTGTCTCACCAAGAGCTTCGAAGAACTGCGCAAACCCAAGATCGACGCGTGGAACCGTAACAAGGAGAACAGCCGCGCGTGGCTGGCTTTGAACATGATGAACGAGGCTCGTACCGGTTTCCGCGCCTTCAACGAAGGCAACAAGGAAACCGGCCGCGAGATCGACTTCACGGCGTTGCGGCGCGCGCTAGCGAAGGGCGTGCCCTGGACGCCCGAGCTGATCGACAGCCTGATGCCCGGAGCCGAATGATGAGCGAGGCGAGCTCCCCGCTCAAGGTCTGGCTGGAGCGCGAAGACGGCCTCCTGCGTCTGCGCCTTGCCAGGCCGAAGGCCAATATCGTCGATGCAGCAATGATCGGTGCGCTGCAGGCGGCGTTGCAAGCGCAGCTCGGCGCCGCGTCGCTGCGGGCGGTGCTGATCGACGCCGAAGGGCCGCACTTCAGCTTCGGTGCAAGCGTCGAGGAGCATCTGCCGGATCAGTGCGCTGGCATGTTGAAAAGCCTGCATGCGCTGATTCGCGCGATGCTCGATAGCCCGGTGCCGATCATGGTCGCGATTCGCGGCCAGTGCCTGGGCGGTGGGCTCGAGGTCGCGGCAGCGGGGAATCTGCTGTTCGCGACCGCAGACGCGAAATTCGGTCAGCCTGAAATCCGACTTGGCGTGTTCGCGCCCGCGGCCTCCTGTCTGTTGCCGCCGCGAATCGGTCAATCCCGTGCGGAAGACCTGTTGTTGTCCGGGCGGAGTATCGATGGCGCAGAGGCACATCGCATCGGTCTCGTCGATGGACTTGCCGACGACCCCGAGGCTGCAGCCCTGGCATGGTACGACGAGCATCTGTCGAAGCTCAGTGCCAGCTCGCTCCGCTTCGCGGTCAAGGCCGCGCGCTGCGATCTGGTCGAACAGATCAAGCAAAAACTGAACACTGTGGAAGCCCTCTATCTTGGCGATTTGATGGCGAGCCACGATGCGGTGGAAGGGTTGAAGTCTTTTCTCGACAAGCGTCCAGCAAACTGGGAGAACCGTTGATCATGAGTACGGCAGACATCATTGCGCGCTGCGAAGCGCTATACGACGATCTCGACTTCACCGCCTCCCGGCAGTGGAAGGAGGCCGACCCAGATCGCAAAGTGATTGCCTACATGCCGGTCTATGTGCCGCGCGAGATCATCCATGCGGCGGGCATGCTTCCGCTGGGCATCATGGGCGGCGGCGACCAACTCGAGGTAATCCACGGCGACGCCTACTATCAGAGCTACATCTGCCGGATTCCGCGGTCGACCATCGAGCTCGGGCTTTCCAAGCGCATGGACTTCGTCGATGGCATGCTGTTCCCCAGCATCTGCGACGTGATCCGCAACCTGTCCGGTATGTGGAAACTCATGTTTCCGGGCAAGTACGTGCGCTACTTCGACGTGCCGCAGAACTATCGTGACGATGTCGGTGGCAACTACTACGTCAATGAACTCAACGAATTGCGCGAGGGGCTCGAAGAGTTGTCCGGTCGCAAGATCACCGACGACGCGCTGCGCGCATCTATCGAGGTCTATAACGAGAACCGCCAGCTCGCGATGGACGTTTATGCGGCGCGCTCGCGCGAACCCTGGAAGGTGCCGTCGGCCGACGTGTATCTGCTGATGCGCGCAGGCCTGGTGTTGCCCGTCGAAGAGCACAACCAAATGCTCAAGGATTACCTCGCCGTTGCCGAGAAGGTCGATGCGCCCAAGCGCGACAACTGCCGGGTCGTCATCAATGGTTCCTTCTGCGAGCAGCCGCCGCTGAACCTGATCAAGTCCATCGAACTCGCCGGTTGTTACATCGTCGATGACGATTACATGCTGGTGCACCGCTGGATTCAGAAACCGGTGTCGACCAGCGGCGACCCGATGGAAAATTTGGCCCTCGCCTTCCTGCACGAATCCGTCAGCGCGGCTGTCAAGTATGACGCCAAGGAAGAGGACAAGGGCTTGTTCCTGCTCGAGCAGGTGCGGAAGAATGCGGCAGAGGGGGTGATCTTTGCAGCCCCGAGCTTCTGCGATCCGGCGCTGCTCGAACGCCCGATGCTAGCCGACCGGTGTTCGGAGCACAACGTTCCGTACATCTCCTTCAAGTATGCGGAGAACTCGGGACAGATGCAGCCGATCCGCGAGCAAGCCGGCACTTTTGCCGACTCGATCAAACTGTGGAGCTGACCATGAACACGAGAGCGGATACCGAAGTCATCAAAGAGCCTTCCATGCTCAAGCAGAAGGCCATGATCGCGGGCAACTACGATCGGCTCACGAACACCAGGGAGTCCGGCGAGAAGATCGTGTCGACCTTTGTTCCGGGCAATCTGAACGAGTTGATCATGTGCTTCGACATGGTCAACAACCTCCCCGAGACCAACGCCATCCAGAACGGTCTGCGCAAGCAGAGCGGTGCGATGATCATGGACGCGGAGAAGAGCGGGCACTCCGAGGACGTGTGCACCTACGTGAAGGCCGACATCGGCATGATGGGCCGCGGCAACATTGCGCCCAACGGCAAGCCAATGCCGGTCCCGGATATGTTGCTGTTGTCCTATACCGGGTGCTTCACCTTCATGAAATGGTTCGAGCTGCTGCGCCACGAGTACAAGTGCCCGACGGTGATGTTGCAGGTTCCGTATCAGGGCGACGGCAAGATCACGAAGAACATGCGCGACTTCGTCGTCAAGCAGCTCAAGGAAGAGGTGATCCCGATGTTCGAGCAGATCTCGGGGGTCAAGTTCGACATCGACCGCCTGCGCGAGTACCTGAAGAAATCCGCAAAGGCTGAGGATGATCTGGTGTGGGTGCTCGAGACGGGCAAGAACAAACCGTCGCCGATCGATGCATACTTTGGTGGCGTGTATTACATCGGCCCGATCTTCACCGCCTTCCGCGGCACCGAGGATGCG
>CAYTAY010000036.1:0-12921 GCA_964435845.1 uncultured Azoarcus sp.
CATACTTGAGTTAGTTGCATGAATCAGGCGACATGTATCTTGACTTGTTCCGGTTTCGACGACTCGGGTTAAACGGGAACAGGGTGCGCGGTTTCACCGCAAAGCCTTGGCTGCCCCCGCAACGGTAAGCAAGCAAAGCTGCATCACGGCCGTTCAGCCTGCACGGCCAGCCACTGGATCGCTACGTGGCGTCGCGAGACGCGCGCGAACGATTCGGGAAGGCGATGCTGCCCGGACTCTGCGCTGCAGAGGCCAACTTGTCAGCCCGGAGACCGGCCTGTTGCACGAGGTCATCGGCCACGGCCGATGGCATGAGCAACAGACCATCTGCGGGGTTGCAGAGGGCGGCAAAGGTTGGGGCCTGCGGGCATGGCTTGTCGTCTTCGCGAAGCGGATGGTCCGACCCCTGGAGTTTGACCATGCAAGCCAAGCAGTACCGTTTTTCCCCCTTTGCAGTTTTCCTGATGCTGTCGACCGGTGTGCTGGCGGCATCGCTCGCTCACGCCGAAGCGCCGATGAACGTCGATGATGCCGGCACGCTCGACAAGGGCGGCATGAAGATCGAAGGCGTCTGGAGCAAGGACGACCGCCCCCGGGGCGGGGAGCTCGTCTTCGGTTTCAGTCCGATCGACGATCTGGAACTCGAAGTTGGCGCCGGCCGCGCACACGACCGCAGCGCCCATCCTGCAACCCGGTTCGACGGCCTTTGCTTCGGCGCGAAGTGGGTCCCGTATCAGAACGAAAAAGAATGGTCGCTCGGCGCCCGCATCGACGTCGGCCACATCCGCGTCAAGGATCGTGAGACCCCCGACCGATTCACCGAACGCAGTTACGCGTTGACCGGGCTCGCGTCGTATCGCTTCGAAAACGAGCAGGTGCTGCACCTGAATCTCGGCACCGAGCGCGTCCGCGCCAAGGGCGAGCGCGACACCGCCGGCACTTGGGGCATCGGCTATGAATTCCCGCTCGCCGAGGGGCTGCAATTGACTGTGGAAACCTTCGGCGCCGAGGACTCCCGTCCCGACCGCGCGGTGGGCTTGCGCTACGAAATCCTGCAAGGACTCAAGGTGTCGGGCGCCGTCGGACGCGGCGACGGACGCAGTTTCGGCCAGGCGGGGTTCGCCTGGGAGTTCTGAGCACCGGTCCCACGTGTGGGGACGTGAGAGACGCATAGGGGGCAGCCCCGACCCGGAAGGGAGCGGGGTAATGAGGGCGGGTAGACTCGTCCTCACCCTAAGCGTCAGGAGACCCGAGCGAAGGGAACGAACCCGGCCTCCAGCGGTAACTGACTTTCCTGATGGAAATTGCTCGAATCACGAGCGTCGTCGGCCTCCCACCGCTAATCATTCGCTCCCGGCGCGAACACGACGGCGTGCGTTCCCCGCACGTCCCGATGTACGAACTGCTGCAGGTCGAGGCAGCGTGTGCAGCCGAGGCGCTGCACCTCGCAGTAGCTATTCGCATCGAACTGAAAATAATCCACATGCCGTCAAGTGCGGGCACGGATCAACAAGACTCTCTGCCTACGCCTACGCCTACGCCTACGCCTACGCCTACGCCTACGCCTACGCCTACGCCCATTGTCAATCATCCATATTCGAAAGCTCTTCCCAACTGACGATTTATGGATATAATTTGCTCATGGGTGCCTAGCTCTACGACCGTGGAGCAGGTGAAACGGGAAGCCGGTGACTCTTAGCGATCTAAGATATTCCGGCGCAGCCCCCGCTGCTGTAAGCCTGACGACTCTGCCACAAGCCACTGTGTTCTTGCACGGGAAGGCGGCCGGAGAAGATTGAAGGCAAGCCAGAAGACCGGCCCATCAAATTGTTGCGATTCCCCGGGGTGACGGGAATGCAGCTGGTGATTGGCGGCCGGCCATGGTTTCTGGCGCCATTCTTCCGACCTGCACGATCGATCCCTCGCAACGCGCCGCATTCGCCGCTGCAGCAGGAAGAGATCATGCCAATCTCGAAAGGCCTTTCCCGTACCGCACACGCCATTGGCGGGGCCTCGTCAGCGGATTTCGTCGCCGTTAGACGGGACTCAGCCAACCAGCAAGTCCAGAAAGCTCCTGAGTTGCGAAAGCTGCTCTGCTTTGCAGCTGCCTTAGCGCCCTCGGTCCTGAGGCGCCCTTCCGGTACTAGAACTACTCTCCCCAGATCAATACGGGCCTTGGCGCGACCGAATTCGATTCGGCTGCAGGCTTGCACATGCTCACCCTCGCAGCACGTGGCACGTTGCGTCTTGCCAACTAGTTCCCCGCCGCGACCTTGCAGCCGATCTGCCGCCCCGACTGGAAGGTCCTCCGGCTCCATCAGGAATGCATAATATGGATTTTGGAAAAGTATGGTTCGTCGGCGCCGGCCCCGGCGATCCGGACCTGATCACCGTGAAAGGCCGTCGCCTGCTCGAACAGGCAGGCGGGATCCTGTTCGCCGGTTCGCTGGTCGACCAGGCAGCGACCCTCTATGCGCCGGAAGGCTGCGCGATCCGCGACTCGAAGGACATGACGCTCGAGGAGATGAGCGCGTGGCTGATCGATGCCGCTTCACGTTGCGCGACCGTCGTGCGCCTGCAGACCGGCGATCCCGGCCTGTACGGGGCGCTGGTCGAGATGACGCGGCTGCTCGATGCGGCGGGCGTGCCGTGGAAGGTCGTGCCGGGCGTCTCGTCGGCGCTCGCTTCCGCCGCTGCCGCCGGCGAAACGCTGACGCTGCCGGAAGTGACGCAGACCGTGATCCTCACGCGCGTCGCCGGGCGCACGCCGATGCCGGCGGGCGAGGAGCTCGACGCGCTCGCCGCACACCGCACGACGCTGTGCATCTTCCTGTCGATCACGCTGCTGCACGAGGTGCAGGACGCGCTGCGCCGCGCCGGCTGGCCGGAGGACGCGCCGATCCTCGTCGTGCAGAAAGCGAGCTGGCCGGGCGAGGAGAAGATCGTCCGCGGCACGCTCGCCGACATCAAGAAGAAGTGCCAGGCGGAGAAGATCGCCTCGCAGGCGATGATCATCGCGAGCCCGGCCTTGGGTGCGCGCGACTGGCCCGAAATCGCCCGTTCCAAACTCTACGACCCGGGCTTCAGCCACCGCTTCCGCCGGGCCTCCGTCACGGAAAACGCATCATGAAAGACACCACGATCCTGCTGGTCGGCCATGGCTCGCGCAACCGCGCGGGCAACGACGAGATCGAGCGCTTTGCCGCCGAGTGGCGCGCACGCCGCCCGGCGTGGCGCATCGAGGCCTGCTTCATCGAGTACGCCGACGTGCTGCTCGACACGGGCCTGGATCGCGCGGCAGCGGGCGCGAAGTGCGTGATCGTGATCCCCTTCATTCTCAACGCCGCGGGCCACGTGAAGATGGAAATCCCGGCGGCGATCGAGGCCGCGCGCGAACGCCATCCGGATGTGGCCTTCGAATGCACCCGCCACCTCGGCATGGGGCGCGAGATCTTCGAGGTGCTGACGGGGCAGCTCGACCGCCTGATGCACGCGCTCCACGTGCCCGATCCGTGCACGACCGGCGTGATCCTGCTCGGCCGCGGCTCGTCGGATGCCGGCGCGAACGGCGAGCTCGCGAAGATGGCGCGCTGGGTGTTCGAGGCCACGGACCACGAACTGGTCGACCTCGCCTTCACCGGCGTGACCTGGCCGCGACTCGAAACCGCGGTGCAGCGCCAGGTGCGCCTCGGCATGACGCAGATCGCGGTGGTGCCGGTGTATCTCTTCACCGGCGTGCTGATCGAGCGCATCGACGCGCAGCTCGCGCGGCTACGTGCGCAGTATCCGCAGATCGCCTTCGCGCTGGGCACGCATTTCGGCTTCGACAAGGGCATCTTCGAATTGGTCGAGGCGCGCGTCGCCGATGCCGAGGCTGGCGAAGCGCCGCTGCTCGAATGCGACGGCTGCAAGTACCGCCTCGCCGCTGAAGCCGAGCACCTGCACGACCACAGCCATACCGCGGGCCATCACGACCACGGCGGGCACGGCCATCACCACCATCATCACGATGGCGACCATGTCCACCACGGCCACGATCACGACCACGCCTGCTCCCACAACCACGCGCCG
Source organism: uncultured Azoarcus sp. (assembly GCA_964435845.1). Lineage (GTDB taxonomy): Bacteria > Pseudomonadota > Gammaproteobacteria > Burkholderiales > Rhodocyclaceae > Azoarcus_F. Next base: position 4,072 of record CAYTAY010000036.1, read on the forward strand.
CACGCCGGCTGCGCTCACCATACCCACGCCTGAACCATGAACAGCAACGTCGTCACCGAACAGCTCACCGCCGCCGGGCGCGCGATCGAGCACGATTCCTTCGCGATCATCGACGCCGAGGTCGGCCGCCACGAATACCGGCCGGAACAGTGGCCGGTCGTGCGCCGCATGATCCACGCCAACGCGGACTTCGAATTCAACGGCCTCACCGACTTTCACCCGGACGCGGTCGCGGCGGGCCTGCAAGCGATCCTCGCCGGCGGCACGCGCGTCGTCGCCGACGTCGAGATGATCTGCGTGGGGCTGTCGGCGTCGCGCCTCGCGCATTTCGGCATCACGACCCACCAGTTCATCTCGGACGAGGACGTGATAGCCCAGGCGAAGGCCGAGGAAACGACGCGCGCCGTGCAGGCGATGAGAAAGGCCCACCGCCGGGGGCTGCTCGACGGCGCGATCGTCGGCATCGGCAACGCGCCGACGGCGCTGATCGAGGTCGTACGCCTGATCCGCGAGGAAGGCGCGCGGCCGGCGCTGGTGATCGGCATGCCGGTCGGCTTCGTGTCGGCGGCCGAGTCGAAGGATCTGATGGCGGAACTCAATGAGGTGCCCTGGATCGTCATCCGCGGCCGCAAGGGCGGCTCGACGCTGGTCGTCGCGGCGATCCACGCGCTGCTCGGCATCGCCGAAGCGCGCCAGCGCGAACAACAGGCGCTGACGGCCTAAGCGGACAAAAAACGGGGAAGACGAATGACAGCAGGCCACGCCTTGCCGGAGAAGGTGCGCAAGGGCGACGCGAAACGCGAGCGCGGCAACCGCACGGGCTTCACGACCGGCGCGAACTCGGCCGCCGCCGCGACCGCGGCGACGCTCGGCCTGGTGCACGGCGCAGTGCCGGCCGAGATTGAGTGCGTGCTGCCGAACACCCAGCACGTGACTTTTCGCATCACCGACGGGCGCGTCGAAGGCGACTGCGCCCACGCGGTGAGCATCAAGGATGCGGGCGACGACCCGGACGCGACCGACAAGGCGCATCTGACCGCCGACGTGCGGCGCATCCGCGACGGCGGCGGCGAGGTGATCCTGAAAGGCGGACCGGGCGTGGGCGTCGTCACCAAGCCCGGCCTCGGGCTCGAAGTCGGTGGCCCCGCGATTAACCCGGTGCCGCGCAGGAACATCTGCGAGAACGTCGCGCGCGCCGGCGCCGCGATCCTCGCCACGGGCGACAGCCTGGAGGTGACGATCTCGGTGCCGGGCGGCGAGGAGATGGCGAAGAAGACGCTCAACGCGCGTCTCGGCATCCTCGGCGGCATCTCCATCCTCGGCACGACCGGCATCGTGCGGCCCTACTCGACCGCGGCCTTCCGCGCGAGCGTGGTCCAGGCCGTCGACGTCGCCGCGAACCAGGGCCAGACGGCCGTCGTGTTCACGACCGGCGGGCGCACGGAGAAGTGCGCGATGCGCGAATTCCCCGAGCTCGACGAGGCCTGCTTCGTGCAGATGGGCGACTTCGTCAAGGCGGCATTCACGACCGCGGTGAAGCATCGGATGCAGCGCGTCATCGTCGGCGCAATGGTCGGCAAGCTCACCAAGATCGCACAGGGCCTGTCGGTGACGCACGCGTGGCGCGAGGAGATCGACCGCCAGCTGATCGCCGACGCCGCGACCGAAGTCGGCGCGCCGCCCCACGTCGTCGAGCAGATCCGCGCCGCCGAGACCGCACGCTTCGCCGCCGAAAGCCTCGCCGAACTGGGGCTCACCGTGCCCTTCCACCGCGCGCTCGCGCTGCGCGCGATCCGCAGCCTGCGCGAACGCTACCCCGGCCCGCACCGCCTCACCGTGCTCGCCTGCAACTTCGAAGGCGTGCCCATCGTCACCGTGGAGGAATCCGAATGTCAGACCCTCGCTGCCTGATCCTGGGCATCCTCGACGACGGCTGGGAGGGGCTCTCCGCCGCCGGCCGCGCACGGCTGGCCGCGAGCCGCGTCGTGATCGGCGCGCGCCGCACGCTGGATCTCGTCACGCCGCATCTCGACGCCGCTGTCGTGCTGCGCGACATGGACGGCGCACTCGGCAAGACGCCCGAATGGGTGCGCGCCGCGCTCGCCGCCCGCCTGACGGTGACCGTACTCGCGACCGGCGACCCGCTGTGCCACGGCATCGCGCGCTTCCTGATCGACAAGCTCGGCGCGGCGAGCGTCGACGTCCTGCCGGCGCCATCGACGATCGCGCTCGCCTGCTCGCGCCTCAACAAGACCTGGCAGGACGCGGCGATCCGCTCCTGCCACGGCGCCGACGCCGGCGAATGGTTCGACGGCGCCACACCCGGACACGGCCTCTACGGGATCGTGCGCGCGGTCGCCGAACACGCTCGGGTCGCATCTTTCACGAGCCCGGCGAACAGCCCGGCCCGCGTCGCGCGCGCCCTGCTGGCCGCGGGCTACGGCGACGAGCTGCGCATCTCGGTCGCCGCACGTCTGTGCCTGCGCGACGAGGCGGTCTTCGCCGATCTGACGCTTGAAGAGGCCGCCGGGCGTGAATTCCCCACTCCCAACATCGTCGTCATCGACCGCGTCGCTGCGCCCTCGCCGCGTGCCGTGTTCGGCTTCGAGGACAGCGACTTCGTGCAGCGCCAGCCCGAGAAAGGGCTGATCACCAAGCTCGAAGCGCGCGCGGTGTCGCTCGCGAAGCTCGGCCTGCGCGCCGACAGCCTCGTCTGGGACATCGGCGCCGGCTCCGGCTCAGTCGGCCTCGAGGGTTCGCGCATCGCGCGCCTCGGCCACGTCTGGGCGATCGAGAAGAATACCGGCGACGCTGCGAACGCACGCGAGAACGCGAAGCGCCTGCAGGCGACGAACTACACCCTCGTCGAAGGCAAGGCTCCGGACGGCCTCGACGCCTGGCCCGACCCCGACGCCGTCTTCGTCGGCGGCTCGGGCGGCGAACTCGCCCACCTGATCGAACTGTGCCTCGCGCGCCTCAGGCCCGCCGGGCGGCTCGTGATGAACTTCGTCACGATCGAAAACCTCGCGAGCGCGACCACCGCGCTCGCCGCAGCCGGCGCCGAATGGGACGTGACGATGCTGTCGGCCGCGCGCAGCCAGCCGATCCTCGACATGCACCGCCTCGCGGCGCAGAACCCGGTGTGGATCGTCACCGCGTACAAGAACACACCTCAAGACCCCACTTCGCAAGCAGAGAAAAACAATGAATGACGCACTCCCCACACCCCGCTATGGCCGCCTGATCGGCGTGTCGCTCGGCCCTGGCGATCCGGACCTGATCACGCGCCGCGGCTGGACCGCGCTGCAGTCGGACGCACGCTGGACCTATCCCGTGAAGAAGGCCGAGGAATGCTCTTACGCGCTCGACATCGTCGTGCGCGGCGGCCTCGAAGTGCCGGCCGATGCGGTCGAACTCGTGTTCCCGATGACGCGCGACGCGGTCGCACTGGCGAAGGCCTGGGCGCGCGCCGCTGCACGCACCGCCGAACTCCTCGCCGAAGGACGCGACGTCGCCTTCCTCGTCGAAGGCGACGCCTCGACCTACTCGACCTTCCGCCATCTCGCCCGCGCCGTGCGCGAGCTCGCGCCCGAAATCGAGGTCGAGACGATTCCCGGCGTCAGCTCCTTCGCCGCGGCGGCCGCTTGCGCCGACATCGCCCTCGCCGAGGAGGACGAGACCGTCGCCGTAATCCCGGCGGCCTACGGCGTGTCGGTGATCGACCATCTGCTCGACGAGTTCGACACGTTGGTGCTGATGAAGGTGAAGCCGCTCCTCGACGAGGTGCTGGATCTGCTCGAAGCGCGCGAGTTGCTCGCGACGAGCTGCTTCGTCGAGAAGGTCGGCTCGCCCGACGAACGTGTCGTCAAGGACGTCGCGAGCCTGCGCGGCGAAAAGGTCAATTACCTGTCGCTGCTGCTGGTGCAGAACCCCAAGCGGGCGCGCGGCGAACTGCGTCGCGGCTGCCGCAAGCGCGCTGCGACCGCCGCAAGCACGATCACTGCGGAGGCCGCGGCATGAGCGTGCATCTGCCCTTCCGCAACGAACGCGTTGCCGTCGTGTCGATCACGAAACACGGCATCGCCCTCGCCGGCAAGGTCGTTGCAGCGGTCCCCGGCGCGCGACTCTTCGCACCCGAAAAATTCCGCGCCGAAGCGGAAGCCGCCGCACCCGGCGCCGCCACCTGCTACACCGGCAAGACCGGCGACCAGATACCGGCGCTCTTCGCGAACTTCGACGGCATCGTTGCGATCGTCTCGCTCGGCGCCGTCGTGCGCCTGATCGCGCCGCACCTGAAGGCCAAGGAACAGGACCCGGGCATCGTCGTGCTCGACGAAGGCGCCCGCCACGCGATTCCCGTGCTCTCCGGCCACCTCGGCGGCGCCAATGCCCTGGCCGGCGTGCTCGCCACAGCACTCGGCGCGCAGCCGGTGCTGACCACCGCATCCGACGCGCGCGAGACGCTCGCCGTCGATCTGCTGGGCCGCGAACTCGGCTGGACCTTCGACGCGAGCCACGACGAGATCGTGCGCGCGAGCGCCGCGGTCGTGAACGACGAGCCGGTCGCACTCGTGCAGGAATCCGGCAGCCGCGACTGGTGGGCGCGCCACGCGAACGGCCGCAGCGGTCCGCTACCGGCGAACCTGAAGCCCTTCGAGCGTCTCGAGGACGTCGATCCGGACCAGTTCGGCGCCGTGCTGTGGATCAGCGACCGCGAGCTCTCCGCCGATTGGGCCGAGCGCCTCGCCGGCCGCCGCGTGATCTACCGTCCGCCGCAGGAGGCCGCGTGATCTCTTCACGCTACCCGATCGCCCTCGGCCTCGGGTGCGACCGCGCCACGCCCGCGGCGACGATCGCCCGGGCAATCGACGAGGCGCTCGCCCAAGCGGGCGCAAGCCTCGCCGACGTGCGCGCGGTCGCAAGCATCGACATGAAGGCCGACGAGGCGGGGCTGCTAGAAGTCGCGGCGCGCCACGGCTGGACCATCGCGTTCCATCCCGCCGCGACGCTCGCAGCAGTCAACGTGCCGAATCCGTCGGAAACGGTGCGCCGCTACACCGGCACGCCCTCCGTATCGGAGGCCGCCGCGCTGCTTGCCGCCGGAACCGACCTCACGCATCTGATCGTCGAAAAACACAAACTGCGCGGCCCCGACGGCCGTAATGCCACGGTATCGGTCGCGCGCATGCCGGCATCAAACTGATTTTCAGCCGTTGTCACTACCCTGTTTCATCAACCAAAGGAGAATCACCATGCAACAACAAGCCACCCTGCAACTCGCCCGCCCGAAGAGCGCCCTGATGGCGATCGCCATGCCCGTCCTCACGGCCGCGCTGCTCGGCGCCGTTATCGTCTACGGCGTCGGTTTCAGTCACCTCGCCGCGGCCCACAACGCCGCGCACGACACGCGCCACGCCAACGTCTTCCCCTGCCACTGAGCACGGAGTCCGACATGCTGTTCCGCCGTATCGTCCTGTGCGCCCTGCTGGTCGGGGCGCTGGCCGGCCTGCTCGTAAGTGCTGTCCAGCACTGGCAGGTCATCCCGATCATCGCCGCCGCCGAAGTGCTCGAATCGGCAGCCGTTCCGCATTCCGCGGAACACGAGGAGCACATGCTCGCGAGCGCTCACGAGGGCGAACACGAGCATGACGACGGCGCATGGGCGCCCGAGGACGGCGCGGAACGGCATCTGTGGACCGCGATCGCGAATGTCACGACCGCGATCGGCTTCGGCCTAATCCTGGTCGCGGCGATGGCTGCGTGGGAGCATCTGCGTGGCAGGCCGCTCGCCTCGGCCCGCACGGGCCTGGTATGGGGCGCGGCCGGCTTCGCCTGCGTATTTCTAGTCCCGGCGCTCGGCCTTCCGCCGGAAATTCCGGGCGCTGCCGCAGCTGCACTCGAAGCACGGCAAAGCTGGTGGCTGCTCGCTGCGTGCAGCACTGCCGCAGGCCTCGCGCAACTCGCCTTCGTTCCGGGGCGCATGCGCTGGCTGGGCCTCGCTGTGCTCGCGCTGCCCTTTGTTGTCGGCGCACCGCATCTCGAAGTCGGCGCCTACTCAGGCTACAGCGCCGAGGCCGAACGCTTGATGGAAGCGCTCGCCGGCCAGTTCGCGATCGCGACCGCAATCTCCAGCGCCATCGAATGGCTGGCGCTGGGGAGCCTCGCCGGGTGGGCCGTTGCACGCTGGGTGCGCCCTGCGCTCGCTACGCCGGAAGCCCCGGCGACCGTGCGCGCGTAGGGAGCCTCGTAGGGAGCCTCGTAGGGCGGGATGCAAAACCCCCCCCCCCCAGAACCCCCCATCGATACACCCCCAACCCGCACGCCAGCGGCGGAAGACGGCGGGCTCGCAAACCCCCCACAACAAAAAAAAAAGGACACCATGAGCACAGGCAAGATCATGCTCGTCGGGCTCGGGCCCGGCAGCGTCGAGCACATGAGCGGACGCGCGCGCGCCGCGATCGCCGAGGCCGACACCATCATCGGCTACGTCACCTACATTCGCCTCGTCGCCGACCTCGTCGAAGGCAAGGAAGTCGTCAAGAAGTCGATGACCGAGGAGCTCGACCGCGCGATCGAAGCGCTCGACCGCGCCAGGCAGGGCAAGAAGGTGGCGTTGATCTCGTCGGGCGACGCCGGCGTGTACGGTATGGCCGGCCCGACCTTCGAAGTGCTGTTCCAGGCGGGCTGGACGCCGGACTCGGATATCGAGGTCGAGATCGTCCCCGGCGCCTCGGCGCTCAACACCTGCGCTGCCCTGGTGGGCGCGCCGCTGACGCACGACTTCTGCGCGATCTCCTTGTCCGACCTGCTCACCCCCTGGCCCGCGATCGCGCGGCGCCTCAACGCCGCCGCCGCCGCCGACTTCGTCGTCGCGCTGTACAACCCGAAGAGCGGTCGCCGCGCACGCCAGATCATCGAAGCGCAGCGCCTCTTCCTCGCGCACCGCCGCCTCGACACCCCGGTCGCGATCGTCAAATCTGCCTATCGCCCGAAGCAGCGCATCGAGTTCACAACGCTCGACAAGATGACCGACTGCGACATCGGCATGCTCAGCACGGTGCTCATCGGCAACTCCAACACCTTCGTGCGCAATGGCCTGATGGTCACGCCGCGCGGCTACGCGAACAAGTACGACGTCGAATCGGGCTCGGCACGCGACGGTGAAAAGGCCGGACGCTCGCTGTCGACGGGCCTCGACGGCTGGCTCGAAGCGCTCCGCACGAGCGGCGAGAGCGTCGACGAACTCGCGCGCCGCCACGGTCTGCCCGTCGCCTACATCGCGGCGGCGCTCGCCGACGATGACGTCGAGGATGAAGTGATTGCGGGCGAAGCATGAGTATGGATTGCGCACTATCCCAGATCCCGCCGCCGGTCCCGAGCCAGCCTGGGTACGTCGCCCTGGTCGGCGCCGGCCCCGGCGACCCGGAACTCCTCACCCTTAAGGCCTACCGATTGCTGCAGGCCGCCGACGCCGTCGTCTATGACAACCTCGTGGGCCGGGGAATTCTCGACCTGATTCCGGCCGGCACCGAGAAAATCTACGTCGGAAAGAAAGCTTCCAAGCACACCCTGCCGCAGGCTGAAATCAGCCGCTTGCTGGTCGACCTGGCGGCCGCCGGCAAGCGGGTTGTGCGCTTGAAAGGTGGCGACCCCTTTGTGTTCGGGCGCGGCGGCGAAGAACTGGAAGTGCTGCAGATGGCCGGAATGATGGTGGAAATTGTGCCAGGCATCACTGCCGCCTTGGGTGCCGGGGCCAGCTTCGGCTTCCCGCTCACCCACCGGGACCATGCCCAGAGCTGCGTTTTCGTCACCGGCCATCTGAAGGATCACAGTCTCGAACTCGACTGGCACGCCCTTTCCCGTCCGCGCCAAACGCTGGTGATCTACATGGGTGTCGCCGGCCTCGCCGACCTGGTGGGGCAGCTCATTACCCACGGCCTGGCGCCGGCTACGCCGGCGGCCCTGATTCACAAGGCGACCCTGCCGGAACAGAAGTTCTGCCTCACCACGCTGGCTGGCTTGCCTGAAACGGCCCGCCAAGAAGATGTGAAGCCTCCGTCGCTAGTCGTTATCGGCAGCGTCCTCTCTCTCGCCCGGGCATGACTCTATGGAAAACCAAGCCATCCAGACCGAACACCGCTTTTCCGATCAAGAACGCGCTGCCGTGTATCGGACCATACTCAGCCGCCGCGACGTGCGTGGCCAGTTCCTGCCCGACCCCATTCCCGACGAGGTGCTCGGCCGGGTTCTGATGGCGGGCCACCACGCCCCTTCGGTCGGTTTCATGCAGCCTTGGAATTATGTGGTCATTCGCTCCGCCGAGGTCAAGCAGCGCGTCCACGATCTTTTCAAGAAGGCCAATGCCGAAGCCACCGAGATGTTCGACGGCCAAAAGCGCGAAATCTACAGCCGCCTGAAGCTCGAAGGGATCCTGGAATCGCCGGTCAATCTCTGCGTCACCTGCGACCGGACGCGTACCGGGCCAGTCGTGGTGGGGCGCACCCATATCAGGACCATGGATCTCTACAGCAGTGTCTGCGCCGTCCAGAACCTGTGGCTGGCGGCCCGCGCGGAAGGACTGGGCGTGGGCTGGGTCAGCATTTTCGACCAAGCGGATTTGCAGGATGCCCTCGGCATCCCGCGGGAAATCGTCCCGGTGGCCTATCTGTGCTTGGGTTATGTCAGCCATTTCTACGAGAAGCCGGAACTGGAAAGCGCCGGCTGGCTACCCCGCCTACCGCTGGACGAACTGACCTTTTTCGATCAGTGGGGCCAAGACGCCGGCCCTGCCGAGCATCTTCCCGACCAGCTCCGTGCCCTGCAGGCGGCCCTGCAGCACCAAGGTTCGTC
>CAYTAY010000036.1:12931-20056 GCA_964435845.1 uncultured Azoarcus sp.
GTCTGCCCTGTCCGAGCCCTGACCCCATGCCAGACGCCTTCTTGCTGCCGCTCGCTGCCCTCGCGGCCGTGCTTCTCGACCGCCAGTTCGGCGAGCCGCAGCGCTGGCACCCTCTGCTCGGCTTCGGTTGGCTGGCTGTGCTCGCCGAGGCACGCCTCAACCGACGCACTGGCGCGGGCGGCATTCTCGCCTTGGGACTGATGGTCGGACCCTGGGTCGCATTGGCGTTCTGGCTGCGGCCCTTAATGCCGGGCGTCGTCGATATCGCTCTTCTCTACTTCGCGCTCGGCGCCAGGAGCCTTTCGGAACATGCCGAAGCTGTGCAAATCCCTTTGGCAGACGGCGACTTGGTTGAGGCGCGCAGACGCGTCGGCTGGATGGTTTCCCGCGACACCGCCACCCTGGACGCCACCGGCGTCGCAAAAGCCGGCGTCGAGTCGGTGCTGGAAAACGGCAACGACGCGGTGTTCGGCGCCCTGTTCTGGTTTGCTCTCCTGGGCGGCCCCGGCGCACTGCTCTTCCGTCTGACCAATACGCTGGATGCGATGTGGGGCTACAAGACCGATCGCTTTCTCGCCTTCGGCTGGGCGGCGGCGCGCTTCGACGACCTCCTCAATTGGCCGGCGGCCCGCCTAACAGCACTGACCTATGCCCTTCTCGGCCGTCCGGCTCGGGCGCTGGCCTGCTGGCGAGCGCAGGCCGGCGCGTGGGAAAGTCCCAATGCCGGACCGGTCATGGCGGCCGGTGCAGGCACCCTCGGTATCGTCCTGGGCGGCAGTGCCAATTACCACGGCCGCGAAGAACTGCGTCCGCCCCTGGGCGAAGGCGGGCCAGCCTGTGCTGCCGACATCGGCCGTGCCGTCACCTTGGTCCAGCGCGGGCTTTGGCTTTGGCTGGCCGTCCTTTTGATCATCGGAGCACTTTATGCTTGAACACGGTGGCCGCCTCCTCGCCGCATCCCTGCGATACGGCATCCCACCTTCCGAATGGCTCGACCTTTCGACCGGAATCAACCCGCTCGGTTGGCCGGTGCCACCCTTGCCACCCGATTGCTGGCAACGCTTGCCGCAAGACGACGACGGACTGGAAGCGGAAGCGGCATGCTATTACGGCAGCGACGGCCTGCTGCCCGTGCCGGGGTCGCAAGCGGCTATTCAGCTCTTGCCTAGCCTGTTCCCTTCGGCCTCGGTCGCCTGCCTGGTGCCTATTTACAACGAGCACCCTCTGGCTTGGGCAAAGGCCGGACATCGAGTCCTGGCCTTAGAGTACGCCACCCTGGTGCAGACGCTCGCCACCGCTACGCCCGTGATAGTTCTATGCAATCCCAATAACCCGACCGCCGAGTTGCATTCGCGCTCCGCTGTGTTGGCCGCGGCCGACGAACTCCAACGCCGGGGCGGTTGGCTCGTGGTGGATGAGGCTTTCACCGATCCCCAGCCCGAGAACAGCGTCGCCGCCCTAGCCGGCAGCCCAGCGGCGCCGAACTTGATCGTCCTGCGTTCCCTCGGCAAATTTTTCGGCTTGGCCGGCGCGCGAGTGGGTTTCGTTTTCGCCGCACCCGAAATCCTTGCCAGCCTGCGCGAAGCCGTCGGACCTTGGGCGCTCGCCGGGCCATCCCGGGAAGTTGCCAAGAGGGCCCTGGCCGATCGCGCTTGGCAGACCGAGACCCGACAGGAGCTTTCTGCCTTAAGCCGGCGCCTGCAGCAACTCCTGGCGCCGCTCGGCCACGTTGCCGCGACGCCGCTTTTTGCTACGGTTACGACGAACCACGCTCATTTGCTGGTCAAACATTTTGGTGAGCGTGGAATCCTCGTGCGCCATTACGATCCGCAGCCGCTACTTCGCTTCGGGCTGCCGGCGAGCGATGCGACTTGGAAGCGCCTGGCGACGGCAATTTCAGAGTGGCGATGGGCGCAACGCGGAGTCTTGAGTTCATGACCACCACCTTATCCTGCCCCGCCCTGATGATTGCTGCCCCCGCTTCGGGACAGGGCAAAACTACCGTCACGGCTGCACTGGCTCGCCTGCATCGCCAGCGCGGACGACGCGTTCGGGTCTTTAAATGCGGCCCCGATTTCCTCGATCCCCAAATCCATGCCATCGCAAGCGGTGCGCCCTGCGAGAATCTGGATTTCCGGATGTGCGGCGAAGGCGATGTGGCATGGAGACTTTCCCGCGCAGCCCGTGACGCAGACCTAATACTTATTGAAGGCGTCATGGGGCTCTTCGATGGCACTCCGTCCGCCGCAGAACTGGCTCGCCGGTTTAACTTGCCCATCTTAGTGGTGATTGATGGGCGCGCGATGGCGCGTTCATTTGGCGCGATTGCTTTAGGCCTGAAAGTATATGAGCCGAACACGCGCTTGATTGGGGCTCTCGCGAATTCCGTCGCTAGCGATCGCCACACGGACTTGCTCCGTGCAAGTCTTCCAGAGGACATCAACTGGTATGGAGCAATCCCCCGGGAAGCGTCGCTGGCTATTCCAGAACGCCATCTTGGAGTGCTTCCCGCTGCTGAGATCGATGGCTTAAGCGAAAAATTGGACCTATTGGCCAATTCCATAGCCAATACCGCCGCCAGTGATCTACCGCCCTCGGCATCCTTTCCGGACGTCCCCGAGCCGGCAACCGTACCTACGTTAGCAGGAAAAACGATCGCAATTGCACGCGACGCAGCGTTTTGCTTCATCTACCCCGCAAATATCGAATGCTTGCACTCCTTGGGCGCGAAAACGGTCTTCTTCTCCCCACTCACCGATTCTGAACTACCCCCATGTGATGCTGTCTGGATCCCAGGAGGCTATCCGGAACTTCACGCCCTTCGTATATCCAAAAACCGTTCGATGGTTGCATCGCTTGTCATGCACGTCGAGGCGGGGAAGCCGCTGTTAGCTGAGTGTGGCGGCATGATGGCAATCGCAGAGTCCCTTACCGATCTCGAAGGCGTACAGCATCCGATGATGGGACTAATCCCAGGGACGACGGTCATGCATAGAAAGCTTGTTGCCCTCGGGATGCAAACATTGAGTTTGCAGGGAGGCTGTTTGGGAGGACATACTTTTCATTACTCAACCTTCAGCACCTCACTGCAAGCTGCGACGCACGCGACAAAATTTCAACACGGCAAGGGCGAAGCGGTCTATCTGCACCGTCGCCTTACCGCAACATATTTCCATGCTTATTTCCCAAGCGCACCGGCAGTCGCAGCACACTTGTTCTCGAGCCCATCATTTTCATCAATTCCAAGTTCTCGATGCGACGAAGGTGGCACCAACACCGTTGATGAAGCTACTGGACGACCCCGCGAACAATCTCCTTTATTGACAGATCTCTCAGTATCAAATCAAATAAAATTAACCGACAGGATATAGAAGCCTGAGATGCAAAAAAAGTTTCTAATGGTTCAAGGTACTACGTCGGACGCAGGAAAATCGACCTTGGTTGCCGGTCTATGCAGAATCTTGAAGCGCAAAGGTGTGCGCGTAGCCCCGTTCAAACCACAAAATATGGCTCTGAATTCGGCCGTAACTGAGGATGGAGGCGAAATTGGCAGGGCTCAGGCCCTTCAGGCGCTTGCGGCGGGCTTGCGAGCCCATACCGACTTTAATCCGGTACTCTTGAAGCCCACAACCGATAAGCGGGCCCAAGTCATAATACATGGCAAAGTTGCCGCAGACCTGTGCGCCCGTGACTATCACGAGTATAAAACCACCGCCATGGGGGCTGTGCTGGCATCGTGGGAAAGGCTGCTTTCGCGTTATGACTGTATCTTGGTAGAAGGCGCCGGCTCACCCGCAGAAATTAACCTTAGAGACCGAGACATTGCAAACATGGGCTTTGCCGAGGCTGTGGACTGTCCGGTCATCCTCGTCGCCGATATTGATCGAGGTGGCGTTTTTGCCCATCTGGTTGGGACGCTCGAATTATTGTCGCCGTCCGAGCAAAAACGTATAAAGGGTTTTGTAATTAATCGCTTTCGAGGTGATTTTGGACTTTTGGAACCTGGTCTAAGATGGCTGGAAAACCGCACCGGCAAACCCGTACTCGGCGTCTTGCCGTATCTCCACGGCCTTTTCCTCGACGCCGAGGACTCTATTGCGACTTCAAGTGCCGAGAGGGGTGAAACCAAGCTAACGGTGGTGGCTCCCGCCTATCCCCGAGTTTCTAACCATAACGACCTTGATCCGCTTCGACTTCACCCTGAAGTTGACTTCAGATGGATAGGGCCCGGAGAGTCCCCTCCATCTGCTGACTTGATTATTCTGCCTGGCTCCAAGTCTGTAGTGGCTGATATGGAATGGCTGCGGGCTCAGGGTTGGGAGAGCCGGATCAAGAAGCATCTACGTTACGGGGGCAAGGTAGTGGGCTTGTGCGGTGGCTATCAAATGTTGGGCCGAGTCATCCACGATCCTTTCGGGCTGGAAGGAGAACTTGGCAGCACGCCGGGGCTGGGTTGGCTTGACTGCGAAACCACGTTGAAAGCAGAGAAGCAGCTTCGCAATGTGAAGGGCCATTTGTGCCTCAGCGGATCTCCTGAGATTGTAGGGTACGAAATTCATTTGGGAGTAACGACCGGTGCGGCGTTGGCTGATCCCCTAGTAATGCTCGACGGCGGCCGGTCGGACGGAGCCATTTCAGCCGACAGACAGGTAATCGGCACCTATTGCCATGGTCTGTTCGACCAACCTCAGGCACTCTCCGCGTTGCTCGCTTGGGCCGGCGCTGGTGAGGTGAAAACGGTAGATTTCGCCGCCCGTCGCGAAGCAGACCTCGACCGTCTCGCCGACTCGCTCGAGCGGTGTCTGAATTGGGATCAATTGCAGGCAATTCTGAAGCACTAATATGAAAGAACCGCCACGGGCGAGCATTTCCTGCGCTTCGGCTGTGACCAGGGCTTCGATCTTATGGGCGTGCTCGTACGCGAGCGCATTGCGCCGGCTGGCGTTCGCGTGGATCTTTGAACCGTCCCGATTCTACGTGCCAAAGCGCGAAAACTGGTTCCCCGGGCTACCTGCAGCACCGACTTGCGCCAAGTTCAGGACGAACTGCTCGCCGAAGCGGCGACAGAAACAGGGCAAGGTGTCGTGGTTCGGGTGCTGGTCGCAGGCAATGAAGCGTGAAGGAAGACCAGCGACTCGTAGGTCGCCAGCTCGATTTTGGGGCCAAATGCACCCCCGTCGCAAAGCCGTAGATCAGCAACGACAGTAGCAGTGCCGGGTGGAGGCGTCGCGACCGCGGTCCGCGCGGGCGCTAGCTCCGACAACAGGTCCAATCCTTCCACCGCCTCGACCAGGTAGCGTGCCGAGGGCGACTCGGGTAGCCAGTATCGACGGCGGCAGCTGGTACTCCGTTTGGCGGTCTATCCGGCGGAATCGCCTCATAATCTTGATCTAGAACCACGGCAGCGATGCGGCATTCTAAAGGAGTTAGCCCGACAGGCCGCTGGTTGTCAGTCTTCGAGGCGGAAGACAACGGGAACGTGCAGCCAGCTGTCGATTGCGGTGTCGCCGCGGCGCGCGGGGATGAAGCGCCAGTCGCGCACTGTCTCGAGCGCGGTCGCGTCGAGTCGGGAGTAGCCACTGCTCTCGGCGACTTCCACGCTGGCCGCGTGCCCGTCGGCAAGCACGCGCACGCGCAGCACGACTCGCCCCTCCTCGCCGAGCCGCCGAGATAGGCGCGGATAAGCGGGCGCAGGACTGTTCAGATAGGCAGCGTCGACGCTCGCTTCCCTCACCACCGGGGCGCTGGTCACGGCGGGGCCGGCTGGTGGCGATGGGGGGGCATCGCCACCAGCCGCCGCGTCGAGGTGCACCGGTTCCACCGCAGTCGGTACGGGAGCGGCCCTCGCGGGGGCCGCGGCAACTGGTGCGGGTGCGCGCATCGGTGGCGGGGCTCTTGAGGGGCGGGCCGCAGCTGGCGCGCTCCGGACGGGCGGTGTTTCGGTTGGTGGGGGTACGTGCGCCTCCGGTGCTACCGGGAGCGGGTCGGCTTCCCGCGGAGTGAGCAGCCGCACGGAGATAACCGGCGGCCGGTTGGCAGTGTCGGCTGACGCTGGTTCGCGCGGCACGATGTTAGCGAGCACGAGCAGGGCCGCCGTATGAGCGACGGTCACGGTCGCGAGCCAGCCCCAATGCATCGCCAGCGGCTTGCCGCGTGGAACCGAGGAGCGCTGGCAGGGGTTAGAGGATAGCGTCGCGTGTCGCGAATCCACGTGGAGCATCGACGGGCCACTGTGTTGCGCGCGTTTCACACCCACGTGTTAAACTGCCGCCAAGCCGAACCCGTGGGGCAGTCGAGAATCGCCTTCAGCAACGGGAAGCCCTCGTGGCAGCCCGGGCTAGGTGCAACCCCTTTCCCCTTATAATCATAGTTCGCCATTCTTCCATCTCCATCTCCAACGGCAATGCTTGTCCCCACCCAAACGACATTGATTGAGCAGACATACAGTCTAATTCTCGATGCAATCTGCGACGGACAGTTTGAGCCCGGGATGCGGCTGAATCAAGATGACCTCGCCGAGCGGATGAGGGTATCGCGTCAACCAATCGCCCAAGCTCTGTCGATCCTTAAGAGTCAGGGGTTCGTGCGGGAGGTAGGGCGCCGTGGGCTCATAGTGGCCCCGTTAGAGCAGGATTTCTTCCGCTCCATTTATGAGTTGCGGGAGGGGATTGATCCGATGGCGGCTCGACTTGCCGCCGAGCGCTGTACTGACGATGACATCGCAGAAGGGCGAAAGTTGATGGCGGCGGGGCGTGATGCCGTTACGTCTGGGGCGGTCCATGATTTGATTGCGACAGACATGCAATTCCATTTGTGGGTCTACAGGCTGGCCGGTAATCCGCTGCTCCTCGAAACCATGCGACTCTATTGGAATCATCTGCGGCGAGCTATGAGCATGGTCCTGCGCCCGGAGCACAGTCGCCACAAAGTGTGGGACGAGCACGAGGCGATCTTGGAAGCGATTGCTGCTCGGGATGGACGCGCTGCGGAGAATTGCGCCACGCGGCATGTCAAGGGCACAGCAGAGCATATCGCGAACGCCACCTTTTCATAAACAATCCTCGTGTGATTTAGCAGGATGCTCAAAAACCCCCGACCAGCCGATGCCAATGAGATAATGGCAGG
>CAYTAY010000037.1:0-4352 GCA_964435845.1 uncultured Azoarcus sp.
GTTAGAGGCGTGGCCTTGAGGGATGAAACCGGCCGAGCCTATCGTATGGCCGGCTCGATCAGCGACATTCATCTGCAGAAAGTGGCTGAAGAGCAACTCTTCCATGACGCCTTCCACGACAAACTCACATCCCTGCCCAACCGCGCGTTGTTCCTGGAACACCTCGGTGGCGCGCTCGGCCGCCGGGCGGCAAATAGACGATTCGTTTTCGCTGTGCTCACCATCAACCTGGAGCGATTCCATCTCGTGAACGACAGCTTCGGCCATGCCGCCGGCGACGAGCTCTTGCGTGAAGTCAGCGACCGCATCGCCCACTCGGTAGGCCAAGGCGACATCGTTGCTCGAATTGGCGGCGACCAGTTCGCCGTACTGGCTAATGACATCGGCTCCGAGGAGGAAGGTTTGCGTATCGCCGAGATGCTACGTGAAGCCATCTCGGCACCGGTTCGGATTGCCAACGCCCACGCTTTCTACCCAAAAGTGAATATCGGAGTGGCCTTGGCTGAAGACCAAGACTGCAAACCCGACAGCCTGTTGCGGGACTCGGACAACGCCTTGCACGAAGCAAAGCGCAGCGGGGATTCGGCGGTGGCGGTATTCCACGCTTCGATGCACTCGAAAGCGCTACGCACCCTGAAACTCGAAGCAGACCTGCGCAATGCGATGCTCACCCAGGCGATCGACATCCACCTCCAGCCCATCGTATCGCTTGCCGACCGGCGGCTCAGTAGCTTCGAGGCCCTGGCAAGGTGGAAACACCCGGAGTTCGGTATGCTTCTGCCAGACCATTTCATAACCATCGCCGAGACGCGCGGGCTGATCCAGGCAGTCAGCCTGCGCACCGTGGAGCAGGCATGCAAGGTGCTTCAGCATTGGCAGGCAGCACGACCGAGCGAGCCTCTGCTGCCAATCAGCATCAATCTCTCGGCCGTACAACTGGCCAATCCGGCGCTGGTGCGTGCGCTCATCGATCACACGCGAAATACCGGCTTGGCGACCGCATGCCTCCGGTTCGAAATCACCGAGAGCGTTCTCGCAGACCTCACCGGATCGGCGCAACAGTCCATTAGCGCCCTGCACGACGCGGGCTTCCAGATCATGATCGACGACTTCGGAACCGGCTATTCGGCCCTGAGCTATCTGCATTTGATACCCTGCGACATAATCAAACTCGACGGAGCGTTCATTCGTTGCATCGCCGACGACCACAGATTGCGCGCGGTCGTCCTGCACAGCATCGAGCTCGCTCACGATCTAGGCATGAAAGTGGTCGCCGAATGGATCGAGAACGAGCGTCAGTACGATATTCTGCGCGAGCTCGGCTGCGATTACGGCCAGGGATACCTTTTCGGCAAGCCGATGGAGACCGTGCTGGCCGACCAACTCTGGATAGAGCACTGCAAAGGGGGCCGCCATTGAGGCGCGCACTGATCAAACTCACGGCTGCCGGCCTGCTGCTTTGCGCCGGGACGATCGCCAGCGCCTCGGCCAGCGACTGGCATTTTTCCGGATTCGGGTCGCTCGGCGCGGTGAAGACCGCTGACGACGAGGTCTATTTCAACCATCCGGCGAGAGCACGCACCGCACCGTCCCGCATCGACCTCGGCTCGGACAGCGCACTCAACCTCCAGGTGATGAAACGCTTCAGCGACAGCACCTCGGCGACACTTCAGGTCAGCATCGCCGACCGCCACGGACGCGAGTACAGGCCACGCGCCAACTGGGCTTTCATCAGCCGCAACATCACGCCTGAGCTCACATTGCGCGGAGGGCGCTTGCGCGCCCCGCTCTTCATGCTTTCCGACAGCATGGACGTTAATTATGCCCACATCTGGATGCGACCGCCTGTGGAGGTCTACGGGCTCAACCCATTCAACGAGGTCGACGGGTTCGACCTGCTTTACCGCACGCGGATCGCACCAAATGGTCTTCACCTCGAAGTGCAGCCTTTCCTCGGCGTCGAGAGCACGGTACGCTTTCCGCAGGGTAGCGGACGCCTCAACAGGCTGGCTGGTTTGTCGATCGGGCTCGAGGGCGACAGGTTTCAGCTCCAGATTGGCCATGCCCGGGGGCGCCTCGCGATTCGCTACGGCGACCCACTCCACAAACTGGTCGGATTGACCGACCCTTCGGCCAAAGCCCTCCTGAGCGGCGCCGATGCAACAGCGCGCTTCACTTCGATCGGTGCCCAGTGGGGGGGTGACCGTCTGCAGCTCATCGGTGAAATCGCACAACGAAAGGTTGATCGCTACGTGACCGCCTCCACCGGCTGGCACCTGACAGCCGCATATGGATTGGGCGCTTTCACCCCTTTCATCACCTACGCCGAGAACAACCTGGACCGTTCAGTTGCGCCTAACTCCCCATCCAGCCCGCTGATGGACGCGTACCGCGCTTCGCGCAACAACGCCCAACGCAGCCTGAGCCTTGGAACCAGATGGGATCTCCGTCCCGATCTCGCCCTCAAGGCGCAATGGACCCGCACCAAGGTCAAGCGCAACGCATGGGGCGTCTTCTTCCCGTTGGACGGGCGCAGCGAAATCACACCGAGTGGTCGCCGGCTCGACACATTCGGCCTTTCGATGGATTTCGTCTTTTGAATTCAGCCTTGCGCCATCTTCTGGTGCCGCTTCTGCTGAGCCTGGTGTCACTAGACAACGCCCCTGTTCATGCGCAGGAATGGATTGCACTGGTCTCCGGCATGGATAGCCCGATCACCACGATCAGCCGAGAAGAGGTCGAGGAGCTCTATTCGGGGCGCACCGGTGCGCTGCGCAACGGCACACCTGTCCGCCTGCTGGACCAGCCCCCCGGACCGCTTCGAGATGCATTCTATGAAGCGCTCATCCGCAAGAACCCGCTTCAAACCAGAGCGCACTGGTCGCGAATGGTGTTCTCCGGCCGGGCGAGGCCTCCGCAACAACTGTCCGGAAACGCGGGCGTCAGTGCCGCCGTGCAATCCGACCCGAATGCGATCGGCTACCTGCCTGCGGATCAGGTTCCGGAAGGCCTCCGTATCTTGCTTGTCCTGCCCTGACCTGGACATTCGCCCGGTTGCGTGTGCGCTTGGCCGCGATCAACCGAGGTTTCTAGGTTCAAGCTGATAGCCTAGTTTTTGCCCAACTTTTGCTTGACCAAAGCCATCTCTTCGTATTAAATGGCAATCATTCGTATTTGTGTTTTGGATCTCAGGATGCACCGCAGCCAACCGGCCACACCCGAATCTCTCGATTACGACCGGCCGAATCCGGTTTGCGAGGAAGACGAAGCGCTCGGGGCAAGCCCGCTTCACAGCGCATCGATCCTCAGGGGCCGCAACAGCGTCACCATCGATCATGAAGGCACGCGCTACACCCTGCGTACGACACGTGCCGGCAAGCTGATTCTCACCAAATAGGGCGATCACCATGTACGTCTGCGTCTGCAACGCCGTCACCGAACGTCACATCGAGCATGCCGTTAATCAAGGCGCCCGCCGCATGCGAGACCTGAGGCAGACGCTGGGCGTCACCGCCGAGTGCAATCGCTGCGCAAGCTGCGCCAAGCAGTGTCTGAGCAGCACGCTGAAACGAGCCGAAGTCACTGAGGACAGTCTCGCGGCCCGCGCCCTGCAGGCCCTGACCGGCGGCGCCCCAGGGCTCGAGCCCCAAGCATCGTGAAACCTTTGGCATAGCCATGAATCCGGCCCGAAACGCATACCCTTCATCAGGCTGCAAATCCTCATCCTTCGCAGCGATGCTTCGACAATCCTTCGCTCGCGCTCACCCATCGCGCCCGCAGCGTGCCTTCGCCCCAGGGCGCACCACGGCCTTGCTGCTTGTGGTGGGTTTGCTGGCCGAACTCATCCTCCGCTGATCGTCCCACGGCGGGACACGCAGCAACACGATGCAATCGACCTTGAGCCTTTCTCCCTCGCCGACGCTCTACGCGGAGCTGACCGGCCATGCGGAGCCGCGACGCGGGGTGGTGTACTCTCCGCCCCAGGGCTGGAGGCGTCAGAACCACGCGACCACCACCTCGAGCAGCAAGCGCGAGCGCAGCCTCGTTTTCATGCTCGTCTGTACGCTACACATCGCCGGCGCCTTTGCACTCACGTATGTCGAGATCGCCCAGCCTCCGGTGACAGACACCCCTATTTCGATTGCACTCATCGCTGGACCAGAGGCCGCTGGCGAGACATCCGGCCCGGTGGGCGACAACCTAGCGGCCGCAGAAGCTCATGACCTCGCCTCGCCTCCCTCCCCGGTTCTGACGCCCCCCCCGCCAGCGCTCGAGCCGGTCGTCCAGAAGCCTGAGCCCGTCATCGAAGCGTCACCGCCCGAAGCCCAACCAAAGCTTGAGCCCAAACCCGA
>CAYTAY010000037.1:4452-8010 GCA_964435845.1 uncultured Azoarcus sp.
AAACCTGAACCGAAACCCAAGCCCAAACCCGAACCCAGGCCCGAGCCGCGCCCCGCACCGGAACCCACTATGCCGAGTCCGAGTGAAGCCTCGAATGCCGTCGATACCGTCGCGGTCTCCTCGACCAGCAACACGCCAACGACTGCCACGCCTGGGCCCCGCACGGCTACACCAGGCCGGATCGTGGCGAGCGGCAACGCCTCGAGTACCACCGCAGCGCGCTTCGATGCCGCCTATCTCAACAACCCGGCACCGGCTTATCCCGCGCTTTCACGTCGCATGCGCGAAGAAGGCAGGGTATTGTTGCGGGTATTGGTTTCCCCGGACGGACGTCCGGCCCGCATAGAGCTGGCCGAAACATCCGGCTCGGTCCGCCTCGACGCTGCTGCACAAGGCGCAGTGTCGCGCTGGCAGTTCGTGCCCGCCCGGAGGGGAGACCGGCCGATCGAAGCCTGGGTCGTGGTGCCCATCGTATTCAAACTCGAAGGAAGATGACATGAGCGGTTCCGAAGCATTCGGCCTGGTCCATCTATGGGAACAGTCCGACATCATCATCAAACTGGTCGCACTCACCCTGGTACTGATGTCGATCACGAGTTGGTACCTGATCCTCGTTCGCAGCACCCGCCAGCTCCGCGCACGCGGCTTCGAGGGTGCAGTCGAATCCTTCTGGAACGCCAGTTCCCTCGACGAAGGCCTCAAGCGCCTGTCGAATCGTGCCCCCGGCGCACCGGTCGAAGCGCTTGCGCGCCAGGGCGCAGCTGCAGTGGAGCACCTGCGCCAGCACACCCATGCCGACACGCTCGGCGGCAAGCTCGACGCCGACGAATTCATCACCCGCGCCTTGCGCAAGTCCATTTCACGCTCCACCTCGCAACTCGAATCCGGCCAGACCATGCTCGCCTCCATCGGCTCGACCGCACCCTTCGTCGGGCTTTTCGGCACGGTATGGGGTATTTACGGCGCGCTCATCGCCATCAGCGTCACTGGCGTCGCCACCCTCGACGCCGTGGCCGGACCGGTCGGCGAGGCGCTGATCATGACGGCCTTCGGTCTCTTCGTCGCAATTCCTGCAGTGCTCGGCTACAACGCCTTCAACCGGGCCAACCGCCTCGAGTTGGCCGAGCTTGACGCTTTCGCCCATGACCTGCATGCCTGGTTCACAACCGGCACCCGGCTTGCCGACACCCCCGCCACCCAACGCGCCGCCAGGGTCGCCGCGAAGAACCAAGCATCCGGCCAGCACACGGTCGCGCAGTCTGGGGCCGCGTGATGGCCTTCGGCGGATTCAACCAGGAGAGCAGCAGCGCGCCAATGGGCGAGATCAACATGGTGCCGTTGATCGACGTCATGCTGGTGCTGCTCATCGTCTTCATGATCACCGCACCGCTGCTTACCCATTCGATCAAGATCGACCTGCCGACCGCAGCCTCCGAGAGCACGAACGAGAAACCGGACACGGTGACGCTGACCATCGACAGTGAAGGCGCACTTTACTGGAACGATCAACCGATCGACGACGAGGCCCTCGCCATTCGGCTTGCCGAAGCTGCCCTGGCAGAACCGCAGCCCGACCTGCACCTGCGCGCCGACCGCGACACCCGTTATCAGCGTCTGGCAGAGATCATGTCCCAGGCGCGCGTCGCCGGCATCCGCAACATGGGGTTCATCACCACACCGGACCGCTAGTCGCCCCGATAACAACGAGCCGTTCCTCTGGCAACGCCTGCTGCGTCCGACCTCGAAATATTCACCAGGCACCCTGATCGTGCTGCGCTTCCGCTGGGCGCAGCCGGGTGCGTGCCCGCCCCTGTGTGGGCGGCGCAAGCCACGAATGCGGTTTGGACGACTGGCACCGGTCGAAAGCCTCAGGCCGTTTCCCGGCTTCGCACTCGGATGATCACGTCGACCTCTTCGAGTTCGAAGCCTGCCGGCAACACCGGGGTACCGACGACCTGCAGTTCATCGGCCGAAACGTCGGACAGTTCACCGGTTCTCACATCGAACAAGTGATAGTGCGGCTCGGTATTCGAATCGTAGAACACCCGCTCGGGGTCGACCACCAGCTCTCTGACCATATTTTTCTCGCGGAAAAATTTGAGTGTGTTGTAGACCGTCGCGCGCGAGACCTCGGGCATGCGCTCACGCACCCGCGCGAGAATCTGGTCCGCAGACAGATGAACCGGACGGGCAAAAAGCACCTCGGCGATAGCCAGGCGCTGGCGGGTGGGCGGGATGCCAGCCTTGGTGAGACGCTCGGCAGCGCCCAGAAAGCGTTTCGTCACCATATGCACTCCTTCCGGATTCGGTTGGGACAGAACCGCAAGCGAAGCGGCAACGCCCGGTTTGGAACGACGAAACCCGCACGAACGCGGGTTTCGTCTTTACTTCACGTATCTTCCATGTGTGCGTCGATTACTTGAACGGGTCCGGACGCGGCGTGTCGTTGGCAGACGGCGGCAGCATCGGCAGCACGAACTGGGGCATGTCGCCAGTCAGGGTCTTCATGAAGGCCACGATCTTGTCGATCTCTTCCTCGGTGTAGTGACGGCCGAGCTGAATCTGGCCCATGACGTCGGTCGCCTCCTCGAGGGTCTTGGCCTGGCCGTCGTGGAAATACGGATAGGTGTATTCCACATTGCGTAGCGTTGGCACCTTGAAGCTGAAGCGGTCGGCGTCGTCGCCGGTGATCGAGTAGCGGCCTTCGACCGGCGAGGTGCTCTCGTAAGCGCGCACGATACCCATGCGCTGGAAGGACGTGCCGCCGGCAGCTTCGCCGTTGTGGCAAGCGGTGCAACCGCTGTCCCTGAAAATCTTGTAGCCTTCGAGTTCGTAGGCGGTGATGGCCTTGTCGTCGCCCATCAGCCACTGGTCGAAGCGCGAGTTCGGCGTCTTCAGGGTTTCTTCGAACTCGGCGATCGCGGCGGTCACCATGTCCATGTTGATCTCGCGCGAACCGAAAACCTTCTCGAACTCATCCTGGTAACCCGAAATCGAGTTCAGCACGTCGAGCGCCAGCGTGTGCGGCATGTTCATCTCGATGTCAGCCTCGATCGGGCCGCCCGCCTGTTCCTGCAGGTTCGCGGCACGGCCGTCCCAGAACTGCGCGATCGCGAGGCTGGAGTTCAGCACCGTCGGCGCGTTGACCGGACCGGCAGCCCAACCGTGGCCGATGGAGGTCACGAGGTTGTCGGTGCCGCCCCGGGACAGGTTGTGGCAGGTGTTACAGGAGATGATGCCGGACATCGACAAGCGCGGTTCAAAGAACAGCTTCTTGCCCAGTTGGACCATCGCGGGACTTTCGGAAACATACGGCACGATCGGGGTGATCGGCTCGTCGCGGACGCTGGAGCCCCAGGCGACGGAGCTGACTGCGGTCATCGCAATCGCCACGGCCAGACTGCTGAGCTTGATTTTCATGATGCACTCCTTGAGTTAGGGAAGCTGTTTAGACTTGGTCTAAAGACTGACTGTGATTAGACACCCTCATCGAGGGGTCTTTATTGATCCAGATCATGAAAGCTTCCGGTAAACCTCGCCGCAGGTGTAATCCGCCAG
>CAYTAY010000037.1:8110-19976 GCA_964435845.1 uncultured Azoarcus sp.
CACTGGTGGAGCGTACCGGACGACAGCGCCCGGCTGCAGTTCATCGAGGTCCAAAGGGGCACGATCGAGGATCTCGTCACCGCCACCGGCACGCTCCAGCCACGTGACTTCGTCGACGTCGGGGCGCAGGTCTCGGGCGTGCTTACCCGCATCCATGTCGAAATCGGCAGTCAGGTGCGCAGCGGAGACCTGCTCGCCGAGATCGATCCCACGGTGCTGCAGAGCCGGGTAGACGCGACGCGTGCACAATTGCGCAACCAGCGGGCCCAGCTCATGGACCGGGAAGCGAGCCTGCAACTGGCCGAAATACAGCATCGCCGCCAGCGCAACCTGATGGCCGAGGACGCCACCACCGAAGAGGCCTTGCAGACTGCCGAGGCCAACGTGCGCTCGGCCCGCGCCCAGATCGAGGCGCTCAAGGCCCAGACCGAACAGACCGAGTCCAACCTCCGCGCGGACGAGGCCAACCTGCAGTACTCGCGCATCCTCGCCCCGATGGACGGCACCGTGGTATCGGTCTCCGCCCGCCAGGGCCAGACCCTCAACGCCAACCAGCAGGCACCGACGATTCTGCGCATCGCCGATCTCGGCACCATGACCGTCCAGACCCTGGTGTCGGAAGCCGACGTCGATCGCCTTCGCCCCGGCATCGAGGTGTATTTCACCACGCTGGGCGGCACCGGGCAGCGCTGGGACAGCCAGTTGCGCACCATCGAGCCCACACCGACGGTGGTCAACAACGTGGTCTTGTACAACGCCTTGTTCGAAGTGCCAAACGAAAACCGTCGGCTGATGACGCAGATGACCGCCCAGGTGTTCTTCGTCATCGCCAAGGCCGACGATGCGCTCACCGTGCCCATGGCGGCCTTGTCGGGCCTCGCTCCGGCGACTGGCCGTGGCGCGGGCGGACGCCGTGCCGACGCCGCACCCGCCGATGACGGCACCAGCTCCGGACCCGTGGGCGGAGGTCGAAGCGCGACAGTCCGTATTCGGGCGGACGACGGCACGGTGCAGGAGCGCGAGGTCCGCATCGGCGTCACGAGCCGCGTCGCCGCCCAGATCGTGTCTGGACTGAACGAGGGCGACACGGTGGTCTCAGGAACGCGCCCGGCCAGCGCAGGACAAGCGCTGGCCGGCCAAGCCCGGACCCCGCGATGAAGGTCGAGCCCGATATCGCGCGACTTGCCGGGGAGGCCCCCGGTGCGCCACTGATCCGGCTCGAGGGGGTGAACCGCGTTTTTTGCAACGGTGGCGTCGAGGTCGAGGTCCTGCGCGGCATCGACCTCGAAATCCGGGAGGGCGAGTTCGTCGCGATCATGGGCAGCTCGGGTTCGGGCAAGTCCACCCTGATGAACATCCTCGGCTGCCTCGATCGCCCGACCGGCGGCAGCTATCGCTTCATGGGCGAGGACGTGGCCGGGCTCGACCGGGACGCGCTTGCACGCTTGCGACGCGAGGAGTTCGGTTTCGTCTTCCAGAGCTACAACCTTATCGCCGGCTCGACCGCCATCGAGAACGTCGAGGTGCCCGCAGTGTATGCCGGTCTCGCACCCGAGGTGCGGCGCGAACGCGCCGAAGCGCTGCTCACCCGACTCGGCCTCGGGGAGCGGCTGGAGCACCGCCCCAACCAGCTTTCCGGCGGCCAGCAGCAACGGGTGTCGATTGCCCGTGCGCTGATGAACGGCGGGCGGGTGATCCTCGCTGACGAACCCACCGGCGCACTCGACAGCAAGAGCGGCGCCGACGTGATGCGTCTGCTGTCTGCGTTGTCGGAGCAGGGGCATACGGTGATTCTGATCACCCACGAGCGCGAAGTGGCCGAGCATGCCGCCCGGGTCATCGAGATCCGCGACGGGCAGATACGCTCGGACCCCGGCCCCGCAAGCATGCACAAGCCGAGACGTCCGGAAGCGGCCGGCACCGAGCATGAATCGACTCTCGGCGAACTCGTCGAAGCCACCCGCACCGCAGTCCGTGCACTCGGTCACAACCTGTTTCGTACGGCGCTGACGCTACTCGGCATCGTCATCGGTGTCGCCTCGGTCATCGCCATGCTCGCCATCGGCGACGGCGCGCGCCAGGAGGTCGTCGACCGGATCAGCGCCATGGGGTCCAACCTGCTCACAGTGCGCCCCGGGGCACCCAACATGCGGGGGCGCGACGCGGGCGCGACGCTCACCTTCGAAGACGTTCAGGCCGTGGCTGGATTGCCGAATGTGCTCGCTGCGGTACCCGAACAAGGCGGCTCGGTCACGATCCGATTCGGCAATATGGACCATCGCAGCTCGGCCACTGCAACCACGGCGGACTACATCCGCGCACGCACCTGGCCGGTGGCCAGCGGCACTTTTTTTTCGGACGAGGACGAGCTTCGCTTCGCGACCGTGACCGTGCTCGGGCAGACGGTCGCTTCCGCGCTGTTCGGCAACCGCGACCCGATCGGCGAATACGTGCTGGTGAACAACAACCTGTTCCAGGTGGTCGGCGTCATGGCGCCTATGGGCGCCACAGCCTGGGGGCAGGACCAGGACGACGTGATCTTCGTGCCGTGGTCCACCGGCAGCCTGCGCCTGTTCGGCCAGCGGCATGTGCGCAACGCCACCATCGCGGTCGAGGAAGTCGCGCTCATCAACGAAACCCAGGCCGACGTGCACGCGCTATTGCTCGCGCGCCACGGCGTCGAGGACTTTTCCATCCGCAACATGGCCTCGATCATCGACAATGTTTCGGCGACCCAGAACACCATGACTATCCTGCTCGGCTCCATCGCGGCAATCTCGCTGCTGGTCGGCGGCATCGGAGTCATGAACATCATGCTGGTGTCGGTCACCGAGCGGACGCGCGAAATAGGCATTCGCATGGCCACTGGGGCGCGCACCCGCAACATCATGCAGCAGTTTCTGATCGAGGCACTCGCAGTCTCGGCGCTCGGCGGTCTGATCGGCGTCGTCGCAGGCCTTGGGGTCGCCGCGATCATCGAAAATTTCGGCACCCCGATCCAGTACTCGCTGATGCCGGTCGCGCTGGCCTTCGGCTGCGCCTTCGCCACCGGGTTGGTGTTCGGATTTCTGCCGGCACGCAAGGCTGCCAGTCTCGACCCGGTCGCCGCGCTGGCCTCGGAATAACCCAACACAAGATCACGATGGACAACACCGCTCTCTCGTACGCCACCCCGGCACGCCGCACCTTCGCGGACACTCACGCGCCCGGGCTCAGACTCCTGGCAGCCGCTGCCATCTCGCTGCTTATCGCCGGCTGCGCACCCACGCTGCTCGCCCCGGAGACACCGGTCTCCCTGCCGACCGCCTGGACCGAAACCCTGAGCCACGACAGCGAGGCGCTCTCGCTCGAGGCGGACTGGTGGTCCGGGTTCGGGTCGAGCGAGATCCCGCGCTGGATAGATGCCGCCCTCGCCGGCAGCCCCGATCTCGGCATCGCCGCCGAGCGTATTGTCCAGGCCGAACTGGCCGCGCGCAACGCCGGCGCGAGCCTGTTCCCGACGCTCGATCTCAACGTCGCGACCAATGTACGGGTCACCGATGCCAGCGGGGTCAGCGCGACGACCACCGAATTCTCCTCGGTCGCGTTGGCGGTTGCCTACGAAATCGACCTGTGGGGGAGCCGGATCACCAGTCTGCGGGGCAGCCAGGCGCAGCTGTCGGCGACCCGCCACGATTTCGACGCCGCCCGGCTGTCGCTGACCGCCGCGGTCGTCAATGTCTACACCCAGACGCTGGCTTTGCGTGCGCGGCTGGAAATCGCCGAGCAAAACCTCCAGATCGCCGAACGGCTGTTCCAGATCGTCGAGGCCCGTTTCCGCCATGGCGCCGCCTCCGCGCTCGATGTCAGCCGACAGCGTTCCACCGTCCTCGCCCAGCGCGACGCGCTGCTGCCGCTGCAGGCTCAGGAACGCCAGAGCCGGCGTGCCCTGGCCTTGCTCGTCGGCCAGTTGCCGCAGGGCCTCGACATCGGCAACGAAGGCTTCGACGCGCTCACCGTACCGGAAGTCGAAACCGTCCTGCCCGCCGAGTTGCTCGCAAGACGCCCGGACCTCGCGGCGACCGAAGCGCGGCTTCTCGCCGCCGCGGCCAACATCGCGCTCGCCCGCGCCAACCTGTTTCCCGCCCGGCTCAGTCTCGGCGCCAACTTCGGCCTTTCAGGCGCCGAGTTCGGCCTTCTCGGCCTCGGCTCCCCGGCAGGTAGCACCACCCTCGCACTGTCACTGGTGCAAGCGATCTTCGACGGCGGTCACCTGCGCAACCAGGCCGCCATCAGTGAATCCCAGCAACGCCAGCTGCTCGAGGAATACCGCCGCAGCATCCTCGCCGCACTCAAGGAAACCGAAGACGCAATCGCCGCGGTCGACCGCAGCCGACGCCAGGAGTCCACACAGCAGGAGATCGTGCGCGAAGCCGAACGCGCGCTACGCCTGTCCGAACTGCGCTACCGGGAAGGCAGCGACAGTCTCGGCACCCTGCTCGACACCCAGCGCAGCCTGTTCTCGGCGCAGGACCAGCTCATCCAGATCCGGCTCGCGCGCCTCGGTGCGACCGTGGACCTTTACAAGGCACTCGGAGGGGGTTGGCGGCAAAGCAGCTGAACCGCGCAATCGATGTCGGCCACAACTTCCGGAGCGATTGCCACTTCGGTGCCAAGTCGATTGCCGAAGCCAACGTCGCCGGTCCGCTCACCGACACACTTGTGGGTGCACCGCGAAGAGGATGTGCCCGCTACACTTGGCCCAGAAGCGAATCGCGCGTGCGCCAGCGTACAATGTCGCCGATGAATTCGCAGCCCGCTCCCATCTTCGCCCGCGCCAGACCGCCACGGTCGGCGGCGCCGTTTCTGCCCATGAGCCGCGCCGAGATGCGCGTGCTCGGCTGGGATGCGTGCGACGTAATCATCGTCACCGGGGACGCCTACATCGATCACCCCAGCTTCGGCATGGCGCTGATCGGGCGGCTGCTCGAGGCCCAGAGTTTTCGCGTCGGCATCATCTCCCAGCCCGACTGGAAAAGCGCCGAGCCGTTCCGCGCGCTGGGCCGGCCGCGGCTGTTCTACGGCATCACCGCGGGCAACATGGATTCGTTGGTCAACCGCTACACTGCCGACCGCAAGATCCGCTCGGGGGATGCCTACACGCCGGACGCGGAAGCGGGTCGCAGACCGGATCGCGCGGTGACCGTTTATGCCCAACGCGCCCGCGAGGCCTTTCCGGACGCCAACATCGTCATCGGCAGCATTGAGGCCTCCTTGCGCCGCATTGCGCATTACGACTACTGGTCGGACAAGGTGCGCCGCTCGGTGCTGCCCGATTCCAAGGCCGACATCCTTCTTTTCGGCAACGCCGAACGGGCGCTGGTGGAGCTCGCTCATCGGCTGGAAGCCGGCGAGCCGATCACGGACATCCGAAACCTGCGCGGCACCGCCTTCATGGTCAGGCCGGGCTGGCTGCCTGCCGAGGGGTGGAGCGAGGTCGATTCGCTCGATCTCGACAAACCCGGTCCGCTGGTCACGCACCCGGACCCCTATGCGATGGAATCGCCCGCCCAACCGGCCGCAGCGAGGACCCCAGCCGATGCCGTCCAGCCGCTTCGTTTCCTGCCGGTGGCCGATCGTGTGGCGACGCGCAGGGCACAGCGCGCGAAGACCGTGATCCGGCTGCCCTCGTATGAAACCGTCAGCGCCGACCCGGTGATGTACGCCCATGCCTCCCGTGTGTTTCACCTCGAATCCAACCCGGGCAACGCCCGTGCGATGGTGCAGGCCCACGGCGCGGGTCCTGGCCGACGCGACGTGTGGCTGAATCCGCCGCCGCTGCCGCTGGTCACCGAGGAGATGGATTTCGTCTTCGACCGGCCTTATGCACGCAAGCCGCATCCAGTCTATGGTGATGCGCGCATTCCAGCTTGGGACATGATCCGCTTCTCGATCAACATCATGCGCGGCTGTTTCGGCGGCTGCACCTTCTGCTCGATCACCGAGCACGAGGGGCGCATCATCCAGAGCCGCTCGGAGGCCTCGATCCTGCGCGAGATCGAAGAGATCCGCGACAAGACGCCCGACTTCAAGGGTCATATCACCGACCTTGGCGGACCCACCGCCAACATGTATCGCATGGCCTGCAAGGACCCGAAGATCGAGTCCGCCTGTCGGCGCCTGTCCTGTGTGTACCCCGGCATCTGTGAAAACCTGAACACCGATCACGCCCCGCTGATCTCGCTCTATCGCAAGGCGCGGGCCATTCCCGGCGTCAAGCGGGTCACGATTGGCTCCGGCCTGCGCTACGACCTCGCGGTGCGCTCCCCCGAGTACGTCAAGGAACTGGTTACCCATCACGTCAGCGGCCTGCTCAAGATCGCGCCGGAGCACACCGAGGAGGGCACGCTGTCGAAGATGATGAAGCCCGGCATCGGCACCTACGACGCGTTTCGCAAGCTCTTCGACAAGTACTCCGCACTGGCCGGCAAGAAACAGCACCTGGTGCCGTATTTCATTGCCGCTCACCCCGGCTGCACCGACGAGGACATGGTCAATCTTGCGCTCTGGCTCAAGGAGAATGGCTTCAAGCCCGACCAGGTGCAGACCTTCATGCCGACGCCGATGGCCATGGCCACCACCATGTATTACTCGCGTCGCAACCCCCTGCGAAAGGTCGGCAAGGACTCCGAGATCGTCGAGACTGCGCGCGCCGGCCGGCAACGCCGCTTCCACAAGGCCTTGCTGCGCTGGCATGATCCCGAGAACTGGCCGTTGATCCGCGAGGGGCTCACCGCCATGGGCCGTGCCGACCTGATCGGCAATCGGCCGCATCAGTTGGTGCCGCACCGTCAGCCTGCGACCAAGCATCAGGCGGTGCCGCCTGGCAGAACGGAATGCCGGTCGCAGCAGCGGCCAAAACGCCGGCAGGCTTGACCTCGCCGGTTGGAATGAACAAGAGAGGAGAACAGATATGCCCGGCTTGCTACCCCACGTGGATCCCGACGGTTTGCTCGAATACTCGGTGGTGTTCAGCGATCGATCCCTCAACCACATGTCGCGGCCCTTCCAGCAGGCCGTGCGCGAGCTGTCCGCGACCCTCAAGTCGGTTTATCGCGCCGAGGCGGTCGCCATCGTGCCCGGTGGTGGTTCATTCGCGATGGAGTCGGTCGCGCGCCAGTTCGCCGGTGGCGCGCGCTGTCTGGTGGTGCGCAACGGCTGGTTCAGCTATCGCTGGACGCAGATTCTCGACATGGGCGATTTCGCAACCGGTTGCCATGTGCTGAAGGCGCGCCCGACCAGTGAGGACGTGCAGGCGGCCTGGGCGCCGGCTCCGGTTGAAGAGGTGGACGCCTGCATCAACGACATGCGCCCGGACGTGGTCTTCGCTCCGCATGTCGAGACTTCCGCCGGCATCATGCTGCCCGACGAGTACATCCGCCGCGTGGCTGACGCGGTGCATGAGGTCGGCGGCCTGATGGTGCTCGACTGCGTCGCATCCGGTGCGATGTGGGTCGACATGCAGGCAACCGGAGTCGATGTGCTCATCAGCGCCCCGCAAAAGGGCTGGAGCGCCACCCCCTGCGCCGGCCTGATCATGCTCAGCGCGCGCGCGCTGGCCCGCCTGGACCAGACCACCAGCAGCAGCTTCGCGATGGACCTCAAGAAGTGGCTGCAGATCATGCAGGCCTACGAGAGCGGTGGCCACGCCTACCATGCCACCCTGCCCACTGATGGTCTGGTGCGCCTGCGCGATGCCATGCGCGAGACCGAAGCGCGCGGCTTCGAGGCGTGCCGTGCCCAGCAGGCCGAGTTGGGCCGCCGGGTGCGTGCCCTGCTGGCCGAGCGGGGTTTTCACAGCGTCGCGGCAGCCGGTTTCGAGGCGCCGGGCGTGGTCGTCAGCCACACCGTCGACGACGGCATCCACAAGGGCACGAAATTCGCCGGGGCGGGGCTGCAAACCGCGGCTGGCGTACCCTTGCAGTGCGACGAGCCAGCGGGGTTCAAGACCTTCCGTATCGGATTGTTTGGACTGGACAAGCTGGCTGACATCGACGGTACGGTGGCAAGACTGGCGCAGGCGCTGGACCGTATCGGGGCTGCTTGAGCCGGGTCGGCTGGCAAGCCGGGCGCTCCGGTCTTGCCCGCTCAGCCTCCCTCGCTGCGCTCGCCCGCAAGCGTCGGCTTGATCGGCTCCAGCGACAGCCGCTGCGCCTCCTTGAGGGTTTCGGTGTCCAGCATGCGGGCCACTGCCTCGCGCTCGCGGGCGGCGCCCACTGCGTTCGCTGCTGCGGCCCGGTTCATCCACACATAGGCTTGCACGGCATTTTTTTCGTACCGGACGCCGTCGCGATAAAGGCGGCCGAGCTCGAGCATCCCCTCTGGATCGGATGCCACCGCGGCTCGCTCCACCCAACTTGCCGCCAGTTCATAGTTTTGCAACGCGCCGATGCCGCTCTGGTAGATGCGTCCCAGATGCACCATCGCCTCGGCGTGGCCGGCGTCGGCCGCGCGCTGCAGCCAGCTCAACGCTTCGGAGGCCTTGGCAGGCTCGATCGCGGCATCGACCAGCCGGCTCCTGCCAATGCGATACTGCGCTTCGGGGTCACCCGCTTCGGCCGCTTCCAGTGTTTGCGCAGTCAGTGCCATCGAGGGAACCGGACGGACGTCGTCGTGGCCCCATTCGTAAAGCGTCGGGTCGCTTGGCGAGGAGATGAAGATCGCAAGGCCGAAACTGGCGAGCACCACGGCGGCCGCAGCGGAGGCGAAGGCCGCACGGTTGTGTTTGACGGGCGCAACGTAGCGGTGCCCGCAACCCACGCAGCGAAACGGCAGGTGGCCGGGATGGCTGCGTTTTTCGGTGTGGGACTTCCAGCGCGAGCGTCGCAGGAGTTTTGCCCCACACTCCGGGCAGATGGTCTTGTTCGGCAAAAGCATGGGTGCGTCAAGGCGTAATTACGTTACTTGGACGAATTATGTCGCATTTCGGCCCAGATGCATTCTTTCAAAAACTTCGATGAGCGGCGCAATGCAAATTTCGGCAAATGAGTCCTCTCCGGTCGGCGTCGTGTCAGGTGTTCTGCTGATGCTTGCACTCTTGTCCGGTTGTGCCAGCGATGCCCGCGACGGCATCAACCCGCGCGATGCAGCGCAGGTTACAGCCGGAGAGCGGATCTATCGCACCTACTGCGCCGCCTGTCACGGGGCCGAACTCGAGGGACAGCCCGAGTGGCGCCGCCGCCTGCCCAGCGGCCGCCTGCCGGCGCCGCCGCACGACGACACCGGCCACACCTGGCATCACTCCAACACCGAGCTGATCGCGATGATCCGCCACGGCATGGTGCCGCCACTCGCCCCGGAAGGCTACGA
The DNA here is from genome assembly GCA_964435845.1 of uncultured Azoarcus sp. GTDB lineage: Bacteria > Pseudomonadota > Gammaproteobacteria > Burkholderiales > Rhodocyclaceae > Azoarcus_F. The sequence goes on from CAYTAY010000037.1 coordinate 17,459, forward strand.
GAGCGACATGCCGGCCTACGCCGACATCCTCACCGACGAAGAGATCCGCTCGGTGCTTGCCTTCATCCAGAGCCGCTGGTCGGACGAAATCTGGGTGCTGCGCCGGCAGATGCGTCATTAGCCTAGAAACCTCGGCTGGACATGTTCGAGTGAGGGTCTGGTGCGCCGTCCGGCAAGGCGCGACGAGGCTGCATGCTCGCGCCCTGCCGGGTGAAAGCACATTTTTGTCGGCGGCACCTCGAGGGCGCTGGCGATTTCGCCAGCCACCATACCCTCTGGCCCAGTGCGCACGAGCAGGCGGAAGACGTCGGGACGGATGCCGGAAGAGAGCGATTCGAGGATCGCGAAGGCAGCAGGTTTTCAAATGCCGCAGCATCCGGGGCGACTGCTAGAATTGATGAGTCGCCAGCAGCATGGACACCGCCTGCATGACCGTCGCCGAGCACCGAGCGCCCTCCGACGCCGCCATCGAGGCCTTCATTCACCGTTGGCAGGACGTCGGCGGCACCGAGCGTGCGAACTACCAGCTCTTTCTCACCGAGCTGTGCGAACTGCTCGACCTGCCTCGACCCGACCCGGCCGGCGACGACACCCGCGACAACGCCTATGTGTTCGAGCGCCGGGTGCTGATGCGCCAGCCCGACGGCAGCGCCAACCACGGCTTCATCGACCTCTACCGTCGCGGCGCCTTCGTGCTCGAAGCCAAGCAGACTGGCCGCGCGCTGGATTCGTCCGGCTGGGACAAGGCCATGTTGCGCGCCCACAACCAGGCCGACCAGTACGCTCGCGCGCTGCCGGCCGACGAGGGTCGGCCGCCCTTCATCCTGGTTGCCGACGTTGGCCGCAACATCGAACTCTACGCCGAGTTCAGCCGCTCCGGTGCCACCTACACTCCGTTTCCGGACCCGCGCAGCCACCGCATCCGCCTGCAGGACTTGCGCCGCCCGGACATCCGCGAACGGCTCGCGGCGGTATGGCTCGACCCGCTCAGCCTCGACCCCGCGCGCCGCGCCGCCCGGGTTACACGCGAAATCGCCGACCGCCTCGCCTCGCTCGCCAAGTCGCTGGAGGTCGCCGGCCATGCACCCGAGCATGTCGCCGGTTTTCTCATGCGCGCGTTGTTCACCATGTTCGCCGAGGATGTCGGCTTGCTGCCGCCGCGCAGCTTTCACGACCTGCTGCACAGCCTGAGGGATTTGCCCCACACCTTCGCGCCCATGCTCGAGCACCTGTGGCAGAACATGAACACGGGCGGCTTCTCGCCGATTCTGCGGGGCAAGGTGTTGCGTTTCAACGGCGGCCTGTTCGCCGAATCCAGCGCCATCCCACTGAACCGCGACCAGCTCGACCTGTTGCTCAAGGCCTCGGAAGCCGACTGGCGCTATGTCGAGCCCGCCATCTTCGGCACCCTTCTCGAACGCGCGCTCGACGCCCGCGAGCGGCACAAGCTCGGTGCCCACTACACCCCGCGCGCCTACGTCGAGCGCCTGGTGCTGCCCACCGTCATCGAGCCCCTGCGCGCCGAATGGCGCGAGGCGCAGGCTGCCGCGCTGGCTTTCGAGCAACAGGGCAAGCACAAGGAGGCGGTGACCGAGATCCGCAGCTTCCACCAGCACCTGTGCGACGTGAAGGTGCTCGACCCGGCCTGCGGATCGGGCAATTTTCTCTATGTGACGCTGGAGCACCTCAAACGCCTCGAAGGCGAAGTGCTCAACCTGCTGCACGACTTCGGCGAATCCCAGGGCCTGCTGCAGATGCAGGGTGTGACCGTAGACCCGCACCAGTTTCTCGGCCTCGAAATCAACCCGCGCGCCGCGCGCATCGCCGAAATGGTGTTGTGGATCGGCTACCTGCAGTGGCACTTCCGCACCCACGGCTCGGTGACCCCGCCCGAGCCGGTGCTGCGCGACTTTCACAACATCCAGCACCGCGACGCGCTCATAGACTACGACGACGAGGTCTTCCTCACCGACGAGGCCGGCCGCCCGGTCACCCGCTGGGACGGCGCCACCTATCGCACGAGCCCGGTCACCGGCCAGCCGGTGCCGGACGAATCCGCGCAGGTCGTGCAGCGCAGCTACCTGAATCCGCGCAAGGCAGAGTGGCCCGAAGCGGACTACATCGTCGGCAACCCGCCCTTCATCGGCGCCGCCACCATGCGCCGCGCGCTGGGCGACGGCTATGTGGACGCGGTGCGCCGCACCTGGCCCGAGGTGCCGGAGTCGGCCGATTTCGTCATGTACTGGTGGCACATCGCCGGCGAGGCGGTGCGCCACGCCAAGGCCAGTCGCTTCGGGTTCATCACCACCAACTCCATCCGCCAGACCTTCAACCGCCGCGTGGTGCAGGCGCACATGGACGCAAAGCCGCCCCTCTCACTGGTGTTCGCGATTCCGGACCACCCCTGGGTGGATGCCGCCGATGGCGCCGCGGTGCGCATCGCGATGACCGTGGCCGAGGCCGGCGAGCGCGAAGGGCGCTTGTTGCAGGTGCGCGCCGAGCGGGATACCGGGCGGGA
>CAYTAY010000038.1:0-19924 GCA_964435845.1 uncultured Azoarcus sp.
GTCGGTACGGTAAATGACTAGGTATCCGAGTGTGCCCAAGGCAGCGGCGATATGCTGCGGTCGTTGGTACAAAGGGACGTTCCAGTCGATGACAAGTTCTTGAACGAAAATACCCGCGTATTTCTCTTTTCTTGAAAGAACTTTGTCATTAAATTCCGCCCATGAAATATCTGAAAGTGCAGAGTTTTGTTCGTAAGGCGCTTGTGAAGAGGGGGGTAGGCCGCAAACAAAACGAACGAAAGCATGTCGAGGCCCGTGCAGTCCCTGCCTCAAGCTGGCTGGCAGTCTCCAAAAAAGCGAACGAATTATTTGATATGTCGTACGCTTAGGCACGAGAATGAGGTTCTTGGCAACTCTGAGTGGCGACGTTACTCGCCAAGAAGTGGATTGTTTAAACGCGTTCAAGCTTTGATTAAGAGATGCGATCTGGATGTCGCGGGTGCCCACCTCCTGGTTGAGGCCGACGATCTGTCGGTCACGTTCGGCCACGGCCTGGTTGAAGCTGGCGATCTGCCCATCCCGCTCGGCAAGCCCCTGATCGAGACCAGCGATCTGCCCCTCCCGCTCGGCGAGTGCCTGATCGAGACCGGCGATCTGCCTGTCACGCTCGGTCACGGCCTGGTTGAGACCGGCGATCTGCCCGTCGCGTTCGGTCACGGCTTGACTGAGACCGGCGATCTGCCCGTCACGCTCGGTCACGGCCTGGTTGAGACCGGCGATCTCCAGTCTTCGAGCATACAAAGATACTGCCGCAGAAAGTCTCTGATCATAGTAATTTACACTGCAGACCACTGCCTCCAATCGATCCAATATTTCTTTGCTATGGAGGTAAGGCACCGGTCCATCTACCGCACTTCCGGAAAGTGAGTGGTACAAACCGGTTAATGCTGTTGGACTAGAAGCCGCTAGCGAGCTCATCTTGCTGAGGAATCTGGTCCACGCATCGTGAGCATTGAAATGCGTTTTGGCGAACTCAAAAACTTCAGAAATCTCGCGCTTCCCTGTCTTTCTCATTAGTTGAGATAAGAATTCATTACCGTCAATTGTGGGAAGGTTGCGACCGGAAAAATTGCGTTCAGCTGCCTTTTCCAAAAGTTGTTTATCAAGAACCCCCTTGATGCCATCGTACCCTACCAGCACTACAGGCTTGCGCGCCGAAATTCCCTCAAGTACAACACGCCCCATTCCTGCAACACCGGAGAATCTTTGGATCAGTGACGGAATTTCAGTGCTCGCTCCGATTAGCTCTACGTAACCTGAGGCTCCTTGCTCCTCAACCATTTGGCATAACTGCTGTTTCGCGGGCCCGTCGCCGGCAATCACCACCCCTGGAATGCCACACGCCTTTGCCTTGTTGCAAAAGTCGACGATACCTTGTATTTTGAATTCGTCCAGTCGAGATACAACCAGCCAGCGTAGGTCTATCGAACTAGTTGTCAGTGTCTCGCCAAAAGACTCTTCAAAGGTGACTGCATTTGGAAGATAGTAAACTGATTTATTGGACGCATAAATGGTCAGTAGATTCTGAACTTCTGGCGATACCGCAACAATCAAAGGCGCACTTGGCAGGACAATATCCTTGACCAATAGATCATAAATCGGCCCACAGTAGCTTGCCATTGAAGCTGGCCCATGCAGCGTGATGGCGTAAGGCACGCGCTCCAATTCGGCTGCCACAACAGCAGGAATAATTGAAGTGAACGGATGGACATGAATGCATTCGATCGCATGTTGGCGAATGATCTGTCGAAGATGATCGATTGCCGCCAATAGTGCTTCGGGCGAACACTCAGGCCCCAAAGGTAGCCCGTGCGTTATGGAAGTTAGGCCGGCAGGCAAAAGTGCTTCATCAAAGGCCTTGCCCACTGCCAAGTGAACCGCAACACCCGCTTCAATCAGGTTTTCGATTTCTCCACAAATGTGCGTTTCGAGGCCACCTAAAGTAAATTGTTCCGTAACGATTAGAAGCGATTTCATGCACTCATCCTCAATTCAGCAACCGTCACCTTTGCATCAAGCATGGCTATACCACTGGCAAGAACACGGGGTTGATGCACCTTGAAAACAATAACATCGGTCTTGCGGTCAAGGTACAGCATATCTCCGTGTGATATCGCTTCCGCTATTGCCAAAGTTATAAAGTAAGTACCGGCACACAAGTCGGCGCGCAGCTCAAAATCAAAACCAAGGCACACCCCTGGCTGAGCGTTAATGAAGTTCTTTTGGTGATACAGCGTACTCGTCCCGAATGCACTGACACCCTCCACTGTCCGGATCAATATGCCCGCCTGAATTTCATCAACCTGACCCAAAACATTCACAATAAAACGAACCGTCAAGGTTTCGCCAGTTTTAAACTGCTCGCAAGGGCATCCTGACGAATCAAGAATTTCCCAATTGGAGATCACGGCGCGCATACCAGTCGCGCTGGAGTCGCTTACGTTATTAATCGCTTCCTCTGAATGCAGATGAGTGGTTTCTTGATCAACCGACGCAAGTGGTTTGTCTGCGGCCTGGCTTTGCTGCAAATATCGGATATATGTTTTCTCATCCGAGTATAGGAGAGCATGATACTGGTCGACGATTTCTTTGGCAGGGCCAATACCATGAACGGCGCCCTTGTGCAGCAGAACCCCACGCTGACAAAATTTTTCTACCGTTGCTGTCGAGTGCGTCACCAGCAAAATGGAACACCCTCCCTCACGCAACCGTTCGATATAATCGAAGCATTTTCGCTGGAACTTTTCGTCTCCGACAGACAAAGCCTCATCAACAATTAACACCTGTGGTGAGACGCACGCCTGCACGGCAAAGGCCAAACGAACAGCCATACCACTAGAGTATGTTTTAGTTGGTTGATCAAGGTGCTCTCCAATATCGGCGAAAGCAGCAATCTCATCAAACCGATCATCCATTTCTTGCTTGGAAAAACCTAGGATTGATCCATTGAGATAAATATTCTCTCGCCCAGTAAACTCCGGATTAAATCCAGAACCCAGTTCCAGCAGCGCTGCAATCCGTCCCTGCGTGCTTACCGAGCCAGATGTCAGGGAAAGAGTCCCCGTGATGATTTGTAAAAGGGTACTTTTCCCGCTGCCGTTACGCCCAAGAATGCCGACGGTTTCGCCCTTTTTGACCTCGAAGGAGATGTCTTTGAGCGCCCAGAACTCGCGGAAGTATTGCCTGGGCGTTTGCCCCGCCAGGCCTTGCAGGCGCGGCAGGACGAACTGCCTGAGCCGGTCGCGTGGGGTGTCGTAGATTTGATAGCACTTGCTGAGGTTCTGGACGCGGATGGCGGTGTCGTCCGCTTTCGAGGACAAGGGACTAGAGGACATCGGCAAACCCCTGTCTGGTTTTCTGGAACCAGGCGTAGCCGGCCCAGGCCACGGCGCTGGCCGCCAGTGTGTAGAGGCCCAGGCCACTCCAGTTCGGTTGGTTTCCCCAAATGAGTACTTCACGCGCCTGTTCGATAATAAAGGTGAGCGGGTTGGCCAGAAACAAGCCATGGAACTGCTCGGGAATGGCTGACATGGGAAAAAAAACGGGTGACAGGAACAGCATCGCCATGGTGATTATGCCGATGGTTTGCCCGACGTCGCGCAGGAACACGCCCAGCGAGGCCAAAAACCAGGCCAGCCCCAGCGTCAGAATAAGCAGCGGCAGGAATATCAAGGGGGTGTAGATAACCGTCCAGTGCAGGTAGCCATTGACCGCGACAAAAGCGAGCAACAGCACGCTCAGGCTGACCAGGCTGTGAAACAATGCCGCGACCAGGCTGACCACCGGCAGTATTTCCAGCGGAAAGACGACCTTCTTGACGTAGTTGACGTTGCCAAGGATCAGGCCGGGTGCGCGGTTGAGCACCTCGGCAAACAGGCCGTGTACGATCAAGCCGGCAAAGAGGATCACGGCAAACTGGGTTTTGCTTTGTTCGCCGCCCACCCCCCAGCGGGCCTGGAATATGACGGAAAAAACAAAGGTGAAGACCGCCAGCATGAACACAGGGGTTAAAAACGACCAGGCCAGCCCCATGATGGAGCCTTTGTAGCGGCCCACCACATCGCGCCGCGTCATCTGCGCGATGAGCTGGCGATTGCGCCACACACTGCGCGCCATGGCAAGCAGCGAGGTAGGCTGGGCGGCGTGGGGGTTGGTTGCCTGGTCAGTGCTTGGCGGGGCGTGGTTGGTGGGGGTCATGCAAAGTGCTCCGCATGGGCAAGTGACATTCCTTGCCGGTCTTTGGCGGATAGCGCCGGTTTGCCGGCTATGGGCCACTGGATGCCGATGGCGGGGTCGTCCCAGGCATAGGTACCACCGCCGCGCCCTGCGGTACTCTTAATACCAATGGCTCCTGTGGCCTCTATCCATTTATTGGGTGACAAGGTGAAGCTGTTGGAGCCAGCTTGAAGTTTAAAGGAGTCGAATTCGACCCCTTTGAAGGCGGCGTTGTTGATCTTTTCCCACAAGCCCAAATATTCGACTGTGGGGCGATTGCGCAACCAGTTCTTGACAACGTCTTTGGGTTCGTCAGGGTTGCGAACGCGAGCGATGTCAGTCAATGAGATGTAGTCATCGTCATTGACTCTGGTCAGCGACACGAGGGGGTCTTGAACGATCAGCTTTTTCAAGGCTGAATCCCTTCTTCCAGCAGGCGCAACAAGTATTGCCCGTAGCCGTTCTTGGCCAGCGGCTGCGCCAGATTTTCCAGTTGCCCGGCGCTGATGAAGCCTTTGCGGTAGGCGATTTCTTCCGGGCACGCCACCTTCAAACCCTGGCGGTGTTCGATGGTTTCGATGAAGTTGCTGGCTTCGATCAGGCTTTCGTGGGTGCCGGTGTCGAGCCAGGCATAGCCGCGGCCCATGATTTCGACCTTGAGCTGGCCGCTTTCGAGGTAGATGCTGTTCAGGTCGGTAATCTCCAGTTCGCCCCGCGCCGAGGGTTTGAGGTTCCTGGCCAGATCGACGACCTGGTGGTCGTAGAAATACAGGCCGGTGACGGCATAGTGGCTTTTGGGGCTGGCGGGCTTTTCTTCCAGGCTGGTGGCGCGGCCTTGCGCATCGAAGGCGACTACGCCGTAACGCTCGGGGTCTTGCACATGGTAGGCAAATACCGTCGCGCCGTGTTCGCGTCGCATGGCCTGTTCAAGCTGGGTGTGCAGGTCGTGGCCATAGAAAATGTTGTCGCCCAGAATCAATGCGCTCGGGGCATTGCCGATGAAGTCCTTGCCGATGATGAAGGCTTGGGCCAGGCCGTCCGGGCTGGGTTGCACGGCGTATTGCAGGTTGAGCCCCCAGTCGCTGCCGTCGCCCAGCAGTTGCTCGAAGCGCGGGGTGTCTTGCGGGGTTGAGATGATGAGGATGTCGCGAATGCCCGCCAGCATCAGGGTGCTGAGCGGGTAGTAGATCATTGGCTTGTCGTAAATCGGCAGCAGTTGCTTGGACACTGCCTTGGTGACCGGGTAGAGCCGGGTGCCGGAGCCGCCGGCGAGGATGATGCCTTTTCGGTTCATACGCTACGTCCTGTGTAGTTTTTTTCAACCCATTCACGGTAAGCACCGGATTGGACGTTGGCCACCCAAGCCTGATTGTCGAGATACCAGCGCACGGTCTTGCGGATGCCGGTTTCAACCTGGAAACCTCAGTTGGACGTGTTCGAGTGTGCGTCTGGCGCGTCGTCTGGCATGGTCGCTCCCTGCAAGGAGGAGCAACGCAGCCAGGCGGCGCGCCAGGCGCTCGAGCTTCTCCAGTTGCAGCTCCTCGATCTTGCGGCCGGATTTTAGCACCCGGAAGGGCGTTGGTTCACTATTAGTAAATATTTATATAGCATCGGTTTGAATTCACGATTTCCGGCATGAACTCCCCCCTTCCCCATCCTGATTCATGCAGCAGGCACAATTTGGCCAGCCCGGACGGACTGCGGCATGCTTGCCTTCGCATCGCGCTCGCTGATCGCGGCATGCGTGCCTTCGGTGTCGTAGGCACCATCGGCACTGGGCTGGACAACTGCGCCCTCGACTTGAGCCAACAGGTCGGGAAACACCTCGCTGTCATGCCAATCGGCGGTGGTGACCTCGATGCCGATGATGTCCTTCGCGGTTTCATCGACGGCCAGGTGAATCTGGCGCCAGGTACGGCGCATGCCAACACCGTGTTGGCGCACCTTCCACTCGCCCTCGCCGAATATCTTCAGCCCGGTCGAATCCACCACGACATGCGTGGCGCCAGTTCTCGCACGACGTGGAATCGTCACCTCCAGCGTCGCCGCCCGGCGCGACATGTGGGTGTGATCGGGCAGGTCTGAATGGCCACATCCGAGTAAAGCCCCGGTTTGCCTCGACCGAGCGGACGCGGCGGGGTCCAGTTCTGGGCGATGCTCGCCTCGTCAAACCAGATCGTCAGGGGAATGAAGTCTTCTTGCACGCAATCTGCGGACGCGCTCGGCACCGCTGAGCGCTTGCCCTTTGCGGGGACGCCCCGGCCCAGGTGAGGGCTGAAACAGCCCGCGGCCACACACACATTCGCGCGCGCCGTAGTCATTGAAGCCATACGCCAGGCGAGCCAGGACCATTAGGGCTTGCTTGCGGGTATGCGGCACGTCTTCAGCAATCATGATCATTTGAGGGTTGCCGGCCTGCCGTGCATCTTCACCCTTGCTGCCGACAAACAGGATATCCCGATCGGCGAAGGGGCCGCTAAGGCGTACCTGGACGCCAGCGCGCAAGCACAGATCGGAAAACGACATGCGCTCGCACGCCGACGCAATCTCTTTCCAGTGCGAAAGAGAAAGAGTGCGTGGCGGCACGAAAAAGAGAGGCGTCGGCTGTGGTTTCATTTTGTGTTACAGTAACCAAAATTGGATCATAAGGCGAGCAAATCATGAAGTCAAATGAGCAGATGCAGTGGCAGGAAGTCTGGAGCGCCGTCACCAGGCTAGCCAATGAATACCATGACCTGGTTTTCATTGGAGGTGTGGCCGTCTATGTGCACATGATCAATCGTGCAAGCGAGCAGGCCAAAAGCTTTGCTGAGTTTAGTCATGATGTCGATCTTTGTATCTCACTGCCTGAGTTTGGTGATATGCGCGACATTGAGGTCGTGGTGCCAAATCGCAGGCTAAACAAGCATCAGATCACAATTGGGAAGGTCGAGGTCGATGTCGAGCACGGCAGCCGGCTGGCCGTGCCTTTCGGGGACTTGCGTGCCGCAGCGGTTGAATTCGATCAAATCCGGGTGGCCTGTCTGGAGCACTTATTGATACTCAAGCTCGATGCCGCACAAGACCGATGGGGTACGCCCAAGGGGGCGAAGGATCTGCGCGATATCGCCAAGCTCGGATGGGCGATGGCAGGGGAGGTCAAAAAGGAGTTGCTCGAGCCCTATCTGAACGAGGAGCGGCTGACGGTCTTGCGTGACACCGCGCGATCGACCGCATTCAGTGAGGTTGCCATGGGCAATGCGCACCTGGCCAAGGCGATTCGGGGAAACTTTGATGCTTTCATGAAGATTGTGGACGGCCGTAGCTCGAGCGCACCCAGGTTGCGCCGCCGCTAAGGGAGGAATTCGTGGTCTATCGCGTTCCCGACATCGAGACTTCCGAGGACAATCCGTTCGCTTGCGATGCGCTCGAGCGAGAACCGGTAGTGACATTTCTCGGAAAACGCAGTCATGCCGCCAGCAGCAGGAACCTACCGAAGCGACTCAGGGGCGGCTCAATGCCGCGCCTGAGCGCCGTAGGAGTCTCCGGCCTGAAGGCCGGGGAGGATGTCAATGTCAGCGCTTCAGGCTCTTGTACAGACGCGTCTTGCGCAGGCGCCGTTTGATGGCGACCTTGATGTCGTAGCGCGTGAATTGCAGCCGGGATAGCGGCGGGCGGGGGAGGCCCGCAGCTTGGGTGTAGTGGCTCAGGAAAGCGTCGCGCAGAGTCTGGGGCAGTTTCTGGCACAGGCGGACAAGGTCGGTGGCGCGCTCGCCCGAACTCAGGCCGCGCTGCCGGACGACGCGTAGTCGTGCGGTGTCGATCAGCGAGAACGAGAGCGGCGCCTCCGCCTGCGAGCACTCGACGAGAAGGTTCCCGCCCGACAAGTCGCGGAATACGATGCCACGCGCATGCATACGGGCAACGTACAGGGCCAACTCGCGCAAGAGCCGGTCGGCCTCGATCTCCAAGGGCAAGGCCTCGCCATCGCGAAGGTGCAGAAACAGATGACCGACGGACAGGCGCTGCTCGACATATTCGCAGACATACCAGTTCAAGCGCAGATCCCGGCCGCTGTGTTGCTCGAACCAGGCGACAGGCTCGGCGGTTCTGAGGCCGTGACGTTGCAGCTCGGCCGCACCACTCCAGCTGCGCCGTGCCTTCGAGGGTTTGAGGCGGTCGAGCAGCTTCTTGTGCAGGTGGTGTTTGACTGGCTTCTTGGCGACGAGCAGGTGGCCTGGGTTCCGCGGGTCGGGGATGGTCCAGATGGCGTTGCGGGCCAGGCGCAGACTGTCGCTTTTGGCGGGCGGCGCGCCGATATGGCTCGGGTGCAGGGCTGAGATGAGCTGATCCGCTTCGGCCCGGTTGCGGGCGAGCACCATGCCGTGCCATTCGGCATCGCGGTGGTAGTAGTGGGTGAGGCCGGGTTGGTGGCGGTGGATTCGGATGCCTGGGAGCAGACTGGCTTGCGGTTGGACTTGGACTTTTGCCTCGGCCGGCCAGACGAGATAGACCGGTGATTCGGTGAAGAGCGTGGGTGTTTCCGCCAGCGCTTCGCCGTCCCGGTCCAGGCATTGGGCCGAGGTGAGGTCGGCGTGCCGATAGAGGTCGCAGGCAGCGGCGGCGTCGCCGTTGGTGGTCCAGACTGCGTGGATGAGATGGGTGTCGGAGCGGAAGACGTGGATTTCGAGGCTGGCATTGGGCCACGAAAATGGGAAAAATGGAGTCTGACCCCATTTTTGCTGGTATTCGGTGCCCGGTATCAGCCGGTTGAAGGCGGCCAGGGCTGCAAAGGCGGGGCGGGGGCGGAAGTCTGAAGGTGTGCCGTCGACGCCGGCGTAGTGGGTGATGCGCTCCAGTTTCGGGTAGGGGTGATTGCCGTCGTCGATGAGGCCTTCGCGGTGGCACACCAACGGGCCCCAGCAGGCGCGCTCCAATGTACCGGATGCGGCGCAGAGCAGCATATAGCGGGCGAGGTAGTCGGCCTGTTTTTGTTCGCTGTCGGGCAGCATGCGTTCGATGCGCGGCAGGGTCCAGAATGCGGCGGGTGAAATCATGCGCGGCGCGCCGGCGCGGGCACCGAGTCGGGCGAGCAGGCGCGCTTTCTTGACCAGGTTGAATCGCAGCAACGGGGCGAGGCGCGGGCCGAGCAGCTTCTGGTCCCAGCGTTCGGGCTCGGTGGCGCGTTCGGCGAACAGGTTGTCGGTGTGGATGTCGGGTAGAAGGCCCTCGCGGGCGAGCAGGTCAAAGATGCCGATGGTCCAAGGCGGTTCGAAATCGGTGATGCTGGGGCCGGCGAGAGTGATGTTCCGTTTGCGGACTTGTTCATGGCCGATGCGCCATGCCGCGAGAAAACCCTCGAGGCTGTATCCCGCCCAGCGTTTGCGGTTGATGGTGGAGCACAGTTCGACTATTTCGATGCGGGGGCCAAAGCGCTCTAGCGTGGCGACGAGAAAGTCGCGCCATTGCGCTTCGGCTTTGGGCGAAGGCATTGCCCGAGCGGCTTCAAAGGGCTGCAGGATGTGCAGCATGACCTTGAAGTTTTCGGCGATTAGCCGTTCCAGAAAACGTGCTACCTGGTTATCGAGGTCGCCGTAGGTGAAGTCGAGCCGCACCTGCTTGGTGCCGAGGTCGTGCATCGCGGCGAGGACGGCTTCGTCCGTCGCCGGATCCGGGTTGGTCGCGACGCCGACGCCGCAGAAATCTGTCGGGATACGGTGTCCGGCGGCTGGCTGGTGGCCGCCGGCAACTGAGAGCTGGCCGGTGAGTAGCGCGCGAAGGTTGGCGGCAATGAAGCGCCATTGGAGTCGGGTGGGCATGAAAGGTCAGGCCCGCTCAAGTGAGGCCGTATAGCGCCGAGTTGTTGTTGATGTTGAACGATGTGGCATCAGTCTTGCTGTTCGTTCAATGGGCTGACCGGCGCTATGGGACGGCGCAGGAATTCAGCAATGAAGTGGTGCTTGCCTGCGAGGATGAGGCCATTCACCAGCGCGGCATCGATGCTCATATAGTCATGGACGATTCTGTTTCTCAGGCCGATTGCCGCGTTCCATTCATTGAGCGTTGCGGCCTCTATATAACCCAGGCTTTGCAACTCGAAAAACGCATCGTAGGCTGAGACCGGCACAGCCACATTGAGCGCTTTCAGCCAGTGTTTGCATTTCCCGATGGCATTCTCAACGAGCACCTGAAGCGCGTGCAGGACACCGCCCTGCTCAAGCAGGCTGAGCGATTCGCCAGCCCGCAGGCGGGTCGCGACTTGGTCGAGAACTGTCTGTTGTTGCCGGGCGATACGCTCGCATTCGGCCTGATAGAGGTCAAGCCGCATGGGTTTTCCTCCAGTAGAAATCCTCCAGCTCAGCCCAGGTTCGCGTCAGGAAGTGATGCCAAGCGAGGGAGTCCGCTCCTGCGAGCACGACACCCTCTTCGGCGACGAGTGCACGCATCGCAAGCCGGGCAGTGGCAAGGTCGATGATGTCGATACGTTCTACCGGTACGCTCAATGCGCTCGCAATGCGGTGTCTTATCTGTTCGCTGAGCTTGATGGTGTCAGCGGCATGGATGTCGTGCTTCCACCGAAGCGCAATGTCCCAGTCGCTTTTGTCTGTCGCGGTGCCCGCGGCGCGGCTGCCAACGAGCACGGCAAACTCCAAAGCGGGTTCGTCTGCCAGTATTTGCTGCAGTCTTGCGAATGATTTCATCTCGATTCGCCGCTTTGGCGGCCCCTTGCTCTATGGGCGGAGTATAACGCCCACCCGCTCGACCAAAGAGCGTTACCCGCTCAACCTCGGGAGAGCAGTCGATGACCCGGTGCATCCCTCGAGCCCATGATGTCTTGCGCACCCTGCCAGACGAAAAAATCGCGCAACACGTTCCAGGCAAGCTCATGCGTGAACTCGAAGACCTGAATCAAGCCCTGCTTTTCGAGCTCGCTCAAAGGGCGCGTCGCGCCAAGCTCGACCGCGTCGGTCAGTCGTGCGAGCGCTCGGCCATGGTTTGCATGGCGCTGTTGCCAGCGGATATCGCTAGAGGATGGCATTGCGCTCAGAACTCCTGCTTGGGAAGTCGTTCGACCAGGGCATCCCAGGCGATCTCGAGTTCGGGCATGGTCTGAAATTGAGTGGATCCCTTGAGTTCGAAAATGTCGGGGCGACCGTAGGCACCGTTTTGCAGGGTGTAGATGGTCAGCGTGCGATCGTTGGGGTGGACGAGCCAGTATTCCGGCACGCTGGCGCGCTCGTAGATGCGGCGCTTGACGACCTGGTCGTGCACGGCGGTGGATGGCGAAAGCACCTCCGCGACCCAGTCTGGCGCGCCGAGAACGCCACGACGGTCGAGTTTGCCCGGGTCGCAGACGATGATGACATCCGGCTGGACGACAGTGTCGATGTCTTCGTTGGCCTCGTCACCGCGCGGCAGGCGGACGTCGACCGGGGCGATGAAGGGGCGGCTGGATTTGCCGACGAGCTGATTGCTGATCTGACAGAACAACTCTCCTGCAACATCCTGATGATCAAGGTTCGGCGCCGGCGCCATCATGATGGCGTGGCCGTCGATGAGCTCGTAGCGAACGTCGTCCGGCCAGGTCAGGTATTCGCCGTAGGTGTGGCGTTGGTTGTCTCGCAGTGCCAGTCCCATTTCGGTGTTCCTGTTGGGTGCTGTGAGTTGTTGATTATCGCACTCGTTGGGCGGGTGTGGGCGCGTGCTACCATCCGCGCCAAGGGTATGCATGGGTCGCAGCTTGCATGGTGGGGTTCGTTCTTCGATTTTTGTCTGTGGTTCGCGGCTCCCGCCGCTCCTGCAAAGCCTGCCCGCCACCTGTAGGAGCGGCGGGAGCCGCGAACCGACGATAGCTGCATTGACGAGTCGGTTCATGCGTATCCGGCCGGCTTCCCTCGTGCCCAACTGAACCTGCCCTGCATAAAATGGCCTCGCCCCGTTCGCCTGCCGATTCCTCCCTGAAGATATACCTCCGCCTGCTTTCGTACGTTCGGCCGTTCATCGGCTGGTTCGCGATCAGCATGCTGGGTTTCGTCATCTTCGCCTCGACCAAGCCGATGATGGCGGCGATCCTGAAGTACTTCGTCGACGGCCTGACTGACCCGGATGCCGCGGTGTTGCAGGGCGTGCCGCTATTCGATGGCATGGACCTGACCTATGGGGTGCCGCTGATGTTGATCGCGGTGGCGACCTGGCAGGGGGTGGGGTCGTTTCTTGGCAACTACTACATCGCGCGGGTGTCGCTGGGCATCGTGGATACCCTGCGCCGCGCACTATTCGACAGCCTGCTGCGCTTGCCCAACAGCTATTTTGACCAGACCAACTCTGGCCATTTGATCTCGAGGATCACCTACAACGTTACTATGGTGACTGGCGCGGCCACCGATGCGATCAAGACGGTGGTGCGTGAGGGACTGACGATCGTCTTTCTGTTCGGCTATCTGCTGTGGATGAACTGGAAGCTCACGCTGGTGGTGGTGCTGATCCTGCCCTTGATCGGGGTGATGGTTCAGAGCGCGAGCCGCAAGTTCCGTAAGCAAAGCCGCAAGATCCAGGCTGCGATGGGCGACGTGACGCATGTGGCATCCGAGACGATCCAGGGTTATCGCGTGGTGCGGAGTTTTGGCGGCGAGCAGTACGAGTCGCGGCGCTTTGGTGAGGCCAGCCGCGACAACATGGCCAAGCAGTTGAAGATGGTGAAAACCTCCGCGGTGTTCACGCCGTCGCTGCAACTGGTGACGTTTTCGGCGATGTCGGTGTTGCTGGGTCTGGTGCTGCTGTTGCGCGGGGATGCGACTGTGGGTGATCTGGTTGCCTACATTACCGCCGCAGGTTTGTTGCCGAAACCGATCCGGCAGCTCTCGGAGGTCAGTTCTACCATTCAGAGGGGTTTGGCAGGTGCTGAGAGTATTTTCGAGCAGCTCGACACACCGTCCGAGCGCGATCAGGGGCAGCGGGAGATCGAACGGGTGAGTGGCCGGCTCGAGGTTCGCAAGCTGAGCTTCACCTACCCGGGTACCGAACGCAGGGTGCTCGAGGATGTGAGTTTCACCGCCGAGCCGGGCCAGATGATTGCCCTGGTCGGCCGCTCCGGTAGTGGCAAGTCCACGCTGGCCAATCTGGTGCCGCGTTTTTACCAGCACTCGGACGGCGATATCCTGCTCGACGGGGTATCGATCGCAGAGTTCAAACTGTGTAATCTGCGGCGCCACATCGCCCTGGTTACGCAGCAGGTGACGTTGTTCAACGACACGGTGGCGAACAACATTGCCTACGGCGATCTCGCAAGCGCGCCGCGCGAGGCTATAGAGCGAGCCGCCGAAGCCGCGTTCGCACGAGAGTTCATCGACCGCCTGCCACAGGGGTTCGATACCCTCGTGGGGGAAAACGGCGTATTGCTCTCCGGTGGTCAGCGCCAGCGTCTGGCGATCGCGCGTGCCTTGCTGAAAGACGCCCCGGTTCTCATAATGGACGAAGCAACTTCGGCGCTCGATACCGAATCCGAGCGCCATATCCAGGCGGCCTTGGACAAGGTGATGGAAGGTCGCACCACGCTCGTGATCGCGCATCGCCTGAGCACCATCGAAAAGGCCGACTTGATTCTGGTGATGGACCAGGGGCGCATCGTGGAGCGCGGCACCCATGTCGAACTGCTGGCCTTGAACGGCCACTATGCCCAGTTGCACGCGATGCAGTTCGAGGAGCAGTAATAACCCTCACGCGGGGCACAGCCTGCGTGCGGCTCCTCGAATCCGACCGGCTAGCTTTCACGGTTTGTCGGTGCCGGGTCTGCGATGGGAAGGTGCGTGTCCAGCCAGAGATGCAATTGGCAGGATTCTGGCCAGTTTGCAAGCAAACGCGAGCGGTCTTTGACCCATGCCTTCAGAAAGCTCGTTTCACGCCGATGCTGGGTGAGCGAGTCGAGATCGATCAGGTGGATACGCCCATCGTGCCACAGCAGGTTGGTGGCCTTGAGGTCGCCGTGGGTAATTCTAGCGGCGGCAAGAGCCTTGAACAGATCGATCAACGCGTTAGCTAATGCGGGGTCAGGTAGATTGCTTGGGTCGAGCAATTTTCTGAGGTCGTAACCTGGGCAGCTTTCCGTGACCAGCCACGCGCGTCCGCGCAGCGGACCGAAGCGGCGTTCGACGATGGCCAGAGGACGGGGCGTTGCGATTCCCAGTGCCTGAAGTCGGTGAGCCGCCAGCCATGAGTGCCAGCCGCGGGTCGGGCGCCAGGCGCGGGAGATCGCGTGGGCTACTCCCTTTATGTTGTGGCGCTTCACCACCCAAAGGGCGTCACCGAGCCGGATGCGGGAAACTGTTGCGGTGTTGCCCTGTTTGAGCGTTTCGCCTTCCGTCATCCAGCGATCCGGGTCGTCGATCAGCGGAAGCAGCGCTGCTTCCTGGTCGCGCGCGACGATCCGAAGGCTGGAGAAACGGCGCCGTGCAATGTAGCGGCTGCAGTTGCGGGCTGCCTTGTCCAGATAGTCCGCAGTGCGTTTTTCGCGAGCTCGCTCAATAGCGGTGCGGAGGGCACCGGGATCGCAGGTCAGCGCCGGGTTGGTTTCCGAGTATGCCTCGAGCAAGCGAGCCGGCTCCAGGGTCCATGCCAGTGGAAACTGGACGATGAGCAAGGCCAGGTTTGCCCTTGCCTCGGAATCAGCGAGGTGGGTGTGAGGTTCGCCGCTCACGGCGTCACCATCGACCAGCATGACGCGCCCGTCCGCGATCAGAAAATTGCCGGGGTGCAAGTCCTGATGAACGAGCCCCGAGGCGTGCAACTGTCCGACGAGCCCGAAGCACGGGCCGAGCAAGGTGGGTACGCCGTCGTCCTGAGAGGAGACTCCAGCCAGCTTGTTTGCCTCCTCCGCCAGCGTCGTCGCGCCGTCGATAAATCGGGTGAGGATCAGGTAGCCACCATCCGGTAGTGCTTCGGCAGTGAGGATCCCGGGGGTTGCAACACCAGCCCTGGCGAGCGCCTGGATGCCGGAGGACTCTCTCTCCCAGTGTCGCTTTGCGGCATCGCCGACATAGAGTTTGGCGAGAGCACGCACTCCGGCGCCATGGGCCTCACCGACGACGCGCTTGCCAGCCAGGTGTCGAAGCACGGATACGAACGAAAGGGTGCTCCCGTCTGCACGCCGGATGGCAAACGGCAGGGGCGGGGCTGCCGCCAGCCCTTTCAGGGAGGGTGCGTCGAGCAGTCGGATTTGCGAGGTGGGCGGGAGGTCGCTCATAAGCCGAGCCTCTTTCGCAGCGCCCGCCGACCGAGCGCTCGTTCGACCGCGAGAGCCAAGCGCTTGCTTTGCGGGGTTAGGCGGTCCGTCTCAAGGTAAGCGAGGAGAAAACGCAGGCGCTGGGTACGACTGAGCACTAGTCTTGCCGACTTGTCGAGGCTGGCCAGATCCTTCACCACGCGATAATGGAGCAACCATGCAGGCCAGTGCATGCCACTCGGGCAGTCGATCAGGTAGACATAATTGTTGTCCTCGCGGAAGAGGGGGTTGCGCCAGTGAAGGTCGTTGTGGGCAAAGCCGTGGCGATGCATTTGCCGGGCAATGCGTGCGACCTGCCCGATGCGTTCATTAACCCAGCTGGCTTGCGATATCCGTGGGTCGCGAAACTTTGCGAGGTTCGCCAGATCGGTTGTGTTCGGGATCTCTTCGGTAACCAGCGCGCCACGCACGAAGCGACCAAGATGATGTTCCAGGCCGTGTGCAACCACGCGCGCGGTTGGTATTTCCCACTGCGCGAACATTAGCAAGTTCTCCCATTCCGCGCGAATCCGCGGGCGGCCGAGCCAGTGGCGCAGGGGGTTTTCGCCGGCTGGGCGTAACGTTTGACGTAGTAGCGGGTGTCGTCGACCGTTACCCGCAGCACTCGGCTGAGCGGATCCTCGGTGATGAAGTCGCCCTCAAGCGCGAAGGTAGCATCCAGCGAACCGAATGCACGCGTCTCGGAGGGGGTGGCGTCGTGGGAGACGGTCCAGCACTCGCTCATCGTTGCTGATCCGGCCGGTTGGCGAACTTGCGTTCGAAGCGCGCGGTGAGTCGGACCGATTTGCGCTCTAGATAGGCCAGCGTCGCTGTCTCGTCGCGCAGTACTGTTCGCAGCGGCAGCCGGAAGTAGGCACGCAGAAAGCGCAAATGATCCCGCATGGTCAGCCCGATTTTCAGCGCCGAGAAATACAGTGCGGCAAGATCCTTGTTGCGCCACCGTGGTGGCGTGGCGGTGCGGATCTGCACCCGGTGCAGATCGATGATCGCCAGGCTCAGCGAATCCGGTGTCGGTTCCGGCTCGATACGCAAAAGGAAATGGCACAGGTAGAAGTCACGGTGGTTGAGTCCGTTGCGGTGCATGGTTCCAGCGATGTCGGCGACCGCGCGAATCAGAGCGTGCTTCAATGCGGTGTCGGGCGGGTGCCTGGCCCAATGGCGAGTGTAGGTGTCGAGGTCGGTCGCGGGTTCGATGGCTTCGGTGACGAGAAATGACTCGCGATGAGCCCAGGTGCTACCGCACTCGCCATAGGCAACGGCGGTCATCGTCGGCACGCCGAGGCTGTGGCAGGCTGCGATCGCCCGCCATTCCTCTCCTGCGCCCAGGACTGGCAGCCGCCCGCGAAGGACTTCGTTGGCGATTCGCCCCCAGCCGATGCCTTTTTGCCACTTCAGGTAGTAGCCGCGGCCGCCCAGTTCGAAACGCAATGTGCGCCTGCCTTCGATGTCGCGTCGGATATGATCGGAACGAGCCCCGCGCGCAAGTTCGGCGGCATGGGCGAAAGGGTCGCCTTGGGACCACTGTTCGTCGAACGGAGGGCGCAACACCACTTCTCTCATGCGTGCCCGTCTCCGAGGATGATGTCCGCCGCGCGCTCGGGCATGTCGTAGATGTCGGCGGTCTTGCCGAAGGCGATCCCGTTGCGCGACCAGCGCATCCGGGCGTCGTCGTCCGCGAGCATGGAGGCCAGCGTGCGGTTCAGGGTCGTCTGCTCGAACGGGGCGCTCGGGATCACGACGCCGGCATCCGCTTCACTGACGAAGCGTGCAAAGCCGCAAATGGCGGTGACCAGCACCGGCAGTCCGGCAACCATGGCTTCGAGCAGCACGTTGCCGGTGTTCTCGTTGTAGGCGGGGTGAATCAGGATGTCGGAGCCAAGCAGGAAGTCAGGGATGTCGTCACGCCCCTTGAAGAAGGTGACCCGGTCGGCAACGCCGAGTTGCTGCGCTTGGCGAAGGTACGGGTCTGCCTTGTCCTGGCCGATGATGAACAGGCGGGTGCGTGCGCGAAGCGCTGGCGGCAGCGATGCCAGCGCGATCAGGCTGCGATCGACCCCCTTGATGCGGAATCCGGAGCCTATCTGCAGCAGCACAAGCTCGGACGCCGCGATGGAATGGGTCTCCCGGAATTGCTTGCGGCGTTCGGTGGCATCCGGTGGTGCGCGGCGGTCGGGTGCGATGCCCGGTGGCAGGAGGTGAAATCGGTGCTCCGGTGTGCCGTAGTGCTGAACGAACATCGGCATTTGTACCGGCGACATCATCAGGATTTGGGTGCGCGACTCGGGTGAGAACACTGCGCGTTCATACTCCGAAAAGTGCCGGTAGCGTGCACTGAAGCGATAGAAGGGACCGCGCAGGCGTTGGGCCTTCTCGGCGAAGCATGGGTCTCCCGCGTAGTAGACGTCGAGTCCCGGCATCTTGTTGAAGCCGACGACCCGGTCGGCCGGACGCTCGGCCAAGTGATGAGCAAACCATGCCGAGAACTTCCTGTAGCGCCGGATGTTCGAGAAAGCACGCACCGGGACGCGCACCAGTTCGATGCCATCGGGAATGTCGCCGTGCCATTCGAGGGCATAGACCCTGACAATATGGCCCCGCGCGAGGCATGCCTTGCCGATGCGCAGAAAGTTGCGCTGCAGGCCGCCGTAGGGAAAATACTTGTAGAGGCAGAAAGCGAGTTGCATGGGGTCAAGTTGCATGGGGTCAGGCCTGGCTTTGCAGCATTCCGGCGAGTTGTTTCCACACCCGGTCCGGACTGAGGCGGGTGAAGCACAGGGGCTGCTCGGCGATCAGGTCGAAACGCGCACGGTCCGCCTCCGTGGGGGTGTAGGCGCATTGCTTCTTGAGGCAGGGTGCGCAAGGGAAGTCGGATGCGAGATGAGTCTGCTGTGCACCCCAGGCGCCCGTGAGACCGGGGTGGGTCGAGCCAAAGATCGAGATCGTGGGGATGTCGAGCGCGGCGGCCAGGTGACCGAGGCCGGTGTCAACTGCGACGCAGGCACGGGCGGCGGCGAGTTCGGCGGCGATGCCGGCCAGCGGTAGCCTGGGCAGCACGGTGGCGAGCGGGGTGCCCTCGGCGATGCGCTTAGCCCGCTCGCATTCCGAGTCGTCGCCCCAGGGCAGACGCACGCTGATGCCGGCCTCTGCACAGCGCTGGGCAAGCTCGCGCCAGTAGCGCTCAGGCCAGTGCTTGGTGGCCCAGGTGGTGCCGTGGAGGAATACGACACGGTCTTCCCCGTCGGGGGCGACTCCCGCGCCGGCGAGCACCCGCGCTCGATTCAGACCGTAGTCGCCGGGTGCGTCGTCGGCCGGTATCGGGTAGCCGAGCGAGCGGGCAAAGAGTTCGCGCAGCCGGGCGACCGCGTGGCGGTTTTTGGCGACCGGGTGGCGGTCGGTGTAGAAACGGGCAGCAAGCGGCTCGCGGGCGGAGTCGCGGTCCAGTCCGTGCACCGGCACCGTAGCGTAGCGACACAGGGCCGCGCTCTTGATCAGCCCCTGGGCGTCGATTGTCGTGTCGTAGTGGGATTCGACGAGTTGCCGGGTGAGTCGCCTCCATTCGCCGCTGAGCCAGGCCTCGACCATGGATTTGCGCCAGCGCCTCAGCGCCACGGGGATGACCCGGTCCACCGCCGGGTGCCAGGCCGGGATTTCGGCGAAGCCTTCTTCAACAACCCAGTCGAAGCGGATGCCCGGGATTGCGCGTGCCGCGTCAGTCAGTGCGGGCAGCGTATGGATGACGTCGCCGAGCGAGGAGGTCTTGATCAACAGAGCGCGCATCGGTTCAGGCGCTCACGCCGAGCTGGTCGAGTGCCGCGAGCACGCGCCGTGGCGCGATCTCGGTGAGGCAGCGCGTATGGCCGAGCGGGCAGGTGCGTTTGAAGCAGGGTGAGCACTCGATGCCGAGGTAGATGACGTGGGCGCGGTCCGACAGCGGTGGGGTGTGTTGTGGCGTGGACGAGCCGAAGATGGCGATCTGCGGCAGGTCGAGCGCGGCGGCGACATGCATCAGGCCGGAATCGTTGGTGACCGCAGCGCGGCACAGCGCGAGCAGGTCGACCGCGTCGCCGAGCTGGGTTCGGCCGCACAGGTTGATGACGTTTCCTTCCTTGCCCGAGGCGATGATGTCGCCGGCCTCGCTGTCTTTCCCGGAACCCATAATCCATACCTGGAAGCCGCGCTCGACAAGATCAGCAGCGAGCGAGGAAAAATGCGGCAGTGGCCACTGCTTGGCCGGGCCGTACTCGGCGCCGGGCATGAAGGCGACAGCAGGACGCTCCAGCGACAGGCCGAGCCTGTCGGGCAGCGTGCGCTGGTTGGCTGCATCGGCGACCAGTTGCGGCCGGGGCAAGGGGTCGGGCAGCGGCTGGTTGATGCCCCGGCCCAGCGCTACGAAGCGCTGCACCGTCATCGGCAGGCGCCGCTTGCTCAGCATGCGCATGTCGTTGATCAGAA
>CAYTAY010000039.1:0-10747 GCA_964435845.1 uncultured Azoarcus sp.
AAGTCCGCGCGCGTGGTCGGCGACGTGATCGGCAAGTACCACCCGCACGGCGACAGTTCGGTGTATGACGCGATGGTGCGGGTCGCACAGGATTTCTCGCTGCGCTATCCGCTGGTCGACGGCCAGGGCAACTTCGGCTCGCGCGACGGCGACTCGGCCGCGGCGATGCGTTACACCGAATGCCGCCTGACGCCGATCGCCGAGTTGCTGCTGTCGGAAATCGACCGCGGCACGGTCGACTTCCTGCCGAACTACGACGGCGCCTTCAAGGAGCCGCAGTTCCTGCCCGCCCGTCTGCCCTTCGTGCTGCTCAATGGCGCCTCCGGCATCGCGGTCGGCATGGCCACCGAGATCCCGCCGCAAAACCTCAACGAAGTTGCCGAGGCGGCCTGCCATCTGATCCGGCACCCGGACGCCGTGCTGGACGACATCCTGCCGATGCTGCCCGGGCCGGACTACCCCGGTGGTGGCCAGTTGATTTCATCGCCAGAGACTATCCGCGATGCCTACGCCAGCGGTCGCGGCAGCCTGCGCCTGCGTGCGCGCTGGCATGTCGAGGAGCTTGCCCGCGGCCAGTGGCGGGTGGTCATCGACGAGCTGCCGCACGGCGTATCGACCGCGCAGGTCCTGTCCGAAATCGAGACCCTGACCAATCCGCAGCCACGCGCCGGCAAAAAGGAAGCCAGCCAGGAGCAGAAGAACCTCAAGCAGCGCGTGCTCGGCATACTCGACACGGTGCGCGACGAGTCCTCGGACAAGGCGCCGGTGCGCATCGTGCTCGAGCCCCGCTCCAGCCGCGTCGGTCGCGACGAATTCATGGCAGTGCTGCTCGCCCACACCGGACTGGAGAGCTCGGCCTCGCTGAACATGACGATGATCGGCCGTGACGGCCGACCACAGCAGAAGAATTTGTTGCAGATCCTGCGCGAATGGATCGACTATCGTTATGTCACTGTCGAGCGCCGCGCCCGGCACCGTCTCGATGAGGTGGATCGTCGCATCCACATCCTCGAAGGGCGCATGATCGCCTTCCTGCACATCGAAGAAGTGATCCGCGTGATTCGCGAGTCCGACGAACCCAAGCCGGCGCTGATCGCAGCCTTCGGGCTGAGCGAGATGCAGGCTGAGGACATCCTCGAGATCCGCCTGCGCCAGCTCGCACGCCTCGAGGGTTTCCGCATCGAGAAGGAACTCGCCGACCTTCGCCAGGAGCGCGAGGGCTTGCAGCACCTGATCGACAGCCGCCCGGCGATGACCCGCCTGCTGATCAAGGAAATCCGCGACGACGCGAAAAAGCATGGCGATGCGCGCCGCACCCTGATCGAGACCGTCACGCCGGTCGCACCGGCCGAGATCAGCGTGCCCGACGAGCCGGTCACCGTGATCCTGTCCCGCAACGGCTGGGTGCGCAGCCGTCAGGGGCATGGCATCGATCCAGCCAGCATCAACTACAAGACCGGGGACCAGGGCTTCGCACTGATCGAAACCCGTACAGTGTGGCCGTTGGTCGTCATCGACACCAAGGGGCGCGCCTACACGTTGAAGGTCTCGGAGCTACCCAGCGGACGCGGGGACGGCACGCCGATGAGCACCTTGATCGATTTCCAGGACGGCGCCCGCCTCGCTCGGGTGATTTCGGCGGCGCCGGACTCCGCCTGGTTTTTCGCCAACTCGGGCAGCCATGGTTTCATCTGCACCCTGGGTGACGCGACCAGTCGCCAGCGTGCGGGCAAGGCCTTCATGACGCTGGATAAGGACGAAGCGGTGCTCGAACCCGCCCGGGTGCATGGCGACTGGATCGCCGCGGTCTCGGAGAAGGGGCGCATCCTGGTGTTTCCGCGCCGCGAGATGAAGGTGCAGTCCGGTGGCCGGGGCGTCATCGTGATGGCGCTGGACGCCGGTGAACGGCTCGCCGCGGTCGCGGTGCCGGCCGATGACGCCAGCCTCGTCGTACGCGGCATCGGTCGCGGCAGCAAGCCGACCGAGATCGAGCTCAAGCCGGCCCAACGCGAAACCCTGCACCACCGCCGGGCACGCAAGGGTTTGGCGCTGCCCAAGCAGATCAGACCCGAGACGCTGGACTGACCGGTCTCTATTGCCCGGGCAGAATCGACCCCATCGGGTCACCAGCACGGATCCGGCCCGGCGTGGCGGGCGGACCGGGCTCGATGAAGCGCGACTCGATATAGAGCGTCACCCGGCGGTTGCGTGAGCGGCCAGCCTCGTCGGCATTGTCCGCGATCGGGCGCTGGTCCGCATAGCCGGCAGCAGTGAGCCGCGACGCCTCGATACCGGTCTCGACGAACAGTCGCACTACCGACGAGGCGCGCGCCGACGACAGCTCCCAGTTCGACGGGAAGCGGAAGGTGGCGATCGGCACATTGTCGGTGTGCCCTTCGACGGTGATCGGAAAGCTCGCGTCCGCCAACACGCCTGCGACCGCGCGCAAAGCCGGCAAGGCACCAGGGTTGAGTGTCGCCTCGCCGGCGGCGAAAAGCACGCTGGCGTTGATCTCCACCGTGATGCCTTGGGCGCCATCCGAAACCGTGATCTGCCCCTCCTGCGCAACCGGCCCCAGAACGCGACGGATCTCATCGGCGATGTCGCGCACCTCGCGCAGCGTGGTTTCGCCAGCCTCGCCGGTTTCGCGACGGGCAGCTTCGCGCGGCACCTCCTGTATCGGCAGGGGCAACTGGCTGGTCACGAAAACAGGCGGCAGTTCCACATGCTGGCCACCGGGTACGATACTGATCGATCGGAAAGCGCTGACGATCGAGTCGGACAGCACGCGGTACTGCCCCTGATTCACTGCGGCAACCGCGTACATCACGACGAAAAAGGCGAACATGAGCGTAATGAAGTCCGCATAGGACACCATCCAGCGGTCCGGATTGTCGTGCTCCTCGACCTGTTTTCTGCACCTGCACCTGCGCATGCCATGTTCCCGCGGTCCTGACACGAGGCTTAACGGCGCAAAGCCCGCGCTCTTGAGACAAAACGGCAGGAACGGTCGCATCCGGCTAAAGTCCGGCCGGCCTTTGCCATGATCCCAGAAACCTCAGTTGATCGCTCTTAATGACCTTGAATGCCTTAGCCAGCTTGCGATTCGCACCTTCGACGACGGTCACCAAGTGAGTGAGTCCGCTACGTGCCCGATTGCACACCCAACTGCGGTTTCCAGGTTCAGCCACGAAAACAAACCCTAAGCCAGGTAGCTGCGCATGCGGCTCTCGATCAGCCGGGGGTTGTCGCCATTGGCGATACCGATGATGCCGTCGAGCAGCATCTCGCGCTGAGAGGTGATGGCGCCGATATGGGCCATCAACTTCTTGGAGATCGGCAGAAAGACGAGGTTCGCAAAGCCTACCCCGTAGATGGTCGCGACGAAGGCGACCGCGATGCCCGCGCCCAGCAGCGACGGATCGGCCAGGTTCTCCATGACGTGGATCAGGCCAAGCACCGCGCCGAGAATCCCGATCGTCGGCGAATAACCGCCAGCCGCCTCCCAGATGCGCGCGCCGAGCTTCATCTGGTTCTCGGCGGAATCGATTTCGACCTCGAGGACTTCGCGGAGTCGATCCGGTTCGATGCCGTCGACCAACAACTGCACCCCTCTGCGCATGAAAGGATCGGACATGTTCTGGATACGCCCTTCAAGTGCAAGCAAGCCCTCCTTGCGCGCCACATGACTCCATGCGGTCGCCTCGGCGATCAGTTCCTCGTGGCTGACCACGGGTGGCACGAAGATCCAGCGCAGCATGCGCATACCGTCGCGGAAAACCCTGTACGGGCTCTGCAGCATGACCGCGCCGAGCGTACCGCCCGCGACGATGATGAACGCAGTCGGTTGCAACAGCGAGGAGATATGGCCGCCCTCGAGCACTTGGCCGAGCACGATTGCGGCGAACCCGAGTGCAAGTCCGAAGAAGCTGATCTTGTCCATTGACTGGCCAGCGTGGAAGGTCAGGCCGGATTCTTGCGCGGGCGGCCCCGCTTGCGGGCGACCGGGCCGCTCTCGCCCATCACCCGCGAGCGCAGGCGCGCAACCGCCTGGCTGTGCAGTTGACAAACACGTGACTCGGTGATGCCGAGCACCTCGCCGATTTCGCGGAGATTGAGCTCCTGATCGTAGTAGAGGCTCATGACGAGTTGCTCACGCTCCGGCAGCACCTCGATCGCACGCAGCAGCGACTGGCGCATGTGGGCGTCCTCCAGCAACTGCAGCGGATTCGACGCGTCGTCGCCAAGATGACGGTCAAAATAACCTTCCCCGCCCGCCTCGACGAAATCCTCGAAATAGACGAGCTGGTGACCACGGGCGTCCTGCAGCAACTGCTGGTACTGCGCTAGCGACATGCCAAGCGAATCGGCGATTTCGCGCTCCGTAGGCGGACGACCAAGTTGCTGCTCCTGGGCATGGATCGCGGACTCGATGCGGCGCAACTCGCGGCGAAGCGCACGCGGCAACCAGTCTTCGCCGCGCAGGCCGTCGAGCATCGCGCCGCGGATACGCTGCACCGCATAGGTCTCGAACTGAGCGCCCATGCCGGTCTCGTAGCGGTCGATCGCATGCAGCAAGCCCATCATGCCGTTCTGGATGATGTCGTCGATCTCGACGCTCGCCGGCAGACGGGCCATCAGATGGCAGGCCACGCGCTTGACCAGCGGCGCGTATCCCTCCACCAGATCTGCCTTATCCCGATTGCCGTGTGCGTCGTACATCAGTTTTTGCCCGTGATTACACCGACCCCCGCGGCCGGCAACCTGATTATGCCTGAGCGCTGCACGCGCCCGCAGGCGCACACCCTCATGACAACAGCCCCGATCCGGCGTAGCTCACCGGCTCGCGAGTCTGCGCGGCTCCCCCGCGAGCGCCGCGAGCCTGCGCAAAAAGGCGGCCTCCGGCTCACGTGGCGAAGACTGCGCCGCCTCGTGCGCGAGACCGGCCGCCAGATCATCATGTTCGATCTCCCCGAGCCAGGCCAGCGGAACGCCAACATGCTCCCGCACGAGCTTGTCGAGGCTGGCGAAGAACGCGGTCGCGTCCCGCCGATCCCTCGCGCGGGCAACCGCCACATGCAGCGAACCGGCGCCAGCCGCCGCGAGCTGTTTGATTGCCGCATAGGCCTCGGTCGCCCCGCTGTGGCTCGCCTCTGCCACCACCAGTCTGCGCGGCGCCGCGAAAACGAATGGCGACGGCTCGGCCGCAGCTTCCGGGCTGGCATGGACGATGACGAAACCGGCGCGACGATGCAACTCGCCCAAGGCGGCAACCACGCGTTGCCGACGAACCTCGTCCAGCAGCGGCAGCGCGAGCGCCGCAGCACCGACCGGCACGCGTCCGATCAAACCGGGCATGGGTTGCACCACATCCCCAAGCTCGAGCCCTTCGCCCAACACGCCGAGCAGATCGGTACCGGCCGGCAGTTCCAGAACAGTGTCCAGAGAGCGCTCGCCGGTCACCTCGTCGAGCAGCAACAGCCGCCCGTCGTTGCCGGCGATCCGATAGCAGGCCTCGACCGCCGACGCCGCGCGATGACGGCCGGTAGCGAACAAGGCAACCACCGTCGGCGGGGCGCGACGAAACAGTCGACGCAGTCCGGCAGCCTGGTCTTCAAGCGCGTCTATCATCACCGTACCCTCCGAGCCGCTCGACCGAGGCCCCACCCGCAGCCATCATCATGCCAACCTCGTCCTGCTGCATATGCCAGGCGGAATCGTCTGGCACGCCGCGCAGCGCGCGATGCAGCAGATAGCTGCGGTTGGGCAGATGCAGATCTTCAGGCACCCGCTGGCCATTGGTCACGTAGAGCAATTCGAGGCCGTGGCTGATCGCCGCTCCA
This sequence comes from uncultured Azoarcus sp., assembly GCA_964435845.1. GTDB lineage: Bacteria > Pseudomonadota > Gammaproteobacteria > Burkholderiales > Rhodocyclaceae > Azoarcus_F. Next base: position 5,844 of record CAYTAY010000039.1, read on the forward strand.
ATGGCCGGCGCCAGCGAGGCCGCCTCGTCAACCTTGGTCAGAATGCACCCGGCCAGATCGGACCCGCCGTAGGCGCGTACCACGTCATCCAGGGTGTCTCCCCGCGCGGTGGCATTGAGCAGCAGCAGACGCTTGACCGGGCCGGCACCCAGCAGCATCGCGGCCTGCTGCGCGACCATGCGGTCGCGCTGACTCATTCCGACGGTGTCGATCAGCACCATATGCTTTTCACGTAGTTCGGCCAGGGTTTGGCGAAGGTCCGCGGCATCCCGCACCGGGAACACCGGCACCCCAAGAATCCGCCCGTAGATGCGCAGCTGCTCCTGCGCCCCGATACGATAGCCGTCGGTGGTGATCAGGGCCAGCTTGTCGGCGCCGTGGCGCACCACGCATCGCGCGGCGATCTTGGCCGTGGTCGTGGTCTTGCCGACGCCAGTGGGCCCGACCAGCGCGAAGACACCGCCGCGGTCGATGAGATCAGCGTCACAGCTCATCGCGCGCAGGTCTCGCGCCAGCGCGCCTCTCACCGCGCTGCGCGCCTGCTCGGGTGTGCTGTCGTCGGCCACTGCATCGACCAACTCGCGTGCAAGCCGGGTCGAGAAACCCGCCTCCAGCAACTCACCCAGCAACTGCGCCTTTGCCGGTGCGTTGCGCCGGGTTTCGTTCCAGGCGAAACCCGCGAGCTGGCGTTCGATCATGCCGCGGATTCCGCACAGTTCCGTCATCAGGCGGGCATTGTCCTGCTGCAGCGCAAGTATCCGCTGGTCATCCTGCGGGCTTTGATTTCTCGGTGCGACCGGCTCTGGCCTGCCGGACGACTCCCCCGAGCGTGTTTCGGTTGGGGCATGCCCAGGCCGCAGGTAGGCATCGAAGCGTTCGTCGACCACCGGCTGCTGGACCGGCGGCGCGGCATCGCGCTTGCGCATCAGGTAGTCGGCGGTCTCATAACGCGGCGGTTTGAACGGGCTGATGACTTTCGGAGCCCGGACCGACTCGCGCCCGCCGCGACTGGCGCTCAGGCTGACGGTGTAGTCCTCGTCGTCCGTGTTGTCGTCGAACCCCGAAGCTGCCGCTGGCACCGTCGCCTCCGGTTGTGCCGGAGGCACGGTTTCCTGGCGTTCGTGCCGGCGTGCCGCGGCATGGATCGCGCCCACCGATTCGGCCGGCAGAGCAAGAATCTCGACGCCGCCCTCGACGGCCCGATTCGAAAGAACGATTGCATCCGCACCCAGCTCCGCCTTGAGCGCCCTGAGGGCTTCTCTGGCGGTTGGCGCCTGATATCGCTTTACGTTCATGACTTCTCTCCCGACAGCCTATTGTGCACGCTGCCATTTTTACTCAGCTCCGGCATCGGCCGAACCGGGAAAAGACCCTTTTTACCCCGCCTATTTGCGCTGACCCGAGGTCGGCAAGCCTCAGCCTCCAGCACCACCGACCATCGCCGACACCCGGATGGTGCGCGATTCGGGCACCTCGCTGTTGGCCAGCACCTTCAGGGACGGCACGGCACGACGCAGGAAGCGCGACAACAGCCAGCGCAGCTGGGGTGGCACCAGCAAGACCGGCGGCAGACCGATGTCTTCCTGGCGCTGTGCGACCTCGGCGGTCTGGCGCAGCAAGCCGTCGGCAAGACTGGGCTCGATCGCCGCGCCATCGTCACCGCCAGACATGGCCTGCATCAAAATGCGCTCGAGGGCTGGATCCAGCGCGATGACCTGAACCTCGGAGTTGCCCGGGAAAAGGCTCTGCATGATCGACCGGCCGAGCGCCTGGCGCACTCGCGAGGTCAGCTCCATCGGATCCTGGGTCCGAGGCGCGTGCTCGGCCATGGTCTCCAGGATGGTGCGCATGTCGCGGATGTTGACGCCCTCCTCCAGCAGATACTGCAGCACCCGCTGGATGGCACCGATCTGGATGACACCCGGCACCATGTCCTCGATGAGCTTGGGTGCATCCTTGCCGATGTGATCGAGCAGCGCCTGGGTTTCCTGGCGGCCGAGGAGTTCGGCTGCATGGCTCAGGATCAGGTGGTTCATGTGGGTCGCCACCACCGTGCTCGCATCGACGACCGTGTAACCCAGCGCGTGCGCCTGCTCACGCTGGCCGGCGTCGATCCAGACCGCCGGCAGGTTGAAGGCCGGATCGCGGGTTTCACGGCCGGCAAGACTACCGGTGACCCGCCCGGGATTGATCGCGAGATATTGGCCCGGGTAAGCCTCGCCGCTACCGATCTCCACACCCTTGAGCAGGATGCGGTAGGCGTTGGGCTTGAGCTCGAGATTGTCGCGGATATGCACCGGCGCCGACAGGAAGCCGACATCCTGGGCGAACTTCTTGCGCAATCCGCGGATACGCTTCAACAGCTCCCCATCCTGCGAACGGTCGACCATCGGAATCAGGCGGTATCCGACCTCGAGGCCCAGCACGTCGACCGGCACCACGTCTTCCCAGCTCGCCTCGACCCGCTCCGCCGGCGGCGCCTCGGCTGCCGCCTCGGAGGCAGGCTCCGCCATCGCAGCCTCGAGTTTCAGTTGTTTGAACTTGTACCAGGCCAGCGCGAAAAAAGCACTGGAGATCAAAATGAAGACGAAGTTGGGCATGCCCGGGATCAAGCCAAGCACCCCGATGATGCCGCCGGTCAAGAGCATGACCTGCGGCTTCGAGAAGACCTGGTTGATGACTAGTCCGCCGACATCCCCCTCGTCGCCAACGCGCGCCACGACAAGGCCGGCCGCGACCGAGATGATCAGCGCCGGAATCTGGGCGACGAGCCCGTCGCCGACGGTCAGCAGCACGTAGGTTTCGGTCGCCTGCCCCATCGACATGCCATGCTGGATGGTACCGACGACCAGTCCGCCGATGATGTTGATCAACAGGATCAGAATCCCGGCGACCGCGTCGCCGCGCACGAACTTGGACGCGCCGTCCATTGCGCCGTAGAAATCCGACTCCTGCGCCACTTCCTTGCGCCTGCGCTTGGCCTCGTTCTCGTCGACGAGGCCGGCGTTGAGGTCGGCGTCAATCGCCATCTGCTTGCCCGGCATCGCATCGAGGGTGAAGCGGGCACTGACCTCGGCGATACGTCCAGCACCCTTGGTGATGACCACGAAGTTGATCAAAACCAGGATGCCGAACACCACCAGACCGATCGCGGTATTGCCACCGACGAGGAACTGGCCGAAGGCCTCGATGACCTTGCCCGCCGCGTCCGGCCCGGTGTGACCCTCCAGCAGCACGATCCGGGTAGAGGCGACGTTGAGGGCGAGGCGCAACAGCGTAGTCACCAGCAGCACGGTCGGAAACACCGAGAAGTCGAGCGGCTTGCGGGTGTACATCGCCACCAGCATGACCATTACGGCCAACGAAATGTTGAAGGTGAAGAACAGGTCGAGCGCGAACGGCGGCAGCGGCAACACCATCATGGACAGGACCATGATGATGAAGATTGGCGCGCCGATCAGGCGGAGGTTGGTGGGCGTCATCAGCGCCCGCAGGTTGAGTGCGTCGATCATCCTAGAAACCTCGGTTGGACGTGTTCGAGTGCGCGTCTGGTGCGTTGCCTGGCAAGGCGTGACGACGCGGCATGGCTGTTCCCTGCAAGGAGGAGCAACGCCGCCAGGCGGCGCGCCAGGCGTGCAATCGGGCACGTCGCGGATTCACCCAGCGGGCGACCGTCACCGAAGGCGAACATCCCCAGCTCTGTAAGGCGTTCAAGATCATAGAGAACAATCAACCGAGGTTTCCAGGATCATTGCGCGAATCTCCGGCCAGCACCGTCGGTTGTCACCTCGTCAATCTCGTCCGGAGGCGGTCCTGGGTCCATGCCGGAGGGCACCGGCAAGTCGGCCGGCGCCTGCGGGCACGCACCGCCCTTATGCGCCAGCCAGGCGTTGAGCTGATAAACATAGGCCATCACTTCGGCCACCGCGGTGTAGAGCGCGGCGGGCACCGCCTTACCGAGATCGCAGTGCGCGTGCAAGGCGCGCGCGAGTGATGGCGCCTCGAGCATCGGCACCTTGTGCTCGGCAGCGATCTCCCGGATCTTCATCGCGATCTCACCGCGCCCCTTGGCAACCACGACCGGCGCACCCATTTTGTCCGCATCGTACTTCAGCGCCACCGCAAAGTGAGTCGGGTTGGTCACCACGACATCGGCCTTGGGCACTTCGGTCATCATCCTGCGGCGCGCCATCTCGCGCTGCAGGCTGCGCACCTGCGCCTTCAGGTGAGGATCACCCTCCTGCTCCTTGTGTTCGCGCTTCACCTCGTCCTTGGTCATGCGCAGCTGGCGCCGGTATTGCCAGAGCTGGAAGGGCACATCGATGACCGCCACCAGCGCCAGGCCGAGAACGATGAGCAGCGACGCAAAAAGGATGGTCTGGATGAAGTCGGGCAAAGCGGTCTCCAGCGACTGCGACATCAGCGAATACACATGCTTGCGCTCACGCATCACCGCGATCACGGCGAGAATGCTGATAACCACCGCCTTGAGCACCGACTTGACCAGTTCGGCGAGACCATGCACCGAGAACATGCGACCCAAGCCCTTGATCGGATCCATGCGCTCGAGCTTCAGCGCCAGCACCTTGGACGAAAACACGAAACCACCCAGCATGATCGGCGCCGCGATCGCCGCGACCATCAGCAAGCCGAACAGCGGTACGAACGTCAGCATGGTGTGGGTGAAAAGTTCGCCGAAGCCCTGCAGCATCACCGCACTGTCGAACACCGCATCGCGCTCGAAGCTGAAGCCGCGCCGCATCATGTCGAGCACACGCGCCGAGAACCAGCCACCCATCAACCACAGCCCGCTAACGCCGGTGATCAGCACGAAAAAGGTCGACAATTCGCGCGACTGCGGAACCTGCCCTTCCTCGCGGGCCTGCTCTATTCGTCGTGGTGAT
>CAYTAY010000039.1:10757-19428 GCA_964435845.1 uncultured Azoarcus sp.
CTTTTCGAGATCGCTTTCCTCGGCCATTGCCGGCTCCTTGCTGAGTCACGGCACCACCCAAGCGTTGCGGGCATGCAGCGACGTGGAGCCATTATCTCCAGGCGCCGGCAAATCTTGCCGGTCGATTAGGCCGTATAAAAACCCTCATTTCGACGGTTTCGACACCCCGCCGATGCAGGCGGCAGGCGAGGAACATCAGCGTCCCGGCGGCAGTCGATCGATGCCGCGAATACGCATACCGTCGCCCACGCCGCGGCGCTCGAACCAGCCCTGATTCATCTCCAGCGCAAAGCGCGCCGGTCCGGCGGCGCAGTGGCTGTCCTCGGTCAGAGGCGCCATGTCCTCGATGTTGAGGATGCGCCCCTCATCGTCCAGAAAAGCGACCGACAGCGGGATCAAGGTATTACGCATCCACATGCAGTGGCGTGCGTCATGGGAGAACACGAACACCATGCCACGATGATCGGGCATCGACTCACGATTCATCAGTCCGATGCGGCGCGCCTGGTCAGTGTGGGCCACCTCGGCCTCGATCCGGTGCATGCCCGCGGACAACTCGGCGATCGGCAACAGCGCCTGTGCAGCCAGTGCTGCCGAGACCAGCAAACCGGCACCCAGCATCACCGCCCTGCCCGGTACCTTCATTTTCCGCGCTCCCTTGGCTTCGTTCGTGAGGGCATTCTACCGCCTCGGTCTCCAGCGCGCCGGACGCCATCGGGCCGCGTCGAACCACGAAGCGCCGCCGGAATGGTCTCTTCGCGCCACGCGCCGAGCGCCAGACCCTCGAGCCGGAAAGCACCGATGGTGGTCCGCACCAGACGCAGCGTTGGAAAGCCCACCGCGGCGGTCATCCGCCTGAGCTGACGGTTCTTGCCCTCGCGCAGCACAATCTCCAGCCAAGTGGTCTGCACCGACTTGCGGAACCGCACCGGCGGGTCGCGGGGCCACAGCCAGTCAGGCTCGGGCACCGGCCGCGCCGCGCATGGCTGGGTCTTGAAGTCGCCAAGATTCACGCCGGCACGCAGGCGTGACAGCGCGGCGTGGTCCGGTTTCCCTTCGACCTGCACCAGGTAGGTCTTGGGCAACTTGTGCTTCGGATCGGCAATGCGGTGCTGCAGGGCGCCGTCGTCGGTCAGCAACAACAGGCCTTCGCTGTCGGTATCGAGCCGTCCGGCCGGGTAGACGCCCGGAACCGCGACATGATCGGCAAGCGTCGGTCGCGTTCCGTCACCGGAGAACTGGCAGATCACGCCATAGGGCTTGTTCAGGAGGATCAGGCGGCTCAATGTCCATGACCGGCTGACGCCGCCGGTAAGAGTTGCAGGTGCGAGACATATTAGCAGCGACCGGCATCCCCTGCCGGCCGCGGCAAGGCAAGGACGGGCAAATGGCTTTTGGGGCGTCTCAACACTGTGCGGCACGCACCACGCGCGGGCGACCGGCGGCATTGATCACGATCTGACGCGCCCGCCCATCGGCACATGCGGTGATAGTCCCCATCTGCAGCGCACCGCTGACCGCCCGGGTCGTGCCCGTGGCGACATACGAGACATGGTTCCGGACCGGCATGTTGCCGGTCACGGCGATGCCAGGCGGTTGTGCCCGACCCACCCGCAACAGGGTCTCGTTCGGCTCGCGGAGACCGTTGCCATTCGCGTCGTCGAAGACGATCCAGCCCGAGTGCCATCCGATGCCGGCGGTGCAAGACTGACCATCGGCACTGGTGCAGATCGTGACCCTGCGTCCGCGCTTGATGGCCTCCGAACGCGTATAGAAGATCGCTGCATGCAGTTCATTGGCAACGGTACTCAAGCGGGTCTCGCGCACCAGCCCCGCAAAGGAGGGTACCGCAAGGCCGAGCAGCACCGCACTGGTGGCGAGCGCAACCATCAGTTCGATCAGGCTGAAACCCCGGCGACCTCGAAACCACACATGATTGACTGGCATTTGTCATCAACACCCTGAATAGTCTTTCAGGCAATGCTATACGCATAGCAAGCATCTATGCAAACAACATTTGAAAAATTCCTGAATGTATTTTTGAGGGGCCAGCCAGTTTCTTTATCGTTCCTTTGATTCAGTCAACCTATCAACCTAGAAACCTCGGTTGGACGTGTTCGAGTGTGCGTCTGGCGCGCCGTCTGGCAAGGCGCGGCGCATGCGCCGCGAAACCCCGCCTCCGCCCCTGCAAGGAGGAGCAACGCAGCCTGGCGGCCGTAACAGGCGTTCCCGCCCGCCACCGAGCGCCCCAACACCTACCCAGAGGAGACCTCAGCAAGCACAGCATCTTCATCGTCGGCAGCCCCGCCTTCGTCGACGACTGTGTGGCGGCGGCTGGGGCACTCGGCGCCCGGGACGAACTGATCCACACCGAAGGCTATTTCGGGCAGGTGCAACCCACGGTTGCACCGAAAAACCAACTCATGGGGCATGACCGTAACAGTCAGACGCAGGTGTCGATACGGGTTCCCAGCGATCCCGAGAGGGAAGGCGCCGGCGTTGGCAACGCCTGCAGCAACTGGACTGCATTCACCTGCTGGATATCGAGCGTCTTGCGCAGCACGTAGCCCGCCATCTGCGCCGGCACATTGGCAAGGCTCATTGCAGAAATCGAAGCAGCTGCACTCGGGACGTTCATGCGGGCAATTCAGTCGCGGAAGTTGCCGTACTGCAGGGGAAAGTCGGTGATTTCCTTGCGAACCAGCGCGATCGCATCCTGCAGGGTGTCACGCTTGGCACCGGATACACGAACGGCGTCGCCCTGAATGGAGGCTTGGACCTTGATCTTGCTGTCCTTGAGCAGCTTCACGATCTTCTTGGCAAGCTCCTGCTCCACGCCGACACGAACCCTGACTTCCTGCTTGACCTTGTTGCCGCTGACCTTCTGCACATCGCCGTAGTCGAGACAACGCACGTCCACCTTCTTGGCAGTCATCTCGGGAAGCAGCACCACCTTCATCTGGTCGAGCTGGAAGTCGCTGTCCCCGTGCAGGGTCAGCAGCTTTTCGTTCTGCTCGATGCGCGCGTCGCTGCCTTTGAAATCATAGCGGTTGCCGATCTTGCGATTGGCGACGTCGACCGCGTTGCGAAGGGCGACGAGATCGACCTCGGACATGACGTCGAACGAAGGCATGGCGTACTCCTGATCAGCCGTAATGACAGATATAGTGAAAGGGCTCGCCTGAAACCTCGATATCGAAGCTCGAGTTGCCAGGCACTGCGAAGGACTCGCCGGCGGCAATCTCGCGCCATTCGGACTCGCCTGCCAGGCGCACCCGGCAGGCGCCGCCGACACACTCCATGATCTCCGGCGCGCCCGTGCCAAAGGTGAGCGCAGCTGGCAAAACCACGCCCACCGATTTGCGGGTGCCGTCAGCGAGCATGAAGCCGTGACTGACGCACTTGCCGTCGAAATAGACGTTGGCGCGAGTTTCCAACGTGACGCCGTCGAATCTGGGGGTTGTGCGCATGGACTCTCCGAGAACAATCACAAACCGAGCATGCGCTCGACGAAACCCTTGGCAACGAAACCCACGAAACCGAGGCCGAGTGCGAGGAACATCCACGCCGCGCCGTACTTGCCTGCCTTGGATTTGTAGGCGAGATTGCCGATGATGAACACCATGTAAAGAATGAGCGCGGTGAGCAGCACCTTGAGCGAGATCGCCTCGAACTCGGCGATCGTCAGGCCGAATATGATCGGTTCGTTACCCATGGAGCTGCTCCCGCCCTTGCCCTCAGCCGCCGCGCTTGAGCTTGGCATTGGCCTCGATGCGCATGCGCAGCGCATTGAGACGGATGAAGCCGTGCGCGTCCTTCTGATCGTAGGCGCCAGCGTCGTCCTCGAAGGTCGCAATCGTCGGATCGAAGAGAGAATCGCTCCTGGAGTCGCGGCCGGTGACGATGACGTTGCCCTTGTAGAGCTTGATCCTGACCCAACCATTGACGGTCTGTTGCGTCTGGTCGATCAGCGCCTGCAGTGCACGCCGCTCCGGGCTCCACCAGTAGCCGTTGTAGATCAGCGACGCGTAGCGCGGCATCAGGTCATCCTTGAGATGCGCGACCTCACGGTCGAGCGTCACCGACTCGATGGCGCGATGGGCCTTGAGCAGAATCGTACCGCCCGGGGTTTCGTAACAGCCCCGGCTCTTCATGCCAACGTAACGGTTCTCGACCAGATCGAGACGGCCGATGCCGTGCTTGCCGCCCAGTTCATTGAGCTTGGCGAGCAAGTCGTGTGCCTTCATGCGGGCGCCGTTGATCGCCACCAGGTCACCCTTCTCGAACTCCAGGTCGACGTATTCGGCAGCATCCGGAGCGGCTTCGGGCGACACCGTCCAGCGCCACATGTCTTCTTCTGCTTCGGTGGCCGGATTTTCCAGATGGCGCCCTTCGAAGGAGATGTGCAACAGGTTGGCATCCATCGAGTACGGGGAGCCGCCCTGCTTGTGCCTCATCTCGATCGGGATGCCTGCCTTCTCGGCGTACGCCAGCAGCTTCTCGCGCGAAAGCAGATCCCATTCGCGCCATGGGGCGATCACCTTGACGCCCGGCATCAGCGCGTAATAGCCGAGTTCGAAACGCACCTGGTCGTTACCCTTGCCGGTCGCGCCATGGGACACCGCATCGGCGCCGGTTGCGCGGGCGATGTCGATCTGGCGCTTGGAGATCAGCGGCCGAGCGATCGAGGTTCCGAGCAGGTATTCACCCTCGTACACTGTGTTGCAGCGGAACATCGGGAAGACGAAATCGCGCACGAACTCTTCGCGCAAATCGTCGATGAAGATGTTTTCTTGCTTGATGCCGAGCTTGAGCGCTTTCTGGCGCGCCGGCTCGAGCTCTTCGCCCTGGCCCAGGTCGGCGGTGAAGGTCACCACCTCGCAGGAGTAGGTATCCTGCAGCCACTTGAGAATGACCGAGGTATCCAGGCCGCCCGAATAGGCAAGCACCACTTTTTTGACTTCGCTCATGCTGTATTCCTGTCTGTCTTCCTGTCTGTCTTCGATTTGCCGCTGCTCACTCGGTGGCATCGGTCGGGTCTGACATGCTGCCGGCTGCAGTTCGGCGGCCGGCTGATGCTTTTCCATCAGTCGCGTCGGTGACGCGAGGGCACCTCAATCCTCCCGCCTGCCCAGGACCAGGTATTCCATCAGTGCCTTCTGCGCGTGCAGCCTGTTCTCCGCCTCGTCCCAGACTACGGACTGCGCGCCGTCGATGACTTCGGCGCAGACTTCCTCGCCACGGTGCGCGGGCAGGCAGTGCATGAAAACCGCCGATGGATCGGCGACCTTCATCATGTCGCAATCCACGCGCCAGTCGGCGAAGGCTTTCTTGCGTGCCTCATTCTCCGCCTCGAAACCCATCGACGTCCACACGTCGGTGGTTACCAGATGCGCGCCGCGGCAGGCGTCCAGCGGATCGGCGAAGGCTTCGAAGTGATCGGTGCCATACAACCCGGCACGCTCGGGCTCGACCTCGTAGCCCGGCGGGGTGGACACATGCACATTGAACTCCAGCACCTCGGCCGCCTGCAGCCAGGTGTTGCACATGTTGTTGGAGTCACCGATCCACGCCACCGTCTTGCCCTTGATTGACCCGCAGTGTTCGATGAAGGTAAGAATGTCAGCCAGAATCTGGCAAGGGTGATATTCGTTGGTCAAGCCGTTGATGACCGGCACCCGGGAGTATGCGGCGAAGCGCTCGATCACGTCCTGCTCGAAGGTGCGGATCATGACAAGGTCGCTCATGCGGGAGACGACCTGTGCCGCGTCCTCGACCGGCTCGCCACGACCCAGTTGCGAGTCACGGGTGTTGAGGTAGATCGCGGAACCTCCGAGCTGGTGCATACCTGCTTCGAACGACAAGCGGGTGCGGGTGCTGGCCTTCTCGAAGATCATCACCAGGGTGCGGTCGAACAGGGGATGATGCGGCTCGTAGCGTTTGAACTTGTCCTTGATCCGTCGCGCCCGGGCGAACAGATAATTATATTCCTCGAGCGACAAGTCCTTGAACTGCAAATAATGTTTGAGTGCGTTCGTCATCACGACCTCACTGCGCGAGAAGGCGCCGGATGAGGGGCGCGAGGCCGGCGACCAGCTGCTGGGCGTTTTCCTGTGTGAAGATCAACGGCGGCAACAACCGCACGACGCGCTCCGCGGTCACGTTGATCAGGATACCGGCCTCGAGCGCCTCGCCCACCAGACTGGCGCACGGCCGGTTGAGCTCGATACCGATCATCAGGCCACGCCCGCGGATATCGATCACGCCCGCGACCCCGCTCAACGCTTCGCGGAAGCCCTCACGAATGGACTCGCCTACCGCCTCGGCGTTCTCCATGAGCTTGTCATCTTCGATGACGGCGAGCGTTTCGAGTGCCGCCGCGCAGGCAAGCGGGTTGCCGCCGAAGGTCGAGCCATGATTGCCTGGCCCGAACAGACCGGCGCCACGCCCAGAGGTGAGGCAGGCGCCAATGGGCACACCGGAACCCAGGCCTTTTGCCAGCGTGACCACGTCCGGCTTGATGCCGGCATGCTGGAAACCGAACCAGCGGCCGGTGCGGCCAATGCCGCACTGCACCTCGTCACACATCAGCAGCCAGCCACGCTCGTCGCAGATGGCGCGCAGCGCGCGCTGGAAGGCGTCGTCGGCGATGTTGATGCCACCCTCGCCCTGAATCACCTCGAGCAGCACCGCCACGACGTTGCCGCTGTGCTCGGCAACATTGCGTATCGCGGCAAGGTCACGGTAAGGCACCCGGACAAAACCCGACACCAGCGGCTCGAAACCGGCCTGCACCTTGCGGTTGCCGGTGGCCGACAGCGTCGCCATGGTCCGCCCGTGGAAAGCGTTCTCCATGACAATGACCGCCGGCTGCTCGACGCCCTTGCGATGGCCGTACATCCGCGCCAGCTTGATCGCGGCTTCGTTGGCCTCGCACCCGGAGTTGCAGAAGAACACCTCGTCCATGCCCGACAGCTCGGCGAGCCGATCCGAGAGCTCGTCCTGCAGCGGAATGCGGTAGAGGTTGGATGTATGCAACACACAAGCAGCCTGTTGGGCTATTGCACGGACCAGACGCGGATGGTTATGCCCGAGCGTCGAGACCGCGACACCGGACAGTGCGTCCAGATGGCGCTTGCCGGTCTCGTCGAATAACCATGACGCTTCTCCGTGCGAAAAGGCGACCGGCAGACGAGCATACGTGTTCATGATGTGCGACATGAGAAACCCCGGAGCGGCGATGGTCCTGAAAACGCACACGGCGGCTGGTGCCGCCGTGCTTGAATGAGTGTCCGATTTTACGGCAAGCACCCCTCAAAGTACAGAATTCCCCCGGCCTGCCCACGGTTTGCGCGCAACACGCGACACCCGGCAGGCCGGCGCTTTCTGCTAGAATCGCGCCCAGTCGTGCATCCGCGACCTGCATCGACGCAACAAGACGCTCTCAGGGCGCAGGCCTTACCCCAACATCGGCGCAACCATGAACCAGGACATCAAGAGCTTTGTCATCGTCGGCGTGACCAGCGCAGGGCAACGGTTCAGACCAAGCGACTGGGCCGACCGCCTGTGCGGCATCATGTCCGCCTTCGGCTCCGACCACCGAATGAAGTATTCGCCATTCGTACGTCCGGGCGGCAACGAGAGGGGGGAGAAGACGGTATTCGTCGACGCACGGCTCTACCAGATCGAACCCTTGGCCTACAAATTCCTGCAAAACTTCGCCGCCGACAACGACCTGCAACTCGAAATCGTCGATCAGCACAAACCGGTCTGAAGCCGGGAGAGCCGCAGCGCTTCAATCGTGGGTGATGCGAACGGGCGGGCCCGCACATCGCCCCCTCTGCATGGCGCAAAAAAAAGCGACCCGAAGGTCGCCGTCTTATGCATCAACCAGGCGTTTCCCGATCAGGACATCGCCTTGATCGCGGCGGACAGGCGGCTCTTGTGACGGGCAGCCTTGTTCTTGTGGATGATTTTCTTGTCGGCGACGCTGTCGATGGTGCACATCGAAGCCTTGAAAGTTGCCTGGGCAGTTTCTTTGTCGCCGGCGAGAACAGCCTTCTGCACAGCCTTGATGGCGGTGCGCAGACGGGAACGCAGGCTGCCGTTGTGAGCACGCGCGACGGTTGCCTGGCGGGCGCGCTTGCGGGCTTGTGCCGAGTTGGCCATAAATGTGATTCCGTTAGTTGGTTCTGTGAAACGCGGGAGTATACGGACCTCGTACGCGAAATGCAACAAGGGCTTTGCGAGCCACCGTCCCTTCGTCCGGCATAACGTATCATCTGCGCTTTGCGCAACCGTGCGCCGCTCCGCCTGTGCTTTTTCCGATACTTGACCGATGAACCTGTTGCGCACCCTCGTCACCGTCAGCGGCCTGACCCTCGTGTCGCGCATACTCGGCTTCGTGCGCGACTTCGTCATCGCCCGCAGTTTCGGCGCCGGCATGACTACCGACGCCTTCTTTGTTGCCTTTCGGCTGCCCAACCTGTTGCGCCGAATGTTTGCCGAGGGCGCGTTTTCACAGGCATTCGTGCCAATCCTCGCCGAGTTCAAGAATCGCAACGGCGAAGCCGAGGCGCGACAATTGATCAATCGGGTCGCCACCCTGCTGGGGCTCGGCGTCGCCGCGATCTCGGTGCTCGGTGTCATTGCGGCACCGGTGATCATCTAT
>CAYTAY010000040.1:0-19315 GCA_964435845.1 uncultured Azoarcus sp.
GCTCGGCGCGATGGAAACCGGCTACCAGCGCGGCAAGATCCAGGAGGAGTCGCTCTACTACGAGCACCGCAAGCACGACGGCTCCTACCCGATCATCGGCGTGAACACTTTCCTCAACCCCAAGGGCCACGTCGAGCAGGAGATCGAGCTTGCTCGCTCCACCGAGGAGGAGAAGCAGTCCCAGCTCAAGCGTCTGCAGGAGTTCCACGCCCGCAACAAGGCCGAAGCGCCAAAGTGGCAGGCCAAGCTGCAGCAGGCCGTGATCGACAATGGCAACGTCTTCGAGGTGCTGGTGGACGCCGTGCGCTACTGCTCGCTCGGTCAGATCACCAGTGCGCTGTATGAAGTGGGTGGGCAGTACCGCAGAAGCATGTAAGCGGGCACCCGAGTACCTGTCGAACCGGCTGCGATGACGCAGCCGGTTTTCGCGTCTACGGCCCCGGCACATGCGTACCCGCCCGCCGGAGAAACCTTGTTAAACTTCGTGCTTTTGATTGATATGCTGTCCCATTTCTTGCGCATCGGGCGCGGGAGCCATCTACCGGGGTGAGCCATTGGATCTAGCAACGCTGATCGGCCTTGTCGGCGCCATCGTACTGATCGTCGGGTCGATTCTGCTCGGCGCTTCCAGCGGAATGTTCTTCAACATTCCGTCTATTCTCATCGTCGTCGGTGGCAGCCTCTTCGTCGTTCTGGCCAAGTTCAGCCTGCATCAGTTCATCGGTGCGGTGAAAGTGGCGGTGCATGCCTTCAAATTCCGGTTGCCTGAGACCGAGACCGTGATCGCCGAGGTGGTCGAGATCGCCAACATCGCCCGCAAGGAAGGCGTGCTTGCGCTGGAGGGCAGGGAGACCAGTTCGCCCTTTTTGCAGATGGGCATCCAAATGATGATCGACGGTCAGCCTCCGGAAGTGGTTCGCGAGGCGCTCGAGAAGGAGCGTCGGCTCGCGCTCGAGCGCCACCGCTGGGGCGCCAAGATATTTTCGGCCTTCGGTGATGTCGCGCCGGCGATGGGCATGATTGGCACCTTGATCGGTCTGGTGCAGATGCTCTCCAACATGGACGACCCCAAATCCATCGGGCCGGCGATGGCGGTGGCGCTGCTGACGACGCTCTATGGCGCGATTCTCGCGACGATGATCTTCCTGCCCATCGCCGACAAGCTCACCCTGCGAATGACCGAGGAGGCGCGCATGCAGTCCCTGCTCATCGACGCGCTTGCGGCGATCCAGCAGGGCACCAACCCGCGCATCATCGAGCAGTTGCTGTCGAGCTACCTGCCACCGGTCAAGCGGGGCGCAGCGGCCAAAGCCGCCGCCTGATCCGCGAGGCATCGAGCGATGGAAGAAGAAGAGGACGACAAGCGTAGCACGCCGGCGTGGGTGGTGACCTTTGCCGACCTGATGTCGCTGCTGATGTGCTTTTTCGTGCTGCTGCTTTCGTTCGCCGAGATGGATGCGATCCGCTTCAAGGAGATCGCTTCCGAAATGGCGGCGGCCTTCGGCGTGCAGCGCGATGTGCCGGCCTTCGAGACGCCCATGGGCACCAGCCCGATTTTCGACAAATTTTCCCCTGGCGTACCGCAACCCACGCCGGTCGACAGCGTGCGCCAGCAGACCACTCAGGACGCGCCGCAGCTGCGTACCTTCACTTCGGATGCCAGGGTTGAGGAAGCCGTCGAGCGTCAGATGGAAGCCAGCGTCGAGGAGCTGCGCGAGGTGCTCGAGGACCAGATCTCTCAGGGCCTGATGCAGTTGGAGCGCGACCAGGAGCGCATCGTCATCCGCATCGAGGAGCGCGGCTCCTTCCCCTCGGGCTCGGCCGACATGAGTGCCGGGCTGGCATCACTGCTGGCGAGCATTGCCGATGTGCTGGCCGACATGCCGGGCATGTTGACGGTCGAGGGCCACACCGACGACATCCCGATCCGGACCGCACGTTTTCGCTCCAACTGGGATTTGTCGGCAGCGCGCGCGGCGTCGGTCGCCAATGCCCTGCTGGGCAAGCGGGTGCTGCAACCGACCCGGCTCTCGGTACAGGGCTATGCGGAAACCCGGCCGCGGGCCGACAATGTGACGCCCGAAGGCCGCGCCCTGAATCGCCGGGTGGAGATCATCATCGACCTGGCTGAACCGATGCAGGACTTCCAGAGCCGGGCGCTCGAGCTCATTGAACAGGGCCGTGAGGATCTGGTTTTCGATCTTCAATGGTAGGTTTTCCGGCTCCGGAGTGAGCCTGAATCCGTGCCCTCATCTGCGGAGCGTCTTGGCGAGTTCACTGAACGCGGTGCTGAAGTTTGCCCCCACGACTCTCAGGGCCTCGTACTGACTCGGATGGATTTCGGTAGCCGCCAACCCGGTATCTGCCCAGATCAGTCCGACCGCCTTGCTGTTCATGCGAATGGCAGTGAGCCCGAAGCCTGACGGGCAGATCAGATCGCGCAAAGCTGTCGGTAACTGACGCATTGCCCCTTCCACGCGCGCTTCCGAGACGTGTATCGAGCCGCCTTGCTCCAGCAATCGCGTGACGAGATTCGTCTCGCTGGTTGGTATTGCAATCTGCGTGCTCGACTGTTCCGGACTGAATCCGTGGCGCATGTAACAACCCAGTTGAGTGCTGTTGGCCGGGAGCAGGAAGATCATGCTGCGGGGCAGGCCCAAGCCCTTGTCGAGCACCTCGCCAGTTTTTTGCATCAACTGTCGCAGATCCGGGTGCAGGTTTTCGCGACAACTGCGCACGAAATTTTGCACCAGAGCGGTATTCAGCTTGGATGCAGGCGACCCGGGGCCTTGGGTTGGCGGTGGTTCACTTGCGATAGTCGGGCGCGTAGAGACCTGGGGCCGCGCGATCGGCACCGGTTGTAGGGTTTCCTCTCTGCGCCGCGAGGTGATCGGCCTCGCGTCGTCCGGTGCAGGCGCCGCCTGCGGTCTCGGCCCTGTAGTGGGCGCCTCGTGTCGTGCCGGGGCTTCGAGTTGCCCCGGCAGGTTGCGCGGTGCGCGCGGTGGGAACAGGAGTTGTTCCGCAGGGGACTGCACCAAGCTCGCGAATTCTCCCAGGCTCTTGGCTGCGAACACTGCGGTGCGGTGGACTTCAGTAATGACGCGGTCCAGGTGCTGGTTCTCGCGAGCCGACACCACCTTGAGATACAGCAGCGTGCGACTCTCGTACCAGCCGTCCTGCGCCGCCCAGGCGAGCAGGTGGGCGAGCAGCGCCGGCATGGTCGTCTGTCGCAGCCAGCGGCCGACGGCGGCCGGCACTTCGGCTGCAAGCTGCTCTGTCCAGGCGCACCGGGCAGCAGCGAGCAGCATTGCGTTGTCCGGGATGAAGGACTTGAGCAGCGGCGAGTCCGGCGGGAAGCCCGCGTCGATCAGCACCGCGCCGTTGAGATCGCCCATCGAGCAGCCCAGCAAGTCGATTTCCACCACACTTCGCCGCTCGCCGGCGCAGACGCGTTCTTCGATCTCGCGGGCAAGGCGCGGGTCGGCCAGAGGGAGTTTCCAACGGGCAAGGCCGAGCAGCAGGGCGACACACGCAAGATAGGCGCTGCTGCCCGGTGCGCGCTTCTCCTCCCAGCGGGCAACCAGAGAAGCGGCGAACCGCCCCACGGTGACAGCCTGGAGAAAATTGCGGTGCGCATGGCTTTGGGGGTCGAACGGGCGTGCGCTGCGGGCACGGATGAAATTCTGAACCCGGTGTATGCCCATGAGGTTAAGTGCGTGCTGCAGGCTTTGCACGGTGCCAGGAGCGTTGGGCAAACGTCCGGCCGCAAGTACGATGTCCAGCGCCAGAGGAGGGTCGCGGTCGAGCAGGTGTGCGATACGATCCAGGTTCACCGTGGCCGACAGCAACTCCTCCACCGCGTCCGGGTGACTCAGCATCGGCAGCGTGACGCTGGCCAGCCTGTTGCGCCAGGTTTCGACCGCGCGCTTGACGTCGCTCATGAGTACGACGGCCGACGATTCGGCTGGGTGGACCGGCCCGGAACCTCATGTGTGCCAGGCCGGGCGGGCAGGTATACGGATATGCGGACGTCGAGACGCATGCGCTGGTCAGATTCGGTTCGATAGGAGCAATGTCGCCGAGGTCCGGAGATGCGCCGGGTTGCGACGTCGGTATGCCCCGATTGTAGCAAGCACAAGGCGGCTTGCTCTCCCGATAACGAGCGAGATGCGTGCTTCTGGCACGGTTTTGGCGCAATTGCGGCCGGTTGGGCTGACCGCCGAGCGGAAAAACTGGCACAATCGGCGTGTTGCAGCGCAAGAAAGTGCAACCGAAAGCCGGTGCGCCGCCGGGCTTGTCGAACAAATGCACAAAGTCATCACGATGCCTGGTACGCTGATCATCATCACTGCGCCCTCGGGCGCAGGTAAGACCACCCTGGTCAGGGGGTTGCTCGAGCGCGACCGGCAGGTGCAGTTGTCGGTTTCCTACACGACGCGCTCGCCGCGACCGGGTGAGGAAAACGGGCGTGCCTATCACTTCGTCGACATCCCGACCTTCCGCTCGCTGCGCGACCGGGGCGAGTTTCTCGAATGGGCCGAAGTCCATGGGAATTATTACGCCACTTCCAGGGTCTGGATAAGGGAGCAGATGGCTGTTGGCTGTGACGTCGTTCTCGAGATCGACTGGCAGGGCGCGCAGCAGGTACGCAAGGTCTTTCCCGAGGTGGTCGGCGTTTTCATCCTGCCGCCGTCCTTCGAGGCGCTGGAATCGCGGCTGCGCGGCCGCGGCACGGATAGTGACGATGTCATTGCCGGCCGGCTGCTCGGCGCGCGCGGTGAAATGCGTCATGTGGGTGAATTCGACTACGCTATAATTAACAATGAGTTGCATGAGGCGGTCGATGACTTGGTCGCAGTGGTCAGAGCCTCCCGTCTGCGCTGCGCGAATCAGCGGGCGCGGCATGCAGCTTACTTTGAAACGCTTGAACAGGACTGATCATGGCCCGAATCACAGTCGAAGACTGTCTGCAAAGAATCCCCAACCGCTTCCAGCTCACACTGGCCGCGACCTACCGAGCGCGTCAGATCACCATTGGCTCCTCGCCGCTGATCGACGCCGAAGCCTATGGCAAGGAAAAGCCGACGGTCATCGCGCTGCGTGAAATCGCCGAAGGGTTGGTCGGGCTCGAAGTTCTGAACCGCGGGCAGGCCTGAGCGGTGAGGCCGGGGTGAGCACGATGGATGCTGCCGCCTCGGTCTCGGTCGCGCCCGAACCGTTCTCGCCGCCGGCCTCGAGCGTACTGTCGCTCGACTTCGGCCGGCTAAAGACCAAGATCGAAACCTACCTCGGCCCCGAAGACCTTGGCAGGATCGAGGCCGCCTATCATTTTTCCGCTGCCGCCCATGAAGGGCAGATGCGAATCAGCGGCGAGCCCTACATCTCCCATCCGGTCGCGGTCACGGACATTATCGCCGACTGGCACCTCGACCCGCAGGCCCTTATGGCGGCGCTCCTCCATGACGTCATGGAGGACGCCCACATCTCCAAGCAGGAGATCGCCGAGCGTTTTGGCAGGGTCACCGCCGAGCTGGTCGACGGCCTGTCCAAGCTCGACAAGATTGAGTTCCGCTCGCAGGAGGAGGCGCAGGCGGAGAACTTCCGCAAGATGCTGCTCGCGATGGCGAGCGACCTCCGGGTTATTCTTATCAAGCTGGCCGACCGTCTGCATAACATGCGCACGCTCGACTGCGTGCGCCCGTCCAAGCGTCGCCGGATCGCCACCGAGACACTGGACATCTATGCCCCGATCGCCAATCGACTCGGACTGAATACGCTTTACCGCGAGCTGCAGGAGCTCTCGTTCGAGCATAAATACCCGATGCGCTTCCGGGTCTTGTCGCGCGCGATCAAGGCGGCACGCGGCAATCGGCGCGAGGTCATCGGCAAGGTGTTGAGCGCGGTCGAGGAGCGCCTGCCGCAGTGGAGTATTTCGGCCGAGGTCCAGGGCCGCGAAAAGCATTTGTTCTCGATTTACCGCAAGATGCTCGAGAAGCGGCTGTCGTTTTCTCAGGTGCTCGACATCTACGGCCTGCGCGTCATCGTCAGCGACATGCCGACCTGCTACCGGGTCATTGGTGCGCTCCACTCCCTGTACAAACCGGTGCCGGGCAAGTTCAAGGACTACATCGCAATACCCAAGGCCAACGGGTACCAGTCGCTGCATACGACGCTGATCGGCCCGTTCGGTACGCCGGTCGAGATCCAGGTCCGCACCTCGGAGATGCACCACATTGCCGAGAGCGGTGTCGCCTCGCACTGGTTGTACAAGGACGACGAGAAAACACTCACCGAGCTCCAGCAGCGCACCCATTCCTGGTTGCAGTCGCTGCTCGAGTTGCAATCGACCTCGGGCGAAGCCACCGAATTCCTGGAGCATGTCAAGGTCGACCTGTTCCCGGGCGAGGTCTATGTGTTCACACCGCAGGGGCGCATTCTGTCCCTGCCGCGCGGCTCGTCGCCGGTGGATTTCGCCTACGCGGTGCATACCGACATCGGCAATCGTTGCGTGGCCTGCCGCATCAACGGCGACCTGATGCCCCTGCGCACCGAACTGCGCAATGGCGACCAAGTGGAGATCATCACCGCCGCGCATGCCAACCCCAACCCAGCCTGGCTCTCCTATGTGCGCACCGGCAAGGCGCGCGCCCAGATCCGCCACTTCCTGAAAAACGCCCAGCACGAGGAGTCGGTGACCCTCGGCGAGCGTCTGCTCAACCAGGCGCTACGCCCGCATGGACTCACGGTCGGGCAGGTCAGCGCCTTCGCCTGGGACCGTTTCCTGCGAGACCGGGGCGTGCGCAGCAAGAAGGAAGTCTATTCCGACATCGGCCTCGGCAAGCGCTTGCCGGTAGTCGTCGCCCGCCGCCTCGCCGAGGCCCAGGATCAGGAGTCGGGTCGCCCGGACGTGATCAAGCCGAAGCCCGCCGGGGCAATTCACATCAGTGGCAGCGAGGGTGTGGCCATCCAACTTGCGAGCTGCTGCCAGCCGATACCGGGTGACCCCATCATCGGGGTGATCCGCAAGGGCAAGGGGCTCGAGGTGCATCGTCACGACTGCAATGCGATCGCCAAAGTGCGTGGCGATCGAGGCCGCTGGGTCGACGTCGAGTGGGAGCCGGGGCAGGAGCGGTCGTTCGAGGTTACCCTGCGTTTGCTCACCAAGGAAGGTCGCGGCGTGCTCGCACGCGTCGCCAGCGCGATCTCCGACGCTGACTGCAACATCCAGAATGTCAGCATGGACAGCGACCAGGGGATGTACATCCCGCTCAACCTGACCGTACAGGTGCGGGACCGCATGCATCTGGCCACCGTGATGCGGGCGGTGCGTCGCGTGCCGGAGGTCGAGCGCCTCTCGCGCGGTCGCGTCGACAACCGTCCGTCGTGACGCCGTTTCGTCTGGCCATCAACGGTTACGGCCGCATCGGCCGCTGCTTCATGCGCGCACTTGTCGAGCGCGGTCTGCTCGAACGGCTTCAGGTCCATGCGATCAATGAACCGGCGGACCTCGACAGCATCGTCTATCTGACTCGCTTCGACTCCACCCATGGTCGTTTTCCGCTGCCGGTCGCAGCAACCGAGGGTTGCCTGGTCATCGGCGGGCACGACATCGGGGTAACCCATGAAACCATACCGGACGCGCTGGATTGGGCTGCGCTCGGCATCGATCTGCTGGTCGAGTGCTCGGGGCGTTACGGCAGTCGCCCGGAGCTGGAGCGTTTCATCGCCGCAGGTTGTCCTCGGGTATTGCTGTCGCAGCCCGGCAACAGCGCCGAGGACGTAGACGCCACCGTGGTCTTCGGCATCAACCATGGCCTGATTCGTGGCGACGAGCGCATCGTATCGAACGCTTCATGCACGACCAATGCGGTGGTGCCGATCCTGGATCTGCTGGACCGCGAGCTCGGCATCGAACGGGTGCTGCTCACGACATTGCACTCGGTGATGAACGACCAGCCGCTGATCGACGGTTATCACCATGCCGATCTGAGGCGCACCCGCTCCGCCATGCAATCGATCATTCCGGTGTCGACCGGACTTGCGCGGGGGGTCGAGCGCTTGCTGCCGCAACTGACCGGCCGGGTGCAGGCCAAGGCGATCCGGGTGCCGACACACAACGTGTCGGCCATCGACCTGGTGCTCGAGGTACGTCGGGAGGCGAGCGTTGCGGATATCAACCGCACGCTGTGCGAAGCTGCACGGCGCTACCCCGGCTTGATTGCCTACACTCAGGAGGCTCACGCATCGATCGACTTCAACCATGATCCGCATTCCGTGATCGTGGACGGGGGGCAGACACGTGCAGTGGGACCGCGACTGTTCAACCTGGTGCTGTGGTTCGACAACGAATGGGGTTTCGCCAACCGCATGGTCGACGTGGCGCGCTATTGGCTCGAGGCAAAGGGTTGAGCCTCGAATAAGAATAGGAGCCTATGAGAATGATGAAAACTGATGACGAAGATGGGCGCAAACCCCTGCCCATGAGTGCGGCCTCGCCAAAGTTCGAGCCGGTCAGGATGAGCGCGGACGCAGCCATTTTCGTGCCCTCCGGTTGCCGAGATTGCCGTGACCGTGCGCCGCTGGATATCGGTATCACAATGGCCTTCCAACCAATCGTGCAGGCATCCACGCGTTCGATCTACGGCTATGAAGCCTTGGTGCGCGGGGTTGGAAACGAGCCGGCCGGCGTGATGCTTGGCAAGGTGACCCAGGACAAAATCTACAGTTTCGACCAGACCTGCCGGGTGGTTGCCATCGACCTGGCTGCTCGACTGAGGCTGCAGGGTATGCTCAGCATCAACTTTCTGCCCAACGCGGTGTATCGGCCGGAGACCTGCATCCGAGCCACGCTGGAAGCCGCCGAGGAGTCCGGCTTCCCCACAGAGCGGTTGATGTTCGAGGTCACCGAGAGCGAGCCGATCGCCGATTCGGCGCATCTGAAGGCGATCTTCAAGGAATACAAGCGCCAAGGTTTTACGGTTGCGATCGATGATTTCGGTGCCGGTTACTCCGGGCTGAACCTGTTGGCCGAGTTTCAGCCGGACGTCATCAAACTCGACATGGCGCTCACCCGAGGCTTCGACAGTGACAAGGTGAGGCAGGCGATCGTCGCGGGCATTCTGGGGGTATGCGAAAACCTGTCGATCCGGGTCGTGGCGGAAGGCATCGAAACCCGTGCGGAGTACGAAGCGCTCAGAGGTGAGGGCGTGGATCTCTTCCAAGGCTATCATTTTGCCCGCCCCGGCTTCCAGATGCTGCCGGCGGTCGACGAAGCCTCCTGGTAAGTCAGACGGCCAGCGCGCGCCGCAAAGCTGCGGCGTATCCTTCGAGCGTGTCGAGCGAGGGGTCCTTGCGCGGCCAGCTCAAGGCGATTCCGTCGTTTTCGTGACGTGGTACCACATGTAGGTGTACATGGCGCACCGTCTGATCCCCTGCCTTGCCGTTGGCCTGCAGCAAGGTGAGGCCCTGCGGGTCGAAGGCGTCGCGAACCGCATGAGCGACACGGTGGGCGGTTCGCATGATGGCGCCGGCTTCGGCCGACTCCAGATCGAACAGCGTCTCGGCGTGACGTTTGCTCGCGACGAGGACGTGTCCGGGATTGACCTGGCCGATGTCCATGAACCCGATCGTCAAGTCATCCTCGAAGACACGCGCAGCTGGTAGTTCGCCCGCTATCAGCCTGCAGAAAATGCACTCGCCGGGCGGTGAAGTGTCGACGAACATCGGCATGGATGAAGCCCCCCTGGATTATTCCGGGCGGATCGACCAGTCGATTTCCTCGTTCGACACCTGCTCGGGGTCGAAACCCGGCGGTGGCATGCGTGGCTGGAAGTGCAGTGCCTGCGAGATCATCGGCACCTCGACATATCTTTCGGTCGGGTGCAACGTGTTCTGATGAGCGACGAACAGAAACGCCGTGATGAAGAAGAGATGGTTGGCGACCTGCGCGAGTTCGCGCTTGTCGCGGATACGAGTCTTGATTTTGTGAATCATGCTTGTGCCCCGGCCAATCAGCGAGTCATGATTCTACAGACGTCGCGACCATGGTGCGAGTTCCGCTTCATTTCGTCGCATTGACTTTTGAATCGATGAGGGTGTTGCAACAAGCCCTCTGAACGGGAGCGCTCAATGATTCGAACAGAGCAGGAAAAACGTCGGTCTGGGCGCTTCGAGGCGGCCGGCGACGGCTATGTCTTCGGTACCGCACCGGCGGTCCGTCGTTGGTCGGGCACATGCACACCGAAGCCATGCTGAAGAGGGTTTTCGGCGACCTGGAGATACTGCATCTCGAGGAATTCGAGGACGAACTCAATCAAGGTGCCGGGCAAAAGGGGCGCTCTGCGCGGGTCGGTCTGGTGGCGCGCAAACCCGCCCGCTAGTGCGAGTCAGCCACGTCGCAGGCTTTTTCGGGCGCCTTGTCGCAACTGCTGCACACCGCGCTCAGCTCGATCTCGGTGCCGGCGAGTCGGTGGCCGGCCGCCTTCAGGCTGCGCGACAGGGCGCATACCACGTCTTCGTCATGCAGCTCGGTGACCTTGCCGCAACCCGGACACACCAGGAACAGGCCGGCAATGTCATGGCGGTCGCGGTTGCAGGCAATGAACTGGTTGATCCGGCCGATCTTGTGCGCAAGGCCGTGCTCTATGAGAAAGTCCAGCGCGCGATAGACGGTCGGCGGGGTCGCGGAAGGCCGCATCGTCTTGATGCGATCGAGCAAATCATAGGCCTTCAGGCCGCTCGACTCGCGGCGCAGTTGCGCCAGAATCTCCCGCCTGATCGGCGTCAAATTCGTCCCGCGGGACCGGCAGTGGGCTTCCGCGTGGGCGAGAAAGGCGTCTTCGTCAGTGGGGAGTTGGTGGGGTGTGCTGGGCATGGTACTGCGTGCTGGAGCAGCATTTTCCTTGGATTTGGCGGCCTACATGATAGTCGGTATGAGCCGATTCCGGGGGCGCGGGACGATTGGCCGTCACCGGGGGCCGGGTTTAGTGTATCTTTCTTGGCCGTTAGCCATGTATCACGAAGGAGTCACAATGAGTGCGGTCAAATCGGGGGCGCAGCCGGTTCTCACGCGCGAGCAGTTGCTCGCCGCACCTGAGGACGAGTACATGTCCGCCCCGCAACTCGCGTTCTTCAGGGCCTTGCTGCTCAAGGAAAAACAGACGCTGCTGGACAACGCGCATGAGACTACCGAGCATCTGCAGGAAAACGAGGCGACGCCCGACTGGACCGATCGCGCCACCATCGAGGAGGAGCACGCCCTCGAACTGCGGGTGCGCGACCGGGAGCGCAAGCTGATGAAGAAGATCGACCAGGCGCTGGTGCGCATCGACAGCGGCGACTATGGCTGGTGCGAGGAGACTGGCGAGCCGATCGGTGTGCCGCGCCTGCTAGCGCGGCCGACCGCGACGCTGTGCCTCGAAGCTCAGGAACGTCACGAGGCGCTGGAGCGGGTCTCCCGCGGTTGAAGCCAGGATGAGCCAGTCCGCGGCCGACCGGCGGGTGCCGGTCATGGTGTTGACCGGCTTTCTCGGCGCCGGCAAGACGACCTTGCTCAATCGCTTGCTGCGCGAGCCGTCGATGTCGCGCACTGCGGTGCTGATCAATGAGTTCGGTGAGGTGGGGGTCGACCATCACCTGGTCGACAGGGTCGATGACAGCCTCGTCGTGCTCGACTCGGGCTGCATCTGCTGCAGCGTGCAGGGTGACCTGCTGCGGGCACTCAAGAATGTTTTCCAGCGCGGCGTGCGTCGCGAGATCGATCCGGTCGAGCGGGTGCTCATCGAGACCACCGGGCTTGCCGATCCGGCGCCGATCATCCACACGCTGATGCAGGATTTTTTCGTGTCGGCGCGGTTTCGCTGCGACGGAGTGATCACCGCAGTCGACGTCACGCATGCGCCCGCCCAGCTCGATTCACATCGCGAGGCGGTGCGTCAGGTTGCGATGGCCGACCGCTTGTTGCTCACCAAGTGCGATCTCATGGATGCCGCGGGTCGCGGCGCGGTCATTGAACGCCTGCGCACGCTCAATCCCGGTGCACCCCTGGTCGAGGTCTTCGATGGTATGGTCGGCCCGGAGACGCTCGAGGTCTGCGGCATCTACGACCCCGGTAGCAAGCTGCCTGATGTCGCGCGATGGCTCGGTGAAGAGGCTGCGCGAACCATGGCCGAGCGTACCCCGGCAACCACCGGTCCGGCAGCCTGGCGTCGTCCGGGTGCCGGATCGGCGACGACACCAGCAGTTCGTCACGATGCCGATGTGCGCAGCTTCGTGCTGCGCTTCGACGAGCCCCTGGATTGGCTCGGTTTCAGCGAGGGGCTCTCCCTGCTGTTGCAGGTGTATGGTGAGCGTCTGCTGCGCATCAAAGGGCTGCTTAACGTGTCCGGCGATCCGCTGCCGCGCATCGTGCAGTGCGTCCAGCATGTGGCCTATCCGCCCGCCAGCCTGCCGGCGTGGCCGGAGTCCGGCCCCTATGCCGATCGATGCAGCCGGCTGGTGTTCATCGTGCGTGAGCTGCCCCAGGATGAGGTCGCGAACATTCTCGGCAGCCTTTGTGGACAGATGCCTGTGACATCATAGCCAGAGGCTGACGGAAGCGCTCGGGCTATGGAAGGAGCGGCGTGAGCCGCGAAGCTGAGTGGGATGCGGGGGCCACGACTGATTCGACCGGCGCGCTTCGCCGCTGACGCGCCTCCTACAGGTGATGCTGGCCTGCCATCGTAGGAGCCTGGCTATGCCGGGCGATGCAGCTTCAGGGCCATCGCATGAATGCCATCCAGGTTGATCCAGGCTGGCCTGCCATCGTAGGAGCCCGGCTATGCCGGGCGATGCAGTTTCAGGGCCATCGCATGAATGCCATCCAGGTTGATCCAGGCTGGCATGCCATCGTAGGAGCCCGGCTATGCCGGGCGATGCAGCGTTCGGTGCGGGTACGGCGGCCGAATCGCCCGGCGAAGCCGGGCTCCTACAGCGCATAAACTTGTGAACATCGTCGGTTAATGGTGCTTGCTCAACATTCATGCGATCGCCCTGTCCGGCATCCACCGCCCCAACGCTTCGCGGTAGAATCTCGCCTTCTGCAGGAGGATGAGCATCATGGCGATGTACGAATCAGAGCACACGCGCTTCATGCGCGAGTGGCTCGAGCAGCACCCGGAAGAAATCGACGAGCAAAAGAAGGGCCGTGCGCTTTGGTGGGACAAGCCGCAGGACGTGTCCACGCAGTCGGAGCTGCGCGAGTCCGCGGTACCGGTCAAGCCCTATTACTACGACACCAACCACTGATCGACCGGGGCGGGGTTTGGTCGAGCGCGTTGCGTTTCCCGATCCCTATGTCCTGATCGATCTCGAGACCACCGGAGCCAATCCGGTGATCGACCGGATCACGGAGATCGCGATCCTGCGTTTCGAAGGAGGTGAGCCGGTCGGACGGCTGGAAACCCTGGTCAATCCCGCCCGGCCGATCCCGGATTACATCCAGCGACTGATCGGCATCACCGACGACATGGTGGCCGACGCGCCCCGCTTCGAGGCGGTCGCCGATGCAGTGCGCGCCATCCTCGATCGCGCGGTTTTCGTCGCCCACAACGCCCGCTTCGACTACGGTTTCATCCGTAACGAATATGCCCGCCTTGGGCAGCGCTTCGATGCGCCAGTGCTGTGCACCGTCAAGCTCTCCCGCGTGCTGTTTCCAGAACATCACCGTCATGGGTTGGATGCACTGATCGAGCGCCACGGGCTCGGCTGCGATGCCCGGCATCGGGCGATGGGTGACGTCGAAGTGCTGCGTCAGTTTCTCGACATGGCGCGGCTGCGTTTTACCGCCAGGGCCTTGTCCGTCGCTTGCGAGCGCGCGATGAAGCTCGCACCACGTCCGCGTACCCTGCCCGAAGGGGTGCTCGAGGGTCTCCCGGACGCGGTCGGCGTCTATGTGTTCTACGGTGAGGATGACGCGCCGCTCTACGTGGGCCGCAGCGTCAGCCTGCGAGCCCGGGTGCTCGAGCATTTCGCGAGCCGCGAGCGCGCCGGCAAGCAGGCCGAGTTGGTGGATAGGGTCAGGCGTCTCGAGTGGCACGAGACTGCCGGTGCGTTGTCGGCGATGCTGCTCGAGGCCGAACTGCTCACGAGCTTGCAACCGAGCCACAACCGGACTGCGCAGGGCGGCGCCGAGGCCTTCGGGTTCAAGGTTGTGGCGCGTCGCAGGCGTCCGCCGTCTTTGCAGCGGGTGGCGCTGGCAGGAAGCGATCCAGCCGGCTGGGCAGACGTGCATGGCACGTTCCGCAACCGCAAGGAGGCCGACCATGTGCTGCGCGAGCTTGCCGCCGCCTACATGCTCTGCCCGCGACGGCTGGGGATCGAATCGGCCGCCAACGGACCGTGTCGGGCCTTTTGCAACAAACGTTGCGCCGGTGTCTGTGCCGGCCGGGAGTCGCCCGAGACACACGATGCGCGACTGCTCGGCGCCCTGGCTTCGGTCTCGCTCAAGCCCTGGCCCTGGGCCGGCCCGGTCGTCTTCGTGGAGCATTCCGAACATGCGCAGTGCAGTGCCTGGCATGTCTTCGACCGCTGGTGCCATCTCGGCAGCGCGGATGGCGAATCCGGCTTCGCCGCGCTGTGCGCCAAGCTACCGGTGCCGGCCTTCGACCTCGACCGCTACCGCATGATGCAGCGCTGGCTCGGTAATCCCGAGCATGCGGCGCTGGCCCGGCCCTTGCCCTGAATCCCGCGATCGCATCGATCCCCGCCCACCGGGCTGGCCCGCCATGCATCACGGGGCTATGATGAGGGCACCGGTCAGGGAGCTTGCCGTGAGCGTGCGCTGCGCCCCGGCCGCGCCATGAACTGGAAGAAACGAATGATACTGAACAGCAATGACCGCCAGCGCGTGGTCGGCATCGACGACCCCCCCCGTTCCGCAAGGGGCTCACCCAATTGCTGCGCGCGGCCAGTGGTTTCGAACAGGTGGCGGAAGCCGCAGTGTGGGTAGTGGAGCACACGCGCGGAGGTCGCGGGTGAGCGCCGCATCGATGCTGGAGTGGGAGGAAGCGGGCGAGCAGCGACGCGCGCGCTGGCAGTCGGCCGCCGGCTTGCCTGCGCCGCGCCGGCTGATGATTGCCGACGACACGCTCGACGCCGATACCGCCTGGCGCCTGGCGTGCGAAGGCACCGCGCTGTTATGGCGAGGCGACTATCACAACGCCCGGCAGTTGCGCCAGGCGATCGCGCGCCGCGTCGAGCGCGGCGGCAAGCGCCGCCGTACGCAGTCGGAACCAGCGGGTGAGGCCGGTCGCGCCGTGTTCGACCGTTACCGTTTGGCGCAATCACAGCGGGCGCGCATCCTCGGCATGTTGCTCATACCGGTCGAGACCGGGTACCGGGTGCCGCTGCGACGGGCGCCGGATATCGCGCCCGCCTGTGAGGCGGTGTTCGGCCCGGGTGAAGACGATTTCGTGCTGTCGCTGAGTGAGCTCCTCGGTTTGCTCGGCGCCCATCAGTGGCAGCTCAAGGGTGTACAGGTGCCCGCGTTGGGCGCGAATATTCATCCGCATTACGGGGTGTTTTCCCCGATGCGCGGCGAATACCTGGATCTCGTGACCGAGGCACCGCTGCCCTCGCGGGCGCTGGCCTTCGATATCGGCACTGGCACCGGCGTGCTTGCCGCGATGCTCGCCAAGCGCGGTGTGCAGCGGGTGGTGGCCACCGACATGGACCCCCGGGCGCTTGCCTGCGCACGGGACAACCTGCAGCGGCTCGGCCTGGGCGGGCGGGTCGAGGTGGTCGCCGCGGATCTGTTCCCTCCGGGCCGCGCTCCCTTGCTGGTGTGCAACCCGCCCTGGTTGCCGGCGCGGCCGACCTCGCCGCTCGAGCATGCGGTCTATGACCCGGACAGCAGAATGCTCAAGGGTTTTCTCGATGGCGTCGGCGAGCACCTCAGCCCGGGCGGCGAAGCCTGGCTGATCCTGTCGGATCTTGCGGAACACCTGGGGCTGCGCAGCCGACAGGCCCTGCTCGCCATGTTCGAGGCCGCCGGACTGGCGGTCGCCGGTCGGCTTGACACCCGACCGGTGCATGGTCGCGCCAGCGATCGTGACGACCCGCTGCACGCCGCGCGTGCAGCCGAGATCACCTCGCTGTGGCGTCTGGTGCCACGGAACTGACGGAGAAACGGTGGCTACGCTCAACATCGTCGGTTGCGGTCGCGCAGCGAGCACACTTGGCAGGCTGTGGGCTGAGCGCGGTATCTACGAGATCCAGGACGTGCTGACCCGTTCGCCGGCGGGGGCGACCGAAGCCGTCGCTTTCGTCGGCGCCGGCCGGCCGGTTGAAGCGCTGGCGGACATGCGGCCGGCCGATATGTGGATGCTGGGCGTGCCGGATACCGCGATCATCGAAGCCGGTGACGCGCTCGCCGCCTCCGGGTTGCTTCGCGTGGGGGATGCGGTGTTTCACCTCAGTGGCTTCACTGCGTCGTCGGTGCTCGAGCCTGCACGCAAGCTCGGCGCCCGCGTGGCCAGCGCCCATCCGGTGCTGAGCTTCGCCGACCCGCAAACTGCGCTGGCGCAGTTCGCCGGCACCCTGGTCGGGCTCGAGGGCGATGTGCAGTTGTGCGAGAAGCTGGCGGCCGGGTTCGAGCGGATCGACGGCGAGTGCTTTTCGCTGGGCGTGGAGACCAAGCCGCTTTATCACGCGGGCTCGGTGTTCGCGTCCAACTTCCTGGTCGTCGTCATCGATGTCGCGCGACGCCTCTACGCCGAGGGCGGCGTCGCCCCCGAGGTGGCCGAGCGCCTGCTCGCGCCGCTGGCCACCAAGGCGCTCGACAATGTACTCGCCAATGGCCGCGCAGCGCTCACCGGCCCGGCGGCACGCGGCGACCACGTGGTAATAGAGGCGCAGGGGCGTGCGGTAGGCGACTTCGATGCTGACGCCGGCGAAGCCTATGCGTCACTGAGCCGGCTGGCAGTGCGCATTGCGGCCGAGCGAATGCTTGCCTAGAAAATGAATTAGGTTCAAAATACGAGGCCTGTTTGTTCGTAGCGAGCGACATGGGCACCCAGGAACGCAAGCAAAGAGAGCGTGAGGCGCGCGAGGCGCTCTTTCTCGACACCGCCGAGCGGATGATTGCCGAAAGCGGTTTCATGAGACTGCAGATGGGGCCGCTTGCGGCAGCCTGCGATTACGCCACCGGCACGCTTTACCAGCACTTCCAGTCCAAGGAGGACTTGCTGTTGGCGCTGGTGGTGCGCGAGGTCGAGGCGCACCTCGACTTCTTCCGCCAGGTGGACCGCTGGCGCGGTGGGAGCCCGCGCGAGCGGATGGTCGCGATCGCGGTGGCCGAGCTCGAGTTCGCCAGACGTCATCCCCAGCACATGAAGCTCAAGCACTATGTGCTGACCGAGGCGGTGTGGGAGCAGACCTCGGAGGCCCGGCGTGCCGAGGCGCTGGCCTGCAGCGGTCCGATGTCGGAGATCGTCAATTGCATCGTGCGTGATGCGGTCGTAGCCGGTGATCTTGATACGCAAGGGCTGTCGCTCACCGCGACCAGTCTCGGGCCATGGAGCCTGTGTGAAGGCATGACCGCGCTCGGCCAGGTCCAGGGGCTGATGGAGACGCTGCAGATCGCCGACTCTGAGCGATTGCGCTTCCGTCACCTGCAGGCCTTGCTCAACGGCATGGGCTGGCAGCCTCTGGTTGATCTGGCGGACGAGCGGGGCATGGCCGCGCTGGTCGCACGAATCCGCAAAGAAGTTTTCGATATCTCAAGGCCGTGAGGTCGTTTGGAGTTTTCGCATGAAGCGAATGATCATCATGCTGCTTGGCGTTGGCTTACTGTTTGGTGGCATCTTCGGTTTCAAGGCTTTCGTTGGCGGCAAGATCGACGAGTTCTTCGACAACATGCCGGAGCCAGTGGCGAGCATCACCGCGACCGAGGTACGCGAGGATGCGTGGGTCGAACGTCTGGAGGCGGTCGGCAGTTTTTCCGCGGTCCAGGGTACGACGTTGACCACCGAAGTCGGCGGCATCGTGCGTGAGATCCGTTTCGACAGCGGTAGCCGGGTCGAAGCCGGCGAAGAGTTGCTGGTGCTGGATTCGGAAACCGACCAGGCTCGCCTGCGCAGCCTGGAGGCGGCAGAGCGGCTCGCGCGCGTGGAACTCGAGCGCACGCAACGCCTCGTGGCGCAGCGCAATCTGCCGCAAGCCGACCTGCCGCGGCGGCAGAGCGAGGCCGACCAGGCGGCCGCAGCGGTCGCCGAACAGCGAGCCCGCATCCGGCAAAAGACGCTGCGTGCCCCCTTCTCCGGCGTACTTGGCATTCGCCAAGTCAGTCTCGGTGAGTTTCTCGCTGCCGGTCAGCCCGTGGTATCGCTGCAGACCACCGATCCGATCCACATCGACTTCACGCTGTCCGAGCGTCACGTGGCCCGAATCGCGAACGGCCAGGCGATCAGCGTCCG
This sequence comes from uncultured Azoarcus sp., assembly GCA_964435845.1. Taxonomy (GTDB): domain Bacteria; phylum Pseudomonadota; class Gammaproteobacteria; order Burkholderiales; family Rhodocyclaceae; genus Azoarcus_F. Next base: position 18,453 of record CAYTAY010000040.1, read on the forward strand.
GGTCGACTCCGAGGGGCGCGACTTCACCGGACGCATTCGCGCCATCGCGCCGGCGGTTCGCGAGAGCACGCGCAGTTTCGCGGCACAGGCCGAGATCGCCAACCCCGACGGCAGCCTCAAGCCGGGCATGTTCGGTCGTGTCGGGATCGAAACCGGGGAGCCACGCACGATCCGTGTCGTGCCGCAGAGCGCGATCCGCTTCAACCCCTACGGCAACATCGTGTTCGTGCTCGCCGACGATGGCAACGGCGACCTGCAGGTCTCCCAGCGTTTCGTTCAGACCGGTGCGCGTCGCGGCGATCTGGTGGAGATAGTACAAGGCCTGGAGCCCGGCGAGCGCATCGCCACAAGCGGTCTGCTCAAGCTGCGCAACCAGGCGCGGGTGAAGGTCAACGACGAACCCTCGCTGCAGCCACCCGCCGACGCGGATCCACGTCCGGACAACACCTGACCGGCCGGCAGGGGAGAAAACCATGCAGGTCCGCTTCACAGACGTCTTCATCAACAAGCCGGTGCTGGCCACCGTCGTCAGCTTGTTCATCCTGCTACTCGGCCTGCGGGCAGCGCTCGATCTCAACGTCCGCCAGTTTCCCGAGATCAAGAACGCGGTGGTCACGGTCACCACCACCTATTTCGGGGCGGATGCCGACCTGATGCAGGGCTTCGTCACCACGCCGATCGAGCGCGAGGTGGCCGCTGCCGAGGGCATCGACTACGTGGTCTCGACCAGCGTCGCCGGCGTCAGCAACATCCAGGCGTTCCTGCGGCTGGACGCCGACCCCAACGAGGCGCTCACCCAGATCGCCGCCCAGGTGAACAAGGTGCGCTCGGTGCTGCCGGCCGAGGCCGAGGAGCCGGTGATC